>NZ_LZXX01000110.1:0-85638 GCF_001729305.1 Burkholderia sp. A2 | reverse complement strand
TCGGCTTCCTGAACGGCGTGAGCTTCTTCTGGACGACCACCCATCTCGCGCTGCCGATGCTGTTCATCTGCGTGGTGCTGCTGACGTTGTTCTTTGCGCTCGATACGTACTTCTACCGGAAGGGCGGCGAGGAGCGGCCGGCCGCGCTCGATCCGACGCCCGACGGTGCGGCGCTGTCGATCGACGGCAAGATCAATTTCGTGCTGCTGGCGGCCGTGATCGCGCTCGTGCTGATGAGCGGCGTGTGGAAGCCGGGCATCTCGTTCGACGTGTGGGGCACGCACGTCGCGCTGCAGAATCTCGTGCGCGACGTCGCGCTCGTGGTCGTGACGCTCGCGTCGCTCGCGCTGACGCCGCGTTCCGCGCGCGAGGGCAACGCGTTCAACTGGGCGCCGATCGAGGAGGTCGCGAAGCTGTTCGCGGGTATCTTCGTGACGATCGCGCCCGTGATCGTGATCTTGCGCGCGGGCGCGGACGGCGCGTTCGCGCAGATCGTCCATCTCGTCACGGGGCCCGACGGCAAGCCGATCGACGCGATGTACTTCTGGGCGACGGGCATCCTGTCGTCGTTCCTCGACAACGCGCCGACCTACCTGGTGTTCTTCAACCTCGCGGGCGGCGATGCACAGACGCTGATGACGACCGGCGCGTCGACGCTCGCCGCGATTTCCGCCGGCGCGGTGTTCATGGGCGCGAACAGCTATATCGGCAACGCGCCGAACTTCATGGTGAAGGCGATCGCCGAATCGCGCGGCGTGAAGATGCCGAGCTTCTTCGCGTATCTCGGCTGGGCGCTCGTCGTGCTGATACCGGTATTCCTGCTGACGTCCTGGCTTTTCTTCCCGGCGTAAGCTGACGTTTTTCAACCCCGAGCGGGCGGTTCCGGTGGCGCATCGCGCGCCGCGATCCGTCCGCGGCATGCGGAGATGGCGATGCAGAAGATCCTGGTCGCGCGTCCGATCTTTCCGGACGTGATCGAACGGCTCAAGCAGTATTTCGACGTCGACTGGAACGACGGCGACGCGCTCGCGCCCGACGCGCTGGCCGCGCGCCTGGCCGACAAGGACGGCGCGCTGACGGCCGGCGACCCGATCGGCGCGGCCACGCTCGCGGCGGCGCCGCGCCTGCGGGTGGTGGCGAACATGGCGGTCGGCTACAACAACTTCGACATGGCCGCATTCAACGCGGCGAACGTGCTCGGCACCAACACGCCCGACGTGCTGAACGAATCGACCGCCGATTTCGGCTGGGCGCTGATGATGGCCGCCGCGCGCCGGATCGCCGAATCCGAACACTGGCTGCGCGCCGGTCACTGGCGGAAGTGGGCGTACGACGGCTTCCTCGGCAGCGACATCTACGGCTCGACGCTCGGCGTGATCGGGATGGGCCGTATCGGTCAGGCGCTCGCGCGCCGCGCGTGCGGCTTCGGGATGCAGGTGATCTATCACAACCGGTCGCGGGTCGCGCCCGAGATCGAAGCCGAGCTGAATGCCGAATACGTGTCGAAGGATGCGCTGCTCGCGCGAGCCGATCATGTCGTGCTGGTGCTGCCGTACACGAAGGAGAACCATCACACGATCGGCGCGGCCGAGCTCGCGAAGATGAAACCCACGGCGACGCTGACCAACATCGCGCGCGGCGGGATCGTCGACGATGCGGCGCTGGCCGCCGCGCTGCGCGACGGGACGATCGCCGCGGCCGGCCTCGACGTCTTCGAGGGCGAGCCGAGCGTGCATCCGGCGCTGCTCGAGGTGCCGAACGTCGTGCTGACGCCGCATATCGCGAGCGCGACCGAAAAGACGCGCCGCGCGATGGCCAATCTCGCCGCCGACAACCTGATCGCCGCGCTGGGCGAGGGGCCGCGTGCGGGGCAGCCGCCGAATCCGATCAACCCTGACGTGATCGGGAAGCCGCGCGCATGACGACGACGTTGTTGCTTGCGGCGGTCGTCGTGCTGGCCGTCGCGCTCGCGGTGGCGATCGTCGCGCTCGTGCGCGGCGGCGGCCGCCACGACGACGCGGCCGTGCTCGGCGACCAGATCGAGGACGCCGCGCATGCGCAGGCGCGCGCGGTCGAGCGGCTCGAACGCGAATTGCGCGGCGAGATCGTCGAGAACGCACGCGGCTCGCGTACCGAGCTGGCCGGCAGCTTCGCCCAGTTGCAGCAAACGCTCGCCGCGCAACTGACCAGCGTGGCGACCATGCAGAACAACCAGATCGAGGGGTTCGCGCAGCAGCTCGGCAAGCTCGTCGCCGGCAACGCGCAGCAGTTCGATGCGATGCGCGAAAGCGTGCAGCGCCAGGCTCAACAGGCGCGCGAGGAACAGGCGGGCGCGCTGCGGCTGTTCGGCGACACGCTGAACCGGCAGCTCACGCAACTGACCGAGGCGAACGACCGTCGGATCGGCGAAGTGCGTGCGACGCTCGAACAGCGGCTGAAGGAAATCGAGACGAATAACGCGGCGAAGCTCGAGGAGATGCGCCGCACCGTCGACGAGAAGCTGCACGCGACGCTCGAGCAGCGGCTCGGCGAATCGTTCAAGCTCGTATCGGATCGGCTCGAACAGGTGCATCGCGGGCTCGGCGAGATGCAGACGCTCGCGGCCGGCGTCGGCGATCTGAAGAAGGTGCTGACCAACGTGAAGACGCGCGGCACCTGGGGCGAGGTGCAGCTCGAGGCGCTGCTCGAGCAGATGCTGACGCCCGACCAGTACGCGAAGAACGTCGCGACGGTGCCGAAGCGTACCGAGCGCGTCGAATTCGCGATCCGGCTGCCGGGCCGCGACGCGGGCACGCGCGACGCGTCGCCGGTGTGGCTGCCTATCGACGCGAAATTCCCGCGCGAAGACTACGAGCGGCTGATCGACGCGCAGGAACGTGCCGACGCGGTGGCCGTCGAGGAGGCGGCGCGTGCGCTGGAGGCGCGGGTGCGGATGGAAGCGCGCACGATCGCCGAGAAGTACGTCGCGCCGCCGTACACGACCGACTTCGCGCTGCTGTTCCTGCCGACCGAAGGGCTCTATGCGGAGATCCTGCGCCGCCCGGGGCTGACCGACCTGCTGCAGCGCGACTATCGCGTGACGGTCGCGGGGCCGACCACGCTCACCGCACTGCTCAACAGCCTGCAGATGGGGTTCCGCACGCTCGCGATCGAGCAGCGTTCGAGCGAGGTCTGGCAGGTGCTCGGCGCGGTCAAGACGGAGTTCGGCAAGTTCGGCGACGTGCTCGCGCGCACGAAGGCGCAGCTCGAAACGGTCACGCGCTCGATCGAGTCCGCCGAGCAGCGCACGCGTGTGATGAACCGCAAGCTGAAGCAGGTCGAGGCGTTGCCGGGCGACACGGCGGCCGGGTTGCTCGGCGCGGAAGAGGCCGAAGGCGCCGATGCGGACGACGCGTGACGCGCGTTGCCGGCAACCGCCGGACGAAAAAACGGGCGCCGCGGCGCCCGTTTTCATTTGCAGCGACGGCCGGCGCGGCCGGCTCGCGCTCAATGCGCGGCGAGCGTGTCCAGCGCGTCGCCCGTCACGCGCACGATGCGCCACTCCGGCAGCACGGTCGCGCCCATCTTCTCGTAGAAGTCGATCGCCGGCTGGTTCCAGTCGAGGACCGACCATTCGAAGCGCCCGCAACGGCGCTCGACGGCGACGGCCGCGAGATGACGCAGCATCGCGGTGCCCAGGCCCGTGCCGCGCTGCGACGGCTGCACGTACAGATCCTCGAGATAGAGCCCGCGGCGGCCGAGGAACGTCGAATAGTTGTGGAAGAACAGCGCGTACGCGACGATCGCGCCGTCGCGTTCGGCCACCAGCGCTTCGGCAGCCGGGTGCTCGCCGAACAGCGCGTCCGCGAGATCGGATTCGGTCGCGACGAACAGGTCCGTGAGCTTCTCGAACTCGGCCAGCTCGCGCATCAGCGCGAGGATCGCGCCGACGTCGCGCGGGTCGGCCGCGCGGATCAGCGGCGTGACGCTCACGCTTCCTCCGGCGGATCGGACAGCACGATCTCGATGCCCCCGAAGCGCGACGCGACCCAGTTGTACGCATGGCACGCGATCCACAGCAGCACGAAACCGAGGATCGCGTTCAGCAGCAGCGCGCTCAGGATCGTGCTCAACTCGACCATCCCGTAACGGATATACGCGACGAGAATGCCGAGCAGCACGATCGGCACGCTGAACGTCAGGTAGACGAGGATCAGCGCCTTTGCGGTCTGTCCCGCGGCGATCGACGAGATTTGTTTCTTCATGTGCGGATTGCCCCCGTAGAAATATACCGATTGGAATTCAGATCAGGCCGTCGAGCGGCAGGATGTCGACCGGGGTGCCCGCGTCGACTGCCGCGGAATCGTGGCCCAGGACGATGAAACAGTTGGCGGCCGCGAGACCGCTCAGCGACGCGGAGCTTTGCGATCCGGCCGGTGCGACGTGCCATTGGCCATCGGCGGCGCGCGTTGCGATGCCGCGCAGGTAGTCGGTGCGACCGGGGCGCTTCTTCAGCGCCTGGGTGCTGAGCGCCGTGTACATGGCCGGCGGCGGCGTCCGCGCGCCGGCCAGCGTCAGCAGCGCGGGGCGCACGATCGCATGGAACGTCACGGCGGACGCAACCGGATTGCCGGGCAAGCCGAAGAACAGCGCGCGACCGGCGCCGTCGGCCGCGCGGGCGAGCGAGCCGCACGCGAGCGGCCGGCCCGGCCGCAGCGCGACGCTCGCGAACGTCACGTCGCCGAGCCGGGCCATCACGTCGCGCGTGAAATCGGCTTCGCCGACCGACACGCCGCCCGACGTGATCACCGCATCGGCCTGCGCGGCGAGGGCGTCGCGCAATGCGGTTTCGAGCGCAGCCGGGTCGTCCCGGACGATGCCGAGATCGATCGCGTCCACGTGTGCCCGTTCGAGCATCGCGATCAGCATCCCGCGATTGCTGTCGTACAGCGCGCCGCGGCCGAGCGGTTCGCCGGGCTCGCGCAACTCGTCGCCGGTCGAGAACACGGCGACGCGTACGCGCCGGCGCACCGTGACGTCGGCGATGCCGAACGACGCGAGCAGGCCGAGATCGGACGGCCGCAGCATGCGGCCCGCGGCGAGCGCACAGGCGCCGCGCGCGAGATCCTCGCCGGCCCGGCGGCAGTTCGCGCCGCGCGCGACGTCCTGCGCGGCGAAGCGAATCGTGTCTCCGTCGACGCGCACGCGTTCCTGTGGAATCACCGTGTCGCATCCGGCCGGCATCGGCGCGCCCGTCATGATGCGCACGCATGCACCGGCCGCCACGACCCCGTCGAACGGATGGCCGGCGAACGCGGTGCCGGCGACCGTCATCTCGACCTCGCCCTGCGCCGACGCGCGTGCCGCGGCGCCGCCGTCGAACGCATAGCCGTCCATCGCCGAGTTGTCGTACGCGGGAATGTCGAACGGCGCGCTCACGTCGGCCGCGAGCACGCGATCGAGCGCATCGCGCAGCGCCACCGTATCGCACGCATCGACGGGCACCGCAAAGCGGCACGCGAGTGCCTGCGCGTCGGCGAGCGACAGCGGGGCATCGGGGTCGGGTGCGGTTCGGGAGGCGGGCGAGGATTGCGTGATCATCAGTCGGACTGCGCCGCAAGGCGTATCGGGTTCGTGGCCGGTGGCGCGAGGAGGGTGCCTGGACGCGGGTTTCGCGTATGGCGGGCGTCGGGCGGGAACGGCGCGGGACCGTCAGCGGCGGGCCAGCGCGGCGAGTTCCTGCCAGGAGTTGGCATTGTAAAACGCACGCTCGTCGCGAAACTCGACTTCGACCGTCGTGTGGCGTGCGTACCACGCACGTACCTTCCGGTCGCCTGCCGCGAGCCGGGTGGCCAGGTCGTCCGCCAGCGACGTGCGCAGCAGCGCGAACGTCGGCTGCGGCGAGCGCATCCGCTGCGCGTCGACGGTGACCGCCATCGCGATGTCGGCCTGGTGCGCGTCGAGCGCCGCATGCAGCCGCGCGACGAGGTCGGCGGGCAGGTAGGGCGTATCGCACGGCGAGCACGCGAGCAGCGGCGCGCGCGCCGCGCGCATGCCGGCGAGCAGGCCCGCGAGCGGCCCGGGGAAGTCGGGCGTTTCATCCGCGACGATGCGCGCGTCGAACGGCGCACCGAGTTCGGCATAGCGATCGGCATGGCGATTCGCGCTGATCAGCGTCTCGTCGACCTGCGGCGACAGCCGGCGCAGTACATGCAACGCGAGCGGCGTACCGTCGAGCAGTTGCAGGCCCTTGTCGACGCCGTCCATGCGGGTTGCGCGCCCGCCCGCGAGCAGCAGGCCGGCGATCGACGGGGAGGCGGGGGCGGGCATCGTGCGCAGATGGAAAGAGCGGCGTGCGTCAGCCGCCGATATACGACATTTCGACGCGCTTGCCGGCGCCCTCGGGCGCGGCGTCGGCAAGCGCGCTGCCGCGCAGTTGCGAATAGCGGTCGGTGCGCGCCTGCCAGATGCGGGCGATCGCGGTCGCGATCTCGGCATCGGTCGCACCGCCGCGCACGAGCGCACGCAGGTCGTGCCCGGTCGACGCGAACAGGCACAGGTACAGCTTGCCCTCGGTCGACAGCCGCGCGCGCGTGCAGTCGCCGCAGAAGGCTTGAGTGACGCTCGAGATCACGCCGATCTCGCCGCTGCCGTCCGCATAGCCCCAGCGCTGCGCGGTCTCGGCCGCCGTGTGCGCCTCGAGCGGCACGAGCGGGAAATGTTCGGCGATGCGCGCGACGACGTCCGCCGACGGCAGCACCTCGGTCATGTTCCAGCCGTTCGACGTGCCGACGTCCATGTATTCGATGAAGCGCAGGATCACGCCGGTGCCGCGAAAACGCTCGGCCATCGGCAGGATCTCGCTGTCGTTGGTGCCGCGCTTCACGACCATGTTGACCTTGACCGGCGCGAGGCCCGCGGCCTGCGCGGCGAAGATGCCGTCGAGCACGTCGGCGCTCGCGAATTCGGCATCGTTCATGCGCTTGAACAGCGTATCGTCGAGCGCATCGAGGCTGACCGTGACGCGCGTGAGCCCGGCGTCCTTCAGCGCGCGCGCCTTGCGTGCGAGCAGCGAACCGTTGGTCGTCAGCGTCAGGTCGAGCGGGCGGCCGGCGTGCGTCGTCAGCCGCGCGAGGCGCTCGATCAGGAATTCGAGGTTCTTGCGCAGCAGCGGCTCGCCGCCCGTGATGCGGATCTTCTCGACGCCGTGCGCGACGAAGAGCCGCGCCACGCGCTCGATTTCCTCGTGCGTGAGCAGCGCGCTGTGCGGCAGGAACGGATAGTCCTTGTCGAAGACCGCGCGCGGCATGCAGTACACGCAACGGAAGTTGCAGCGATCCGTCACCGAAATGCGCAGGTCGCGCAACGGCCGGGCGAACGTGTCGGCCAGCGTGCCGTCGGGGGCATGCGCGACGCCGGAGACGTCCGGCATCCCGCTGACGTCGGCGAGGGGAATGATGCGTCGGGACATGTTGAAAGAAGTGCGAAGCAGACTGCTATTTTAGCCGCAACCGGCCGGCGGGGCCGGTGGGCGGAAACCCGCAGCGCGGACGTGAAAAAGCCCGCCGGAGGCGGGCTTTTCCTGGTCGGGCGATACGCCGTTCAGTGGTGCGTCGTTTCGACCTGCTGCATCGGGGCCGTATCGACCGGCGGCAGCACCTTGCGTTCGCGTGGCACGCGGGCCGGGCGCGGGAGTCGCGATGCGGCTTCCTGCGCGGCCGCGAACTTGTCGGCGTCCGTGTTCACCCAGACGAGACCGGCCTGCTCCAGCACGACATCCAGGCTCGCCGAAGCGGGCGCGGCTGCCGGTTGTGCGGGCGCGGGAGCCGGTGCGGCGACGGCCTCGGCCGCGGCCGGTGCTGCCTCGACAGGCGCTGCTTCGACAGGCGCTGCTTCGACCGGTGCCGGTTCGGCAACCACCGGAGCGGCTTCGATCGCGACGGCCGGTGCGGCTTGCGGCGCCTCGACAGCGGCCGGCGCGGCCGCTGGCACGTCGAACGCATCGGTCGGCGACACCTCGACCGGCGCCGGGCCCGCCTCCGCGACCGCCGGTGCGACCGGTGCCGGTTCTGCTGCCTGCACGGCGACGACGGGCTCGACCGGGGCGGCCGGGGCCGCTTCGGCGTGTGCCGATGCCGGCTGCGCTTCGACGGCGGCCGGTGCGGCATGCTGCTCGGCGACGGTTTCCACGGCGGCCGCAGTGGTCACGGCCGCGACGACTGCCGGTGCAGCCGTGTGGGCCGGTTCGGCCGCGACCGGTGCGGCCGGCGTCACGGCTTGCGCGGCGACTTCGCCTTCGGCGCCTTGCTCGGCCTGGTCGATTGCGCCGTCTTCCTCGCGCTCGCGACGACCGCCGCGGCGGCCGCGACGGCGACGGCGGCGTTCTTCGCCGTCACGTGCGCCGGCTTCCGCATCGGCTGCCAGTTCCGCGCCGGGCAGCGCTTCTGCCGCAGCCTTGTCGGTTTCCGGTTCCGGATGGTTTTCGCCGCGGGTGACGGTCTCGAGCGTGGCCGCGTGCTGGGTCGGCTTGCGGCGTTCGCCGCGCTCGCGACGCTCGCCGCGTTCCTGGCGCTCGCCGCGGCCGGCTGCGTCGACGCCTTCCGGCTGTTCGACGCGCTCGCGCGGTTCGCGGTTTTCGCGCGGTTCGCGCGGCTCACGGCCTTCACGCGGTTCGCGACCTTCGCGCGGACCGCGGCCCTCGCGACCTTCGCGACCCTCACGGTTTTCACGACCTTCGCGGTTTTCGCGGCCCTCGCGACCTTCACGCAGCTCACGACCCTCGCGCGGCTCACGGCCTTCACGCGGTTCGCGCACTTCCTTGCCTTCGCGTTCCTGGCGTTGCGGCTGGCCACGGCCTGCGGCTGCCTGGTCGCGGCCGCCTTGCGCCTGCTGGGCGCCGCCGCGACGGTTGCGGTTGCGATCGCCGCCGCGCTGCTCGGTCTTTTCGGTGCGCTCGCGAGCCGGACGGGCGGCCTGCTCCTTCGCCGGTGCCGGCGCGACCGGTGCGGGCGCCGGTGCCGGCGACACGCCGAACAGGCCCTTCAGCCAGCCGATGAAGCCGCCGCTTGCCGCGGCGACGGGCGCCGGGGCCGGGGTGGCAACGGGTTCGACCGGACGCTGCGGCGCCGGGCTCGGGGCCGGACGCTCGGGCGTGATGCCCTTGACCGCGGCTTCCTGCTTCGGCTTCACTTCGGCCGCACGCTTGCTGTAGCCGGTTTCCGACTCGAGCTCGCGGGCCGCTTCCTCGGCCATCTTCCAGGATGCGCGCGGATCGTCGAGGCGCGCGTCGTCGTGACGCAGGCGCTCGAGCTTGTAATGCGGCGTATCGAGGTGCTTGTTCGGGATCAGCACGATGCCGACCTTGAAGCGCGACTCGATCTTGTTGATTTCCTGACGCTTTTCGTTGAGCAGGAAGGCGGTCACCTCGACCGGCACCTGGCAGTGGATCGCCGCGGTGTTTTCCTTCATCGCTTCTTCCTGAATGATCCGCAGGACCTGCAGCGCGGACGATTCGGTGTCGCGGATGTGGCCGGTGCCGTTGCAGCGCGGGCACGTCACATGGCTGCCTTCCGACAGCGCCGGACGCAGGCGCTGGCGCGACAGCTCCATCAGGCCGAAGCGGGAGATCTTGCCCATCTGCACGCGCGCACGGTCGTGCTTGAGCGCGTCCTTCAGGCGCTGCTCGACTTCACGCTGGCTCTTCGCCGATTCCATGTCGATGAAATCGATCACGATCAGGCCGCCGAGGTCGCGCAGGCGCAGTTGGCGAGCGACTTCGTCGGCCGCTTCGAGGTTCGTGCGGGTGGCCGTTTCCTCGATGTCCGCGCCCTTGGTCGCGCGGGCCGAGTTCACGTCGATCGCGACGAGCGCTTCGGTGTGGTCGATCACGATCGCGCCGCCGGACGGCAGCGGCACCGTGCGCGAGTACGCGGTTTCGATCTGGTGCTCGATCTGGAAGCGCGAGAACAGCGGCACGTCGTCGTGGTAGCGCTTCACCTTCGCGACGTTGTCCGGCATCACGATGTCCATGAACGCACGGGCCTGATCGTGGATTTCGTTCGTGTCGATCAGGATTTCGCCGATATCGGGCTGGAAATAGTCCCGGATCGCGCGGATCACGAGGCTCGATTCCAGATAGATCAGCATCGGCTGGCCGGCGTTGCCGCTTTGCGATGCCGCTTCGATCGCGCGCCACAGCTGCAGCAGGTAGTTCAGGTCCCACTGCAGTTCCTCGGCGCTGCGGCCGATGCCCGCGGTACGGGCGATCATGCTCATGCCGTCGGGGATCTGCAGTTGCGCCATCGTTTCGCGCAGTTCCTGGCGCTCGTCGCCTTCGATCCGGCGCGACACGCCGCCGCCGCGCGGATTGTTCGGCATCAGCACGAGGTAACGGCCGGCGAGCGAGATGAAGGTGGTGAGGGCGGCGCCCTTGTTGCCACGCTCCTCCTTCTCGACCTGGACGATCAGCTCCTGGCCTTCGCGCAGCGCATCCTGAATGCGCGCGGAGCGCATGTCGATGCCGTCCTTGAAGTACTGGCGGGCGACTTCCTTGAACGGCAGGAAGCCGTGGCGGTCTTCGCCGTAGTTGACGAAACACGCTTCGAGCGACGGCTCGATACGGGTGATGACACCTTTGTAGATATTGCCTTTGCGCTGTTCGCGCCCGGCGGTTTCGATGTCGATGTCGATGAGCTTTTGCCCATCGACGATGGCGACGCGCAGCTCCTCCTGCTGCGTCGCATTGAACAGCATGCGTTTCATGAACGACTCCAGGCGGCTCCGCTGCCGGCGCCTCGCGGTTGTCAGGCGCGAGGGCGGGAACGACGGCAGGCCGCACCTTGTTGTGTTGTCACGAGCACGCTGGAGCGGGAATGCTGGCGGGGAGAATTGCCTGAAGAGGCGCTTGGGCCCGAAAGACGGGGCCGGCGGCCATAGGGCACCTGCGAATACGGCTTCAAAGCACGGCGTTCACACACCGCACGCTGCAAAAGCGCGCTAAGCCTGATCCGGGCATCGCCACGGGCGCGCGCAATGCGTCGCGCGCGCCGACGGGCGGCAGATGCTGCGGCTTGGGCCGCAGCGGGGAGTATCGAATCCAGCCCGACTTTCCCGCTTGGGGTGTACTTCCCTGGTTTGACGTCGCCAAGCCCCGCACGCTTCGCGGGGCCAAATCGGGCGCAACGCCGTAATTTTCGCAACCGGCAGCCTGCGGACGCACTGCGCGCCGTCGGGCTGCCGATCAAATTCTTTTCAACCAACTTTCCGTTACCGCGGCGCCTTGCCGACCGAATCCGCCTGTGGGCGCGATCCTTGCCGACGGGCGGCGCCGTGCGTGCAACTTGCTGCTTCTCTTTGATTAGGGGCGAGCAGCGGACCCCCGGCGCAAGTAAAATAGCAGTTTGCGCTTGCGCCTTGCCCGATTCAGCCGGGGCTGGCCGAACAGGCCACCCACAACGTCAGGCTGGGCAAAATTATATTCAGTATGAATGAGTTAGGCAAAATATCCCAGAATTCGGTCGCAAGCGGCCAGGTATCGATGATCGAGATCGACGAAAACTCGGCCGGTCAGCGCATCGACAACTTCCTGTTGCGCGTCTGTAAAGGCGTGCCGAAAAGCCATATTTACCGGATCCTCCGCAGCGGCGAAGTGCGCGTCAACAAGGGCCGGATCGACGCGCAGTACCGCCTCGAGCTGGGCGACCTCGTCCGCGTGCCGCCGGTGCGCGTGGCGGCGGCCGACCTCGCGCGCGCCGATACGCCGGTCGTGCCGCCCGCGAATTTCGACGTGCTGTACGAGGACGACGCGATGCTCGTGATCGACAAGCCGGCCGGGGTCGCGGTTCACGGCGGCAGCGGCGTCGCGTTCGGCGTGATCGAGCAGATGCGCCAGGCGCGCCCGCGCGCGAAATTCCTCGAACTGGTGCACCGGCTCGACCGAGAGACGTCCGGCATCCTGATGCTCGCGAAGAAGCGCACGGCGCTCGTCGCCCTGCACGAGCAGATCCGCGAGAACCGGATGGACAAGCGCTACTTCGCGTGCGCGCACGGCGAATGGCAGCCCGACTGGGGCCGGCGCCGCGCGGTCAAGGCGCCGCTGTTCAAGTATTCGACCCCGGAAGGGGAGCGGCGCGTGCGCGTGCAGGACGACGGGCTGCCGTCGCATACGGTGTTCAACCTCGTCGACCGCTGGTCCGACTATGTGCTCGTCGAAGCGGAACTCAAAACGGGTCGGACCCATCAGATCCGGGTGCACCTCGCGCATCTCGGCCTGCCGATCGCCGGCGACGCCAAGTATGGCGATTTCGCACTGAACAAGGCGCTGGCGCGCGCGAATGCGCAGCCGTCGCTGAAACGGATGTTCCTGCATGCGCACCGTCTGAAGCTCGCTCACCCGCTGACCGGCGAGGCGCTGCAGTTCGATGCGCCGCTGCCGGCCGAATGCCGGCGCTTCCTCGATCAACTCAGCGCATTGCGCGATACCGCCTGAACCGCATGGCTCGACAGCAATTTGACCTGATCGTCTTCGACTGGGACGGCACGCTGATGGATTCGACCGCGCACATCGCGCACAGCATCCAGGCGGCATGCCGCGATCTCGGCCTGCCCACGCCGTCCGACGAAGCTTCCCGCTACGTGATCGGCCTCGGGCTGCGCGACGCGCTGCAGATTACGGCCCCGACCCTCGATCCGTCCGACTATGCGCGGCTGGCCGAACGCTACCGCTATCACTATCTGCTCGACGACCAGCGCATCGAGCTGTTCGCCGGCGTGCGCGAATTGCTCGCCGAACTGCGCGACACGGGCTACCTGCTCGCCGTCGCGACCGGCAAGGGGCGGGTCGGGCTGAACCGCGTGCTCGACCAGTCGAAGCTGACGAGCCTGTTCGATGCGACGCGCTGTGCGGACGAAACGTTCTCGAAACCGCATCCGGCGATGCTGCACGAATTGTCGCGGGAATTGGGGCAGGACCTGTCGCGCACCGTGATGATCGGCGACACCACGCACGACCTGCAGATGGCCGCGAGCGCCGGCGCGGCCGGCGTCGGCGTCGCGTATGGCGCGCACACGGCCGATGCGCTGGCGGCGCTCGCGCCGCGCTTTGTCGCGCCGGACGTCGGCGCGCTGGCCGCATGGCTGCGGGAGCACGCATGAGCGCGGCGCCGGACGCCGTGCGCGTATGCGCGTCGGACGCGCTGACCGACGGCGGCGCCGGCGTGCGTGTCGACGCGACGCTGCGCGGCGAGCAGGCCGTCGTGTTCTTCGTGCGCTACGACGGCCGCGCCTACGGCTACCTCAACCGCTGCGCGCACGTGCCGATGGAACTCGACTGGGCCGAAGGGCAGTTCTTCGAGTCGTCGGGCCTCTATCTGATGTGCGCGACGCACGGCGCGATCTACGCGCCGGATACCGGCAAGTGCGTCGGCGGCCCGTGCCGCGGCGGCCGCCTGCGGCCGGTCGAGGTCGACGAGCGCGACACGCCCGACGGCCGTGCGGTATTCTGGGTGCCCGATGCGGACCTGCATCCCGCCACTTCCGCCACGACCGATTGACGACACTACTGCATGGCCGACCAACCGAATTCCCCGGATTCCTCCTCCCGTCCCGACAGCCGTGAACCCAGCTGGGAGCGCGCGGCGCTCGAGCGGATCGCGCTCGCGGCGGTCAAGGAGCAGCGTGCGGCACGGCGCTGGAAAATCTTCTTCCGCTTCGCGTTTCTCGGCGTGTTCGTGCTGCTCGCGTTCGCGCTGATCGATTTCTCGAGCGATTCGAAGTTCTCGGCGAGCGGGCGGCATACGGCGCTCGTGACGATCGACGGCGAGATCGCGGCCGGCGTCAACGCCAACGCCGACGACATCAACACGGCGCTCGACGCCGCGTTCGACGACGACGGCACGGTCGGCGTCGTGCTGCGGATCAACAGCCCGGGCGGCAGCCCGGTGCAGGCCGGGATGGTCTACGACGAGATCCGGCGGTTGCGCGGCAAGTATCCGGACAAGCCGCTGTACGTCGTCGTGACCGACATGTGCGCGTCGGGCGGCTATTACATCGCGTCCGCCGCCGACAAGATCTATGTCGACAAGGCGAGCATCGTCGGGTCGATCGGCGTGCTGATGGACGGGTTCGGCTTCACCGGGCTGATGGGCAAGCTCGGCGTCGAGCGGCGCCTGCACACGTCGGGCGAAAACAAGGGCTTCTACGATCCCTTCTCGCCGGAAACGCCGAAGATGGACGCGCACGCGCAGGAACTGCTCGACCAGGTGCATGCGCAGTTCATCAAGGCGGTGAAGGATGGCCGCGGCAAGCGGCTGCACGAGACGCCCGACATGTTCTCGGGCCTGTTCTGGACGGGTGAAAAGAGCGTCGAACTGGGCCTTGCCGACGGCTACGGCACGACCGACACGGTCGCGCGCGACGTGCTGAAAGCGCCGGATCTGGTGGACTATACGGTGAAGGAAAGCCTGACGAATCGCGTCGCGCGCAAGTTCGGCGCGGCCGTCGGGGGCGCCGCGATGAAGGCGCTGACGGCCGGCGGCGCGTCGGTCAGCCTGCGCTGACGGCTGGCGACGATCGGCGGGCCGCGACGGCCCGCCTTTCATCTGGTGAGCTGATCGCCGTTCGCGGCATCAATTCGCCAGCAGCAGGAAGATCGCGGGGCGCTTGTGCAGATTCGGCGCAGGCGCCTTTTTCCAGTCGGCCACCGTGCGGCTCGCGATCGTCTCGGTTGCGAGGGTCAGGTCGGCCGCGACGCAGATCTGCGTCGACGGCGCGCAGGTCGCGACCAGCGTGTCGAGCATCGCGTGATTCCGGTACGGCGTTTCGATAAAGATCTGCGTCTGGCGCGCCTTGCGCGACAGTTGCTCGAGTTCGCGCAGCCGTTTCGCGCGCGCGGCCGCATCGACCGGCAGATAGCCGTTGAACGCGAAGCTCTGGCCGTTCAGGCCCGACGCCATCAGCGCGAGCAGGATCGAACTCGGCCCGACGAGCGGCACGACCTTCACGCCTCGCTCGTGCGCGCGGCGCACCAGCAGCGCGCCGGGGTCGGCGACGGCCGGGCAGCCGGCTTCCGACACGAGGCCGGCGTCCGCACCGGCCAGCACGGGCGCGAGCAACCGGTCGATGGCGCCGGCCGGCGTATTGACGTTCAGCTCGCTGATCTCGATTTCCTGGATCGGCCGCGTCGTACCGATCTTCTTCAGAAACGCGCGCGTCGTTTTCGCGTTCTCGCCGATGTAATAGCCGAGCGTGCCGGCGCGCGCCTGCACGGCGGCGGGCAGTACGGCGGCGAGCATCGATTCGTCGCCTTCGCCGAGCGTGTTCGGGACGAGATAAAGCGTGCCGGCGGTCATGCGCGGTCTCCTCGGGTGGTGGCAAACAGCGGGTAGTCGGCGGCGCGCAGCATCCGCGTGAGGGCGATCAGCGGCAGGCCGACGAGCGCGGTCGGGTCGTCCGAGTCGATCGCGTCGAGCAGCGCGATGCCGAGCCCTTCGGACTTCGCGCTGCCGGCCACGTCGTACGGCGTTTCCGCCCGCAGGTAGGCGTCGAGTTCGGCCTCGGGCAGCGAACGGAAGCGCACGTGCGTGACGATGTCCTCGACCTGCGCGTCGTCGGTGCGGCTGTCGTACAGGCAGAGCGCACTGTGGAATTCGACTTCGCGGCCCTGCATCGACACGAGTTGCGCGAGCGCTCGCTCGTGGGTGCCGGGCTTGCCGATCTGATGCCCGTCGAAGGTCGCGACCTGGTCCGACCCGATCACGAGCACGCCGTCCGGCGCGTCGATCGTCGCGGCCACGGCCCGCGCCTTCGCGCCGGCAAGCCGCAGCGCGGTCGCGGCCGGCGTTTCGCCGGCGAGCGGGGTTTCGTCGAGGTCCGGCGACACGACGTCGAACGGCACGCCAAGGCGCTCGAGGAGCGCGCGGCGGTAGCGGGAGCTGGAGGCAAGAATCAGCCGCGGCGGGCGGCAAACGGTATCCGGCATGGTCGGTTGGATCGGTGAGTCGTGAGGTGTGGCGCGGCGTTGCGCGGACGCAAGCTTAAGTGATTGACCGCAAAAGGTAAAACAGGTATGCTTTCCCGCTTTTCGTCGGCAGGCTTTCGTTGTGGTGGCGCCTGCCGGGTCTTCGGAAGTAAAGTACGTCATCCTTCGATGAGCCGTACGCGAGCGGTGCCAAGCCGGATCCGCAAGTCAGCCTGTAGGCAGGAGCGCACATGAACACTTCTTCTGGCAAACCTGCGGCGGCCCTCGATCCGCACGCGGTCGACCTGTTCGAGTTCGCCCGCAGCGGGCGGCAGGCGGCCGGGGCGGTGCGCCTCTCGCAGCTGCCGCGCATGTTAAACGAAGTGCCGGCGGACGCGCCAGATCGCGACACGGTGTTCACGTGGCAGGCGGAAGGGTTCACGCAGAAGGAGTTGCAGGACGACGGCGCCGACGGGCAGCAGCCGTACCTGCGCCTCGCGGTGCACGGCCATGCGTGGCTCACGTGCCAGCGCTGCATGACGCCGTACGACCAGACGTTCGACGTCGACATGACGTACCGGGTCGTCGCGACCGAAGAAGAAGCTGAAGAATTTCCGCTCGACGACGATGAAGCCGATGTGATCGTGGGCTCACGCCAGTTCGATCTCGTCGACTTGATCGAAGAGGAATTGCTGCTTTCGTTGCCGCTCGTGCCCAAGCACGAGGTTTGCCCGGCAGTTCACGAAAGCCTCGTGTCGGGCGCGAGCGGTCCCGCGGAAGAAACGGACGAGGAGTCCGACGAAGCCGGGGACGAAGGCAAACGGCCGAATCCGTTCGCAGCGCTGCAAGCGCTGAAGAAGGACGGTGACGGCACCAAGAAACACTAAGCAGTTGTGGCGCGGGAAGGCGTAAGGGCTTTGGGCCAGGGTAGTTAAGCGCCGGATCGGGCTGTGTTAGAATCCGGAAAATTATTTAGGAGTTAGTCATGGCAGTCCAGCAAAACAAGAAGTCGCCGTCGAAGCGCGGCATGCATCGTTCGCACGATTTCCTGACGGCAGCGCCGCTGGCAGTCGAGCCGAGCACGGGTGAAGTGCACCTGCGTCACCACGTCAGCCCGAACGGCTACTATCGCGGCAAGAAAGTCGTCAAGACGAAGAACGACTAAGCGTCAAGTCACGCGTTGCGCGCTACGCTCGCCGTTCGCGTGACAACTGGTTCGCTTGACACTTTCCTGGCTCAACAAAAAGGCGGCATTCAACTGCCGCTTTTTTGTGCCTGAAATTCGTCGCATTCCATGACCGTAAAGCTCACAATCGATTGCATGGGAGGCGACCACGGCCCGTCCGTGACCGTTCCTGCGGCAGTCAAGTTCGTCCGCGCGCATCCCGATGCGCACCTGATGCTCGTCGGCATCGAAAGCGCGATTCGCGCTCAGCTGAAGAAGCTGAAAGCTCTCGACGATCCCGCGTTGACCGTCGTGCCCGCCACCGAAGTCGTGGCGATGGACGACCCTGTCGAAGTGGCGCTGCGCAAGAAGAAGGATTCTTCGATGCGCGTCGCGCTCAACCACGTCAAGGAAGGCGCCGCGCAGGCCTGCATCTCCGCCGGCAATACTGGCGCGCTGATGGCCGTTTCCCGTTACGTACTCAAGACGCTGCCCGGCATCGAGCGGCCCGCGATCGCGTTCGCGCTGCCGAACCCGACCGGCTACACGATGATGCTGGACCTCGGCGCGAACGTCGACTGCGAGCCGCAGCACCTGCTGCAGTTCGCGGAGATGGGGCACGCGCTCGTGGCCGCGCTCGAAGGCAAGGAGCGCCCGACGATCGGCCTCCTGAACATCGGCGAAGAGGTCATCAAGGGCAACGAGACGATCAAGCGCGCAGGCGAGCTGCTGCGCGCCAGCACGCTGAATTTCCGCGGCAACGTCGAAGGCAACGACATCTACAAGGGCACCGTCGACGTGATCGTCTGCGACGGCTTCGTCGGCAACGTCGCGCTGAAGACGTCCGAAGGGCTCGCGCAGATGCTGTCGGACATCATCCGCGAGGAGTTCGGCCGTTCGCTGATGTCGAAGCTGATGGCGCTGCTCGCGCTGCCGGTGCTGATGCGTTTCAAGAAGCGCGTCGATCACCGCCAGTACAACGGCGCGGCGCTGCTGGGGCTGAAGAGCCTCGTGATCAAGAGCCACGGTTCGGCCGACGCCTACGCGTTTGAGTGGGCGATCAAACGCGGGTATGATGCCGTCAAAAACGGGGTGCTGGAGCGCCTCGCGCGCGCGATGGCGGATAATTCAGTGTCGCTCGGCGACGGCGGACACGACGCGGGCGGCGCGGGCCAGGCAAGCCCGGCCGCAGGCCATCACGCCGAACCTTCCGCTGCGCAATCCTCTAAAGCATAAATGGCCCAATCGACTCTCTATTCCCGCGTGCTCGGCACGGGCAGCTACCTGCCGCCCGACCGCGTCACGAACCAGCAGTTGACCGATCGTCTTGCGAAGGAAGGCATCGAGACCAGCGACGAATGGATCGTCGCGCGCACGGGCATCCATGCGCGCCATTTCGCCGCACCCGACGTCACGACGAGCGATCTCGCGCTCGAGGCGTCGCGTCGTGCGATCGAAGCGGCGGGCGTCGATCCGCAGTCGATCGACCTGATCATCGTCGCGACTTCGACCCCCGATTTCGTGTTCCCGAGCACCGCGTGCCTGCTGCAGAACAAGCTCGGCATCAAGAACGGCGGCGCTGCGTTCGACGTGCAGGCCGTATGCTCGGGCTTCGCGTATGCGATGGCCACGGCCGACAGCTTCATCCGCAGCGGCCAGCACCGCACCGCGCTGATCGTCGGCGCAGAGACGTTCTCGCGCATTCTCGACTTCAAGGACCGCACGACCTGCGTGCTGTTCGGCGACGGCGCGGGCGCGGTGATCCTGTCCGCATCGGAAGAGCCGGGCGTGCTCGGCAGCGCGCTGCACGCGGACGGCAGCTACTCGAACATCCTGTGCACGCCGGGCAACGTCAATCGCGGCGTGATCGACGGCAGCGCGTTCCTGCACATGGACGGGCAGGCCGTGTTCAAGCTCGCGGTCAACGTGCTCGAAAAGGTCGCGATCGAAGCGCTCGCGAAGGCGAATCTCGCGCCCGAGCAAATCGACTGGCTGATTCCGCACCAGGCCAACATCCGCATCATGACCAGCACCTGCCGCAAGCTCGGGCTGCCGCAGGAGCGCATGGTCGTGACGGTCGACCAGCACGGCAACACGTCGGCCGCGTCGATTCCGCTGGCGCTCGACGCCGCGGTGCGCGACGGTCGCATCCAGCGTGGCCAGCACGTGCTGATCGAAGGCGTCGGCGGCGGCTTCACCTGGGGTGCGTCGGTCTTCCGCTTCTGATCCGCGGCGCGCGACAAGCCGCGCGCGGATCCCGTCGGCGCGCCGTTCGTGCGCGCCGTCCGAATCGATTCAATTGGGGACGATATGAAATTTGCATTCGTTTTTCCGGGGCAGGGCTCGCAAGCGATCGGCATGCTCAACGCATTCGCCGATCTGGCCGTCGTGCGCGAGACGCTCCAGGAAGCGTCCGATGCGCTCAATCAGGATCTCGGCAAGCTGATCGCCGAAGGTCCGGCCGAAGAGCTGAACCTGACCACCAACACGCAGCCCGTGATGCTGACCGCCGCGTACGCGTGCTACCGCACGTGGCAGCAGGCAGGCGGCCCGGCGCCGTCGATCGTCGCCGGCCACAGCCTGGGCGAATACACGGCGCTCGTCGCGGCCGGCGCGCTCGCGTTCAAGGACGCGGTGCCGCTCGTGCGCTTCCGTGCGCAGGCGATGCAGACGGCCGTGCCGGTCGGCCAGGGCGGCATGGCCGCGATCCTGGGCCTCGACGACGACACGGTGCGCGCGGTATGCGCCGAAGCCGCGGAAGCGGGTGTCGTCGAAGCGGTGAACTTCAATGCGCCCGCGCAGGTCGTGATCGCCGGCAGCAAGGCCGCGGTCGAAAAGGCGTGCGAGATCGCGAAGGCGAAGGGTGCGAAGCGCGCGCTGCCGCTGCCGGTGTCGGCGCCGTTCCATTCGTCGCTGCTCAAGCCGGCGTCGGACCAGCTGCGCGACTATCTCGCGAGCGTCGACGTGAAGGCGCCGCAGATCCCGGTCGTCAACAACATCGACGTCGAGGTGGTCGGCGATCCGGCCGCGATCAAGGATGCGCTGGTACGCCAGGCCGCGGGCCCGGTGCGCTGGGTCGAATGCGTGCGGCACATCGCGGGCACCGGCGTCACGCACGTGATCGAATGCGGGCCGGGCAAGGTGCTGGCCGGCCTGACGAAGCGCATCGACGGCAACCTGGTCGGCGCGTCGGTGTTCGATCCGGCTTCGCTCGACGAAGCACTGAAGCTCGTGACCGCCTGACGCGGCGCCTTTCCTCAAGAGACGGATATTCGATTCATGGACAAGACTCTCGATAAACAGGTTGCGATCGTGACCGGCGCGTCGCGCGGCATCGGCCGGGCGATCGCGCTCGAACTCGCGCGCCTCGGCGCGACGGTCATCGGCACGGCGACGAGCGAATCGGGCGCCGCCGCGATCACCGCGGCGTTCGCGGAAGCGGGCGTCACGGGCCGCGGCGCGGTGCTGAACGTCAACGACGCGGCCGCCGCCGAGGCGCTGATCGATGCGACCGTGAAGGAATTCGGCGCGCTGAACGTGCTCGTCAACAACGCGGGCATCACGCAGGACCAGCTCGCGATGCGGATGAAGGACGAGGACTGGGACGCGGTGATCGACACCAACCTGAAGTCGGTGTTCCGCCTGTCGCGCGCGGTGCTGCGCCCGATGATGAAGGCGCGCGGCGGCCGTATCATCAACATCACGTCGGTGGTCGGCTCGGCCGGCAATCCGGGTCAGGTCAACTACGCGGCTGCGAAGGCCGGCGTGGCAGGCATGACGCGGGCGCTCGCGCGCGAGATCGGCAGCCGCGGCATCACGGTGAACTGCGTGGCGCCGGGCTTCATCGACACCGACATGACGAAGACGCTGCCGGAAGAACAGCAGGCCGCGCTCAAGACCCAGATTCCGCTCGGCCGCCTCGGCAGCCCGGAGGACATCGCCCATGCCGTCGCGTTCCTCGCATCGCCGCAAGCCGGTTACGTCACCGGCACGACGCTGCACGTGAACGGCGGCATGTACATGTCGTAACGGTTTTCGTTTACCATCCGCGCCGTATCCCGTTTTTCAGGCGGACCGGCGCTTGATCGACCATCAAGCCAACGCGCGTTTTGCCGTCAGCAAACCTGATAAAATGCGCGCACTTGTAAATCTGAACTTTCCCTCGGAGGGGTAATGGACAACATCGAACAACGTGTCAAGAAGATCGTCGCTGAGCAACTGGGCGTCGCGGAAGCCGAGATCAAGAACGAAGCTTCGTTCGTGAACGATCTGGGCGCCGATTCGCTCGACACGGTCGAACTGGTGATGGCTCTGGAAGACGAATTCGGCATGGAAATCCCGGACGAAGAAGCAGAGAAGATCACGACCGTTCAGCAAGCGATCGACTACGCTCGCGCAAACGTCAAGGCGTAAGCGCCTTTCGCGCTTGTCCGCCACGTCGCCGCGATCATCGCGATTGACGCGCCATCCTGCCGGCTTCGCGCCGGACGGACTAACAGCCACAGGGCTCGCAGGGCTGGTTCCTGTGGCCACTGTGGCTTTTGTTTTTGTCATCCAATAATGGAAAAGAGGTTACCGTGAGCCGCCGTCGTGTTGTCGTTACAGGCCTGGGGCTGATTTCGCCTGTTGGCAATAATGTTGCCGACGGCTGGGCCAATCTCGTCGCCGGCAAGTCCGGTATCGCCACCGTCACGAAGTTCGATGCGTCGAACCTCGCCTGCCATTTCGCGGGCGAAGTGAAGGGTTTCAGCGCCGAGGAGTACATCCCGGCGAAGGAAGCCCGGAACATGGATACGTTCATCCATTACGGCATCGCCGCCGGCGTCCAGGCCATCCGGGACAGCGGGCTGGAAGTGACCGAAGCCAATGCGGAACGCATCGGCGTGCTGGTCGGTTCCGGCATCGGCGGCCTGCCGATGATCGAGGATACGCACCAGACCTACGTCGATCGCGGCGCCCGCCGGATTTCGCCGTTCTTCGTGCCGGGTTCGATCATCAACATGATCTCGGGTCACCTGAGCATCATGTTCGGCCTGAAGGGCCCGAACCTCGCGGCCGTCACGGCCTGCACGACCGGCTTGCACTCCATCGGCCTCGCCGCGCGCCTGATCCAGGCCGGCGACGCCGACGTGATGGTCGCGGGCGGCGCCGAATCGACGGTGTCGCCGCTCGGCATCGGCGGTTTCGCGGCCGCACGCGCGCTGTCGACCCGCAACGACGATCCGGCTACCGCGTCGCGTCCGTGGGACAAGGACCGCGACGGCTTCGTGCTCGGCGAAGGTTCCGGCGTGATGGTGCTCGAGGAATACGAGGCGGCGAAGGCGCGCGGCGCGAAGATCTATGCGGAAGTCGCAGGCTTCGGCATGACGGGCGACGCGTACCACATGACCGCGCCGAACATGGATGGTCCGCGCCGCTGCATGGTCGCGGCACTGCGCGACGCCGGCATGAACGCCGACGAGGTCCAGTACCTGAACGCGCATGGCACGTCCACGCCGCTGGGCGACAAGAACGAGTCCGACGCGGTGAAGGCGGCGTTCGGCGAGCACGCGTACAAGCTCGTCGTGAACTCGACGAAGTCGATGACGGGCCACCTGCTGGGCGGCGCGGGTGGCCTCGAATCGGTGTTCACGGTGCTGGCGCTGCACAACAACGTGTCGCCGCCGACCATCAACATCTTCAACCAGGACCCCGAGTGCGATCTCGATTACTGCGCGAACACCGCGCGTGACATGAAGATCGACGTGGCCGTGAAGAACAACTTCGGCTTCGGCGGGACCAACGGCACGCTGGTGTTCAAGCGCGTCTGACGGCGAATCGCTTGACGAGTCCATTCGATGCTCCGGCCGGGCGTCCGCAGCGCTTTGCGTTGCGGGCCTCGGCCGTGTCGTATCTCGTGCTGGCCGCGTTCGTCGCGTCGGCTGCCGCATCGGCGTACCTGTTCTGGGCGCCGCGCGCGGGCGCTGCCGCCGGCGCAGGCGTGTCGGCCGTGACGGCGGCGCTGCTGGCCGTATGCGCGGCGCGGGCTTGCGCCCGCCGGCTGCCGGCCGAACTGCAAATCGATGCGTTCGGGGAGATTGCGGCGTTTGGCCGCACCGGGCGCTTGCTGGCCCGCGGCCGCGTGACGGGCCATGCGCACTGGAGCAGCCTGCTGCTGGTGCTGTCGGTCGGGCAGGGTGCCCGGCGCGCGCGGCCGCTGCTGATTCCGGCCGACGCGCTCGATGCCGCGTCATTCAGCGCGCTGTCGGTGCTGGCGAGAACGGCCGGGGCGGCGGCGCGAGCATGACGGCGGCGTGGTTACCGACCGTAACCAGCGGCCGGCGCCGGAACGCTACAATAACGCTCCGCGTTGCATCCCTAGTTAACGGATTTGTCAGGTGAGTGAAAAAGAAATCGATCAGGCTCTGGTCGAACGCGTACAGAAGGGCGACAAGGCGGCGTTCGAACTCCTGGTCTCCAAATACCACCGCAAGATCATTCGGCTGATCTCGCGCCTCGTGCGGGATCCCGCCGAGGTCGAGGACGTGGCCCAGGACGCGTTCATCAAGGCGTATCGTGCGCTGCCGCAATTCCGCGGCGAATCGGCGTTCTATACGTGGTTGTACCGAATTGCCGTCAACACGGCGAAGAACTACCTTGCGACGCAAGGCCGCCGGGCGCCGACCTCGACCGAGGCCGATGCGGAGGAAGCGGAAACTTTCTCCGACGCAGACCAACTAAGGGATATCAACACGCCTGAGTCGATGTTGATGAGCAAGCAGATTGCCGAGACGGTCAACGCTGCAATGGCTCTGCTGCCCGAAGAACTGCGCCAGGCAATCACGCTGCGCGAGATCGAGGGCCTGAGCTACGAAGAGATCGCGGAAATGATGGGCTGTCCGATCGGGACGGTCCGGTCGCGGATCTTCCGCGCGCGCGAAGCAATCGCTGCCAAATTGCGTCCGCTGCTCGATACGCCCGAAGGAAAGCGCTGGTAAGCGCGGCGGGCGGAACGACGCGGGTCGGGGTCTAGTTACGGATAGAGTCGTGAAGTCACGACGGGGTGTGCAAGATGGGGAGCATCATGGGGTCGGTCAATACGCAATCGCAAGCGTGCTCGCGCGGCGAGCGCCTTTCCGCGCTGGTCGACGGCGAAATGTTCGATGGCCCGGACCACGGGCAGTTTCTGGCTGAGCTCGACCGCGCGGATCGCGCCGTGTGGGCCCATTACCACCTGATCGGCGATGCGCTGCGCTCGGACGAGCTCGCGCTGCCGCCCGCGCTGAGCGTCGCGTTCACCGCGCGCATGTCGGCCGCGCTCGAAAGCGAGCCGCATCTGCTGGCACCGGCGGCCGCGCCGGTCGCGCGCAAGCTGTTGGCGCTGCGCCGCCGCGTCGTGCCCGCGTTCGCGGTGGCCGCCGCGGCCGCCACGCTGACGTGGATCGTCGTCCCGCAAATGCAGACGGCCGGGGCGCCGGGCGCCGTTCAGGTCGCATCGGCAGGCGCGCCGCAGAACGGCAACCTGCAGCGCGTGACGGTTGCGCAGGCATCGGCCCAGCCGGGCCTGCAGGACGTCAACATCATTCGCGACGCCAGCCTCGACCAATACCTTGAAGCGCACCAGCAATTCGCGCAGCAGCCCGTCGTCACGGGCTCGATGCCGCTGATCCGCGCTGCCGTGACCACCACGCCAGGCCAATAAACCCGATGCGGACATTGCAGTTGAATCACGCCATCTCCGGATGGAAGCGGCTGCCGGCCCTCCTGCTTTGCGCAGCCGCCCTGTTGTCCGTTCACTCCCTTCCCGCCAGCGCCCAGCAACCGGACGATCCCGTCGCGACCCGCAAGGGCGCCGCGGACTGGCTCGACCGCGTCCAGCAGGCCGCGCAGCAGCAGAGCTACGAAGGTACGTTCGTCTACCAGCGCGGCGGGTACGTGCAGTCGTCGCGCATCGCGCACGTCTCGTCCCGCGACGGCGAGTTCGAGCGGATCGAAACGCTCGACGGCAAGCCGCGCAAGCTGCTGCGGCACAACGACGAGCTGTACACGTTCGTGCCCGAGCGCAAGCTGTGCGTGGTCGAGCGCCGTCAGACGCGCGACTCGTTCCCCGCGCTGCTCGGCGCGAGCGGCGAGCACGTGATGTCCGTCTACGATGCGAAGTCGCTCGGCAAGGACCGCGTGGCCGGGATCGACGCGCAGGTCGTCGAGCTCGTGCCGAAGGATGCGTACCGTTTCGCGTACAAGCTGTGGGCCGATGCGCGCACCGGGCTGCTGCTGCGTTCGCAGACGCTCGACGCGAACGATCGCGTGCTCGAACAGATCGCGTTCTCACAAGTGCAGACGGGCGGCGCAAGCGGCGACAAGGCCGCGATCGCAGCCGGCATGCGCAACCTGAGCGGCTGGACGGTCGTGCGCCCGCCGGTCGCGACGGTCGACATGGAAGCGCAGGGCTGGCAGCTTGCGCCGAGCGTCGCCGGCTTCCAGAAGATTCGTGAAGTGCGCCGGCCGATGGCCGCGCGCGATGCGGGCGATCCGCCGATCCCGGTCGATCAGGCCGTCTTCACCGACGGCCTCGCGACGATCTCGGTCTTCATCGAGCCGGCCGAGAAAAATACGCGCAAGGAAGGCGCGGGCAGCACCGGCGCGACGCACGTTCTCGTGAAGCGCCGCGGCGACTACTGGATCACCGTGCTCGGCGAAGTGCCGCCGGCAACGTTGCAGCAGTTCGCGTCTGCCATAGAATACAAGGCTTCCAAGTAACGCTACGGCTTCCGACATGACGAAACTCACGCTGCGCAAAGTGCTCGCGGCGGCGGCGCTGTGTGCCTGCCTGCCGCTCGTCCCGCAAACCGCTGTCGCTGTCACGCCTCCCGCTGCCAGCCTGCCCGATTTCGCCGACCTCGTCGAAAAGGTCGGCCCCGCGGTCGTGAACATCCGGACCACCGCGAACGTGCCGGTACCCGGCCCGCGCGGCGTGCTCCCGCCAGGCTTCGACAACGGCGACATGTCGGAATTCTTCCGGCGCTTCTTCGGCATTCCGCTGCCGCAGGCGCCCGGCAACGGCGGCAGCCCGAAGAACGCGCCGGCGCCGGACAATGGCCCCGACACCGAGCAGAACCGCGGCGTCGGCTCGGGCTTCATCGTGTCGGCCGACGGTTACGTGATGACCAATGCGCACGTCGTCGACGATGCGGACACCATCTACGTGACGCTGACCGACAAGCGCGAATTCAAGGCGAAGCTGATCGGCGTCGACGACCGCACGGACGTCGCGGTCGTCAAGATCCAGGCGTCGAACCTGCCGGTCGTCGCGATCGGCGATTCGAACAAGGTGCGCGTCGGCGAGTGGGTCGTCGCGATCGGTTCGCCGTTCGGCCTCGACAATACGGTCACCGCCGGCATCGTCAGCTCGAAGAGCCGCAACACGGGCGACTATCTGCCGTTCATCCAGACCGACGTCGCCGTGAACCCCGGCAACTCGGGCGGCCCGCTGATCAACATGCAGGGCGAGGTGATCGGCATCAACTCGCAGATCTACAGCCGGACCGGCGGCTTCATGGGCATTTCGTTCGCGATTCCGATCGACGAGGCGATGCGCGTGGCCGACCAGTTGAAGGCGACCGGCAAGGTCACCCGGGGCCGGATCGCGGTGGCGATCGGCGAGGTGACGAAGGACGTGGCCGACTCGATCGGGCTGCCGAAGGCCGAAGGCGCGCTCGTCAGCAGCGTCGAGCCGGGCGGCCCGGCCGACAAGGCCGGCATCCAGCCGGGCGACATTATCCTGAAGTTCAACGGCCGTCCGGTCGATGCGGCGTCGGACCTGCCGCGCATGGTCGGCGACACGAAACCCGGCACGAAGGCGACGGTCAGCGTGTGGCGCAAGGGCCAGGCACGCGATCTGCCGATCACGATCGCGGAAACGCCGGCCGAGTCGACGGCGAAAGCCGAGCAGCGCAAGAACGCGCCGCAGAAGCCGCGTCAGACCAATTCGCTCGGCCTGACGGTCAGCGACCTGACGGCGGAGCAGCTGAAGACGCTGAAGCTGAAGAACGGCGTGCAGATCGATGGCGTTGACGGCCCGGCCGCCCGTGCGGGCCTGCAGCGCGGCGACATCGTGCTGCGCGTCGGCGACACCGACATCACGAACGCGAAGCAGTTCGCCGACGTGACCGCGCAGCTCGATCCGCAGAAGGCGGTCGCGGTGCTCGTGCGGCGTGGCGACAACACGCAGTTCGTGCCCGTGCGGCCGCGCGCGACCCAGAAGTAACGCGGCCGATGTTCACGCTCTACGGCCGCGGCTGGTGCCACCTGTGCGACGACATGCGCGACGCACTGGCGCCGGTGGCGGCCGAATTCGGCGTCGCGGTCGACTACGTCGACATCGACACCGATGCGGCGCTCGTCGCGCGTTACGACGAGGATGTGCCGGTGCTGCTGCTGGACGGCGCGGAAGTGTGCCGCCATCGGTTCGACGACGCGCGGGTGCGCGGCGCGCTGGCGGCCCGGCGTTGAGCCTGGCCTGCCGCGGGCCCGTGCCGCTTCATACGGGGTTTGATCCGGCGGGCGCCGTGCCGGCTCCCGCGGGGCGGGCGTCCGAAATCCCGCCCGGCGTAAGCCTTTTCGGCTAAAATAAGCCGTTTTTTCACCGACTTACACAAGGCGTGCTCCGCAGTCGTCGAGCGCGCCTTTTTCGCTTGATCGGCACTGAATGGATCATATTCGCAATTTCTCGATCATCGCGCACATCGACCATGGCAAGTCGACACTCGCGGATCGCATCATCCAGGTATGCGGTGGCCTCGCCGACCGTGAAATGGAAGCGCAGGTGCTCGACTCGATGGATATCGAGCGCGAGCGCGGCATCACGATCAAGGCGCAGACGGCCGCGTTGTCCTATCGCGCACGCGACGGCAAGGTCTACAACCTGAACCTGATCGACACGCCGGGGCACGTCGACTTCTCGTACGAGGTCAGCCGTTCGCTGTCCGCGTGCGAAGGCGCGCTGCTGGTCGTCGACGCGAGCCAGGGCGTCGAGGCGCAGACGGTCGCGAACTGCTATACGGCGATCGAGCTCGGCGTCGAGGTCGTGCCCGTGCTGAACAAGATCGACCTGCCGGCCGCGAACCCCGAGAACGCGATCGAGGAGATCGAGGACGTGATCGGCATCGACGCGACCGACGCGACGCGCTGCAGCGCGAAGACGGGCCTCGGCGTGGAAGACGTGCTCGAGTCGCTGATCGCGAAGGTGCCGCCGCCGAAGGGCGATCCGGCCGCGCCGCTGCAGGCGCTGATCATCGATTCGTGGTTCGACAACTACGTCGGCGTCGTGATGCTCGTGCGGATCGTCAACGGCACGCTGCGTCCGAAGGACAAGATCAAGATGATGGCGACCGGCGCGCAGTATCCGGTCGAGCACGTCGGCGTGTTCACGCCGAAGTCGCGCAATCTCGAGTCGCTGTCGGCCGGGCAGGTGGGCTTCATCATCGCCGGTATCAAGGAACTGACGGCCGCGAAGGTCGGCGATACCGTCACGCACGCGACCAAGCCCGCCGCCGAGCCGCTGCCGGGCTTCAAGGAAGTGAAGCCGCAGGTGTTCGCGGGGCTGTATCCGGTCGAGGCGAACCAGTACGACGCGCTGCGCGAATCGCTCGAGAAGCTGAAGCTGAACGACGCATCGCTGCAGTACGAGCCGGAAGTGTCGCAGGCGCTCGGCTTCGGTTTCCGCTGCGGCTTCCTCGGGCTGCTGCACATGGAAATCGTGCAGGAGCGGCTCGAGCGCGAATTCGACATGGATCTCATCACGACCGCGCCGACGGTCGTCTACGAGGTCGTGCAGAGCGACGGCTCGACGATCATGGTCGAGAACCCGGCGAAGATGCCGGAGCCCGGCCGCATCGCCGAAGTTCGCGAGCCGATCGTCACCGTGAACCTGTACATGCCGCAGGATTACGTCGGCTCGGTGATCACGCTGTGCGAGCAGAAGCGCGGCTCGCAGATCAACATGCAGTATCACGGCCGCCAGGTGCAACTCACGTACGAGATCCCGATGGCCGAGATCGTGCTCGACTTCTTCGATCGCCTGAAGTCGGTGTCGCGCGGCTACGCGTCGATGGATTACGAGTTCAAGGAATACCGTTCGTCGGACGTCGTGAAGGTGGACATGCTGATCAACGGCGACAAGGTCGACGCGCTGTCGATCATCGTGCACCGGTCGCAGTCGCAATACCGCGGCCGCGAAGTCGCCGCGAAGATGCGCGAGATCATTCCGCGCCAGATGTACGACGTGGCGATCCAGGCCGCGATCGGCGCGCACATCGTCGCGCGCGAGAACATCAAGGCGCTCCGCAAGAACGTGCTCGCGAAGTGCTACGGCGGCGACATCACGCGGAAGAAGAAACTGCTTGAGAAGCAGAAAGAAGGTAAGAAACGCATGAAGCAGGTGGGTTCGGTCGAGATCCCGCAGGAGGCGTTCCTCGCGATCTTGCGCGTCGAAGACAAATAACAGGACTGATCCTTTTATGAATTTTGCGCTGATTCTTTTTGTGCTCGTCGTCGTGACGGGCGTAGCGTGGGTGTTGGACAAACTGGTGTTCCTGCCGCGGCGTCGCAAGGCGGCCGATTCGGCGATCGAGGAGTTCGATCGCCAGCAGTCGCGCATCGACAAGCGTTTCGCGGACGAAAACGCGGCGCAGACGCGTTCGAAGCTGCGTGACGAAAAGCTGCGCCAGCCGTGGTGGCTCGAGTACACGGCGAGCTTCTTCCCGGTGATCCTGGCCGTGTTCGTCGTGCGTTCGTTCATCGTCGAGCCGTTCAAGATTCCGTCGGGCTCGATGGTCCCGACGCTGCTCGTCGGCGACTTCATCCTCGTCAACAAGTTCGAGTACGGGCTGCGCCTGCCGGTCACCAATACGAAGATCACGCAGGGCAGCCCGCTGTCGCGCGGCGACGTCGTCGTGTTCCGCTATCCGAAGGACGAGTCGGTCGACTACATCAAGCGCGTGATCGGCCTGCCGGGCGACACGGTCGCGTACCAGGACAAGCAGCTGACGATCAACGGCCAGCCGGTGCCGGAAACGCCGCTGCCCGATTTCTTCGACGACGAGCGCCAGAATTACGCGAAGCAGTTCGAGGAAACGATCGGCAACAAGAAGAACGCGATCCTCAACAACCCGGCCGTGCCGCCGTTCGTGATGGGCGCATACGACTATCCGTATCGCGACAACTGCACGTACAACAGCCGCGGCGTGATCTGCAAGGTGCCGCCCGGTCACTACTTCATGATGGGCGACAACCGCGACAACAGCGCGGACAGCCGCTACTGGGGTTTCGTGCCGGACCAGAACATCGTCGGCCGCGCGTTCTTCATCTGGATGAACTTCGGCGACCTGAAGCGCATCGGTTCCTTCAACTGACCGCATTCGATTCATCCGCAATACGCGACGCACGGGCCGCGTCGCGTATTGCCGAACGACTTTAAGAACCGGCGGTAACACCGCCTCGTCACGCCTTTTCGTGTCCGGCCGTGCCGTTTCGGCCCGACCGGGCGCCCGCGTTATACTCCTGCACATGCCCTCATCCCAGTTGGAAAGCCGGCTGCGCTACGAATTTCGCAATGCGGAATTGTTGCGCCAGGCTTTGACCCATCGCAGTCACAGTGCCACGCACAACGAACGGCTCGAGTTTCTCGGCGATTCCGTTCTGAATTGCGCGGTGGCCGCCCTTTTGTTCCAGCGTTTCGGCAAGCTGGATGAAGGCGACCTGTCGCGCGTACGCGCCAACCTCGTCAAACAGCAGTCGCTGTATGAAATTGCTCAGGCCCTGAATATCTCGGACGGCCTGCGGCTGGGCGAGGGCGAGCTGCGCAGCGGCGGGTTCCGTCGCCCGTCGATCCTCGCGGACGCATTCGAAGCCATCATCGGGGCCGTGTTCCTCGATGGCGGCTTCGAAGCCGCCCAAGGGGTCATCAAGCGCCTCTATATCCCGATTCTCGACCACATCGATCCGCGCACGCTCGGCAAGGACGCGAAGACGCTGCTGCAGGAATACCTGCAGGGGCACAAGATAGCGCTGCCGACCTATACGGTCGTCGCGACGCATGGTGCGGCGCACAATCAGCAGTTCGAGGTCGAGTGCACGGTGCCGAAGCTGGACGTGAAGGTAGCGGGCTCCGGCGCGAGCCGGCGCGCGGCCGAGCAGGCCGCCGCGAAGAAGGCGCTCGACGAAGTGATGGCGGCCGCGCCGATGCTGACCGCGAAGCCGAAGCGCTCGAAAAACGCGCGCGGGTCCAAGCATGTCGAGCCCGAAATCGTGCCGGGCGTGAAGGGCGTGCAGGAAGCGCTCGACCTGCGCTCGCCCGAGCGGAAGGAACGTGCGACGGCGCGCGAGGCCAGGGCGGCCGGCGCGGTGCCGGCGGCAACCGCTGCGGCTGCGGGCGCCGAGCCGGCCGTCGCGCCGATGGCCGCGATTCGCGCGGCGCATGTCGAGCCGGCAACGGACAAGGGCGAACGGGCGGCGAAGCCGGCGACCGACAAGGTTGCCGACAAACCGGCCGAGCGGGCCGACAAGGCCGCGGAAAAGCCCGCCGAGGCCGCGCCGCGCCCAGCCGACAGGCCGGCCGGCCATGCGGCCGATCCGGCATTGTCGTCGGCCGACAAACCTGCCGCGGGCGCCGATTCCGCCACGCGCACGCCGGCGCGCGCACGCGATGCCGCGTCGCCCGACGCCGAAACGCCGCCCGGCGGCGCGAGCCTGGCTGCCGCGCAGGCGCGCGTGGCCGATGCCGATCACTGAATTGCCCATCGATCGTGCCGCGCGCCGCGCGGCCGTTTCCGAACCTGTCTCCCAAACGATATGAACACTCCCGCTCCTACCGGTTTTCGTTGCGGCATGATCGCGATCGTGGGCCGTCCGAACGTCGGCAAGTCGACGTTGATGAACGCACTCGTCGGCCAGAAGATCAGCATCACGTCGCGCAAGGCGCAGACGACCCGTCACCGCATCACCGGCATCAACACGTTCGACGACGCGCAATTCGTGTTCGTCGACACGCCCGGCTTCCAGACCCGTCACAGCACCGCGCTGAATCGTTCGCTGAACCGCGCGGTCACGTCGACGCTGACGTCGGTCGACGTGATCCTGTTCGTGATCGAGGCCGGCCGCTTCGGGCCCGACGACCAGAAGGTGCTCGACCTGATCCCGCCCGGCATGCCGACGCTGCTGATCGCGAACAAGATCGATCGCGTGAGCGACAAGGCCACGCTGTTCCCGTTCATGCAGAAGGTGAGCGGGCTGCGCGAGTTCACCGAGCTCGTGCCGCTGTCGGCGCAGAAGCCGGAGGACATCAAGCGCCTGCTGGACACGATCAAGCCGTACCTGCCGGAAGGCGAGCCGATCTACGGCGAGGACGAGCTGACCGACCGCAGCTCGCGCTTTCTCGCGGCCGAAATCCTGCGCGAGAAGGTATTCCGCTGGACCGGCGACGAGCTGCCGTACACGAGCACCGTGCTGATCGACAAGTTCGAGGAGGAGGGGCGCCTGAAGCGCATCTTCGCGACGATCCTCGTCGAGCGCGATTCGCACAAGGCGATGGTGATCGGCAAGAAGGGCGAGAAGCTCAAGCAGATCAGCACCGAGGCGCGGATGGACATGGAGAAGCTGTTCGACGGCCCCGTGTACCTCGAGACCTTCGTGAAGGTGAAGAGCGGCTGGGCCGACAACGAGGCGGGGCTGCGTGCCTATGGGTACGAATGACGCGCTGACGTCGACCGAGGACGCGGTGACGGCCGGCGCGAACGACGCGCCGCTACCGGCACCGCCCGAACCGCCGCGCAAGGCGCGGCGTGCGACGTCTCGCACGTCCGATTTCCGCGTCGCCGAGCAGCCGGCGTTCGTGCTGCACAGCTATCCGTATCGGGAAACGAGCCTGATCGTCGACGTGCTGACGCGCGACCATGGCCGGCTCGCGCTCGTCGCGAAGGGCGCGAAACGCCCGCACTCCGCGTTGCGCGGCGTATTGCAGACCTTCCAGCCGCTGCTGCTGTCGTGGTCGGGCAAATCCGAGGTGCGCACGCTGACGGGCGCCGAGTGGGTCGGCGGGATGCTGCCGCTCGGCGGCGACGGGCTGTTGTGCGGTTTCTACGCGAACGAGCTGCTCGTGAAATTCTGCGCGCGCGAGGATCCGCAGCCGCCGCTGTTCAATCATTACGTGCTGACCCTCACGCGCCTCGCGCACGGCGAGCCCGCCGTGCAGGTGCTGCGCTCGTTCGAGCGCGTGCTGCTGCGCGAGACCGGCTATGCGATGGCGCTGAACCGCACGGTGGCCCGCCGCGCGGTCGAACCCGAGCGTCGCTACGTGTTCGATCCCGAGCGCGGCGTGCGCAATGCGGACGACGACGTTCCGTCGCACTGGCCGGTCATCACCGGGCAGACGTTGCTCGACATGGAGCAGGACGATTACCATCGAGCCCAGACGGTCGCGCAGAGCAAGACGCTGATGCGCTTCCTGCTGAACACCTATCTCGGCGGCACGCCGCTCGCCACGCGTCAGATCCTGATCGACCTGCAAAACCTATGAGCTTCTTCCTGACCACGCCCACCGCCATCGACCTTGGCGTGAACATCGACCACGTGGCGACGCTGCGCAACGCGCGCGGCACGCGCTATCCCGATCCGATCCGCGCGGCGCTCGCCGCCGAAGAGGCCGGTGCGGATGCGATCACGCTGCACCTGCGCGAGGATCGTCGTCACATCGTCGACGCCGACGTGCGCGAACTGCGCCCGCTGCTGAAGACGCGCATGAATCTCGAATGCGCGGTGACGGCCGAGATGCTCGACATCGCGTGCGAAGTGCGTCCGCACGACGCGTGCCTCGTGCCGGAGAAGCGCGCGGAGCTGACGACCGAAGGCGGTCTCGACGTGGCCGGCCACTTCGAGGCCGTGCGCGCGGCGTGCAAGCAGCTTGCCGACGCGGGCGTACGCGTGTCGCTGTTCATCGACCCGGAGGATACGCAGATCCGCGCCGCGCACGAAGCCGGCGCGCCGGTGATCGAGCTGCATACGGGCCGCTACGCCGAAGCGCACGACGAAGCGGAGCAGCAGCGCGAATACGAGCGTATCGTCGCGGGCGTGCAGGCCGGCGCGCGGCTGGGCCTGAAGGTCAATGCGGGCCACGGGCTGCACTACACGAACGTGCAGCAGATTGCCGCGATCGACGGCATCGTCGAGCTGAACATCGGCCACGCGATCGTCGCGCATGCGATCTTCGCGGGCTGGGACAACGCGGTGCGCGAGATGAAGGCGATCATGGTCGCCGCACGCGTCGCCGCGCTGCACGGCGGCGCGCGGTGACGATGCGAGGCTGCGCCACGTACGCCGTGTGCGACGCGCCTGACCCGGTCTCGCCGGGTTGCCCCGGCGGAGACTGACATGGCGATCTACGGCATCGGTACCGATATCGCACAGGTGAGCCGCGTCGCGGCCGTGCTCGAACGCACGGGCGGCCGGTTTGCCGAGAAGGTGCTCGGCCCCGACGAACTGCGCGTGTTTCACGCGCGGCGCGCACGCTCCGAGGCGCGCGGCATCGCGTTTCTCGCGACGCGTTTCTCCGCGAAGGAAGCATTCTCGAAGGCGATCGGGCTCGGCATGCACTGGCCGATGACGTGGCGCGCGCTGCAAACCCTGAACCATCCGAGCGGCGAGCCGTACGTGGTCGCATCGGGCGAGCTGGCCGAGTGGCTGGCCGCGCGCGGCATCACGGCGCGCGTGACGGTCAGCGACGAACGCGACTACGCGGTGTCGTTCGTGGTCGCCGAAACCGACGCTGAAACGGCCGCCGCGCGTGCCCTCGCACCTGTTTCCCGAACCCCCTCCTGATGGAATTCCCGATTCGATGAAAACGACTCCCGGCCCGGTCATGCTCGACGTCGTCGGCACGACCCTGTCGCGCGACGATGCGCGGCGCCTCGCGCATCCGAATACCGGCGGCGTGATCCTGTTCGCGCGGCATTTCCAGGATCGTGCGCAACTGACCGCGCTGACCGACGCGATCCGCGCGGTGCGCGAAGACATCCTGATCGCCGTCGATCACGAAGGCGGGCGCGTACAGCGGTTCCGCACCGACGGCTTCACGGTGCTGCCCGCGATGCGCCGCCTGGGCGAACTGTGGGATCGCGACGTGCTGCTCGCGACGAAGGTCGCGACCGCCGTCGGCTACATCCTGGCCGCCGAATTGCGCGCGTGCGGGATCGACATGAGCTTCACGCCCGTGCTCGACCTCGACTATGGGCACTCGAAGGTGATCGGCGATCGTGCGTTCCATCGCGACCCGCGCGTCGTCACGCTGCTCGCGAAGAGCCTGAATCACGGGCTGTCGCTCGCCGGCATGGCGAACTGCGGCAAGCATTTTCCCGGGCACGGCTTCGCGGAGGCCGATTCGCACGTCGCGCTGCCAACCGACGACCGCACGCTCGACGCGATCCTCGAGCAGGACGTCGCGCCGTACGACTGGCTCGGGCTGTCGCTGTCCGCGGTGATTCCCGCGCACGTGATCTACACGCAGGTCGACAAGCGGCCGGCCGGGTTCTCGCGCGTGTGGCTGCAGGACATCCTGCGCGGCAAGCTCGGCTTCACGGGCGCGATTTTCAGCGACGACCTGTCGATGGAGGCTGCCCGCGAGGGCGGCACGCTCACGCAGGCCGCCGACGCCGCGCTCGCGGCCGGTTGCGACATGGTGCTCGTCTGTAACCAGCCGGACGCGGCCGAAGTCGTGCTGAACGGCCTGAAGATGCAGGCCTCGGCCGAGTCGGTGCGGCGCATCAAGCGGATGCGCGCGCGCGGCAAGGCACCCAAGTGGGACAAGCTGATCACGCAACCCGAGTATCTGCAGGCGCAGGCGCTGCTGAGCAGCGCGCTGGCGTAAGCGGACAGGGATGGCGCGCAGCGCGCCGTTCCGGTCGCCCCAAACGAAAAGCCGCGCAATAGCGCGGCTTTTTTATGGGCTGCGACGGCCCGATCGTACGGTCGACGGACCGAATTTGACCGCAACTAACGGTCAGATCCGGCCGCCGCCCGCATTCAGGCGCCCGCCGCTCAGTTCACCTTCATCCGCTGCAGCTTGTTGTACAGCGTCTTCGGGCTGATGCCGAGCAGGGTCGCCGCACGGTGGCGCGTCCCGCCGACCGCGTCGAGCGTCGCGCGGATCAGCAGATCCTCGACGTCCGACAGCGGCGTGCCGACCTTGATCTGCACGCTGCTGCCGTTCAGCGCGGCGCCGGCGGAGAAGCTGGCCTCGCCTGCACGCAGCGTCTCGATGAAGTCGCCCGATGCGTCGTACGCGAAACGCACGCGTTCCTGCAGTTCGCGCACGTTGCCCGGCCATTCGTAGGACAGGCAATCGCGCACGAAGCCCGGCGCCGCGCGCTTGTCGGTCGTGCTGCGGCCGGTCGCGCGCGCTTCGCGGTTCAGTTCGTCGATCTGCGCGTCCGCGATCGCGAGCGCATCGCCGTCGCGCTCGCGCAGCGGCGGCATCGTGATCGACGCCGCGTCGAGACGCAGCCACAGATCCTCGCGCAGCGTGCCGTTCGCCACCGCTTCGCGAGCCGGGCGGCGCGTGGCCGCGATCAGCCGGAAATCGCTGGTGATCGAACTCGTGCCGCCGATCCGCATGAAGTTCTGCGAATCGAGCGCGTGCAGCAGCGCTTCCTGGAGCACGAGCGGCAGTGCGGTGATTTCGTCGAGGAACAGCGTGCCGCCGCCGGCCTGCTCGAACAGGCCCGATTCGCGGCGCTCGGCGCCGTCGAACGCGCCGCGTTCATGGCCGAACAGCACGCTGTCGAGCGACGCGCCGTGCCGGCCGGCCTGCGCGAGCATCCGGCAGTCGAACGAGACGAACGGCCCCTTGCGGCGCCGGCTCAGTTCGTGCAGCGTGCGCGCGGCCAGCTTCTTGCCGGTGCCGGCTTCGCCCGAGAACAGCACGGCCGTTTCGGTGCGGGCGTTGTGCTCGATCATGTCGTACACGTGCTGCATCGCGTCGCTGCGGCCGACGAGCGCGCCGAAGCGGCCGAGATGGCGCAGCGATGCACGTAGCGACTGCACTTCGTCGATCAGTTCGTACGGGCGGGGAATCCGCGCGAGCAGGCTGCGCAGGCGCGGAATGTTGATCGGCTTCAGCAGGTAGTCCCAGATGCCGTGACGCAGGCCCTCGATGGCGCTCTCGACCGTCGCGTTGCCGGTCAGCACGATCACGGGCAGCGAGCCGTTCGGCTGTTGCTGCGGCAGGTGCTGGAGCAGGTCGAAGCCGCTGCCATCAGGCAGGTTCAGGTCGACGAGCACGACGTCGGGGATCGAGCGGCCGAGCGCCGTGCGCGCTTCGGCGAGCGACGTGGCCGTGTCGACCGAGAAGCCGTCTGCGGCGAGCAGTGCGGTGAGGCCTGACAGGCTGTTGGGATCGTCTTCGACAATCAGGGCGTGTGGCATGGTGGACGCGAGTCGAGTCAAGAGAGGCGGGCTGTCGGCCAGCGGACCGCAGCCGCATGTCGGATTAAAGATTGATTTTATGCCCCACCGAACGCGTCACGCGCATTATTTCTCCGGCGCTATAAAACAGTTACCGATGATACAAATTGAATATCTTTACCGGTGGCTTTTGTGCTGCTTCTGGCGCCGAGTTGTGGCAGCTGTTGACGCCAGACAAACAAAAAGCGCCCCGAAGGGCGCTTTGTTCGATGCGGGTATCGCCGACGATTACGCGCGGCTGCGGTATTCGTTCGTGCGCGTATCGATTTCGATCTTGTCGCCGGTGTTGCAGAACAGCGGCACTTGCAGTTCGAAGCCGGTCGCCAGCTTCGCGTTCTTCAGCACCTTGCCCGACGACGTGTCGCCCTTCACGGCCGGTTCCGTGTAGGTGATTTCGCGAACGAGGATCGTCGGCAGTTCGACCGAGATCGCCTTCTCGTTGTAGAACACGACTTCGCAAGCCATGCCGTCTTCGAGATAGTTCAGCGCTTCGCCCATCATTTCGGCTTCGACTTCGTACTGGTTGTAGTCGGCGTCCATGAACACGTACATCGGGTCGGCGAAGTACGAGTACGTCACTTCCTTGCGGTCGAGCACGACGACGTCGAACTTGTCGTCAGCCTTGTAGACCGATTCCTGACCTGCGTTCGTCAGCAGGTTCTTCATCTTCATCTTGACGACGGCCGAGTTACGGCCCGACTTGTTGTATTCCGCCTTTGCGATGACCCATGCTTCGCTGCCGATCTGCACGACGTTGCCTACGCGGAGTTCCTGTGCGGTCTTCATAAAAACTGTCCTGATCCAATCAAATAAATAAGTGCCTGAGCGTTGCGCAACGGCTGACGGCGCAAGCGGCGGGGCGTTCCGGTGGGCGCCAAGTGCCCATGCGCGAGCGCTTGCGTGGTCAGCCGTCGGATAACCGCTTATTTTAACTGAGATTTTGCGTATTCCGCCAGCTTTCCCGCGAGATCGCCGACGGCCGCGAGCGCATCGGCCCAGCGAAGTGCATTGGCGTCCAGCGCGGCGCGGTGTTGCCAGAAATCCGCCCAGTCGGGCGTGCCGGCACCGTTCCATGCATGCCAGAACCGTTCGAGCGCCGCGCGCGGCGCATCGGCGAGGCCGGCCGACAGGTGCGCGAGCGCGGCGTCGAGCTTGGGCAGATGCACGTCGTCGGCCTGCGGGTAGATGTGCCAGACGAACGGCTTGCGCGCCCACTGCGCGCGCACGAACGAATCCTCGCCGCGCACGAAATTGAGATCGGCGATCCACAGCAGCGGGTCGTAGTCGGCCTGCGGCACGAACGCGAGGCCATGGGTGCTCAGGTTGCCGCTGCGCGCCTGCGCTCCCGCCTCGAACGCTTCGACCCCGAAAAAACGCGCGACGGCGGGCGACAGGCGCCCGGCCGGGACGAGGGCGACGATGGGCGACGGACCGTCGCGCCACTGCGCGAGCAGCGCGTCGACGGCCGGGTTCTCATAGGCGAACAGGCTGACGACCGTCGTGCCGGGCGCCGGCGGCGGGCCGCCGGTCGCGTGCTGCCACCATGCGGCGCGGGCTGCCGGATCGGCGTCGAAGGTCGCGCGGCGCGCGTCCAGGTCGCGCTCCTTCGGCACGCCGCCGGTGCCGGCCGACAGGCCCGGGAAGAAGAACGTCTTCAGCAGCGGGTAGCGCGGATGCGGCGACGGCCGCAAATGAAAATCGGCGACCCAGTCCTCGGCGCTCAGGTATTCGAGGTTGATCCACACGGGGCGCCGTGCGCGCCGCGCCATCGCCGCGAGATACGGGCCGGGCAGCTCGCACCCGAATGCCTCGATCACGACATCGGCGATGTCGAGCGCGTCGCCGACTTCCGCATGCCAGTGCTCGATCGCGATCGCGTCGACCGTTTGCCGCTCCGCGTCGGGATCGACCTGCGGCAGCAGGCGCGCGAACGTGTGCAGATCGTCGACGAACAGCCGAACCTGCCAGCCGTGCTCGTGCGCGAGCTGGCGCGCGACGCGCCAGCACACGCCGATGTCGCCGAAATTGTCGATCACCGCGCAGAAGAGGTCGCAGGCGATCGGTTCGCCCGGCGCGAGCGGGACGGCGGAGAGGGGGGCAGCGGCGGGGCGTGGCATCGAAGCGGACGGGTGAATGCTCTAAACTGGCGATTCTAATAGACCCGTTCCGCGTTACAAGGCGCCCGGATCACGCATGACATCGCCAGAAGCCTCCGATACTCCGTTCGAACCAAAGAAGATCCTTGCGCAGTTGCCGCACATGCCGGGCGTCTATCGCTATTACGACACGGCGGGCGCCGTGCTCTACGTCGGCAAGGCGCGCGACCTGAAAAAGCGCGTGTCGAGCTATTTCACGAAGACGCAACTGTCGCCGCGCATCGCGATGATGGTCACGCGCATCGCGCGCATCGAAACGACCGTCACGCGCTCGGAAGCCGAAGCGCTGCTGCTCGAGAACAACCTGATCAAGGCGCTCGCGCCGCGTTACAACATCCTGTTTCGCGACGACAAGTCGTATCCGTACCTGAAACTCACCGCGCACCGCTTTCCGCGGATGGCCTACTACCGCGGCTCGGTCGACAAGCAGAACCAGTACTTCGGGCCGTTCCCGAGCGCATGGGCCGTGCGCGAAAGCATCCAGATCCTGCAGCGCGTGTTCCAGTTGCGGACCTGCGAGGACTCGGTCTTCAACAACCGCACGCGGCCGTGCCTGCTGCATCAGATCGGGCGTTGCACCGCACCGTGCGTCGGCGCGATCTCCGACGAGGATTACGCGGTCGACGTGTCGAACGCCGCGCGGTTCCTGCTTGGCCGGCAGTCCGAAGTGATGAAGGAACTCGAGCAGAAGATGCACGCGTTCGCGGCCGAGCTGAAATTCGAGCAGGCGGCGGCCGTGCGCAACCAGATGAGCTCGCTCGCGACGGTGCTGCACCAGCAGGCGATCGAGGTCGGCAGCGACAGCGACGTCGACATCCTGGCCGTCGTCGCGCTGGGCGGGCGCGTGTGCGTGAACCTCGCGATGGTGCGCGGCGGCCGGCACCTCGGCGACAAGGCGTATTTCCCGACGCATGTCGAAAGCGCACTGACGCTCGCCGAGGGCGGTCTCGGCGAAGAGGCCGAGACGGCGGAGGCGGCCGGTGCGACGGTCGACTCGCCGGTCGATGCGGGGCCGGATCAGCCTGCGGAAGAGGCGGGCAGCGCGCGCGGCGCGGCGGCAGCGTCGGTCGAGGCCGAGGTGCTCGATGCGTTCATCGCGCAACACTATCTGGGCAACCGCGTGCCGCCCGTGCTCGTCGTCAGCCATGCGCCGGCGAGCCGCGACCTGCTGGAGCTGCTGTCCGAGCAGGCCGGCTACAAGGTGTCGCTGGTGCGGCAGCCGCAGGGGCAGCGGCGCGCCTGGCTGTCGATGGCAGAGCAGAACGCGCGGCTCGCGCTCGCGCGACTGCTGTCCGAGCAGGGGTCGCAACAGGCGCGCACGCGCGCGCTGGCGGACACGCTCAGCTACGACAGCGACGATCTCGCGACGCTGCGCATCGAATGCTTCGACATCAGCCATACGATGGGCGAGGCGACGCAGGCGTCGTGCGTCGTCTATCACCATCACAAGATGCAGTCGAGCGAATACCGCCGCTACAACATCACGGGCATCACGCCGGGCGACGATTACGCAGCGATGCGGCAGGTGCTCACGCGCCGCTACGAGAAGATGGTCGAGCAGGCCGCGCAGGCGGCGGCCGCCGACGAAGCGGCCGGCATCGACGGCGAATCGACGCGCGAGGCCGAGGCGTCGAGCCTGCTGCCGAACATCGTGCTGATCGACGGCGGCAAGGGCCAGGTCGAGATCGCGCGGCAGGTATTCACCGAGCTCGGTCTCGACACGTCGATGCTGGTCGGCGTCGCGAAAGGCGAGGGGCGCAAGGTCGGCCTCGAAACGCTCGTGTTCGCGGACGGCCGCGCGCCGCTCGAACTCGGCAAGGAGAGCGCCGCGCTGATGCTCGTCGCGCAGATCCGCGACGAGGCGCACCGCTTCGCGATCACCGGCATGCGGGCGAAGCGGGCGAAGGCGCGTCAGACGTCGCGGCTCGAAGAGCTCGAAGGCGTCGGCGCGAAGCGCCGGCAGCGGCTGCTCGCGCGCTTCGGCGGGCTGCGCGGCGTGGTGGCCGCGAGTGTCGAGGAACTGGCGAGCGTCGAAGGCATTTCGCACGCGCTCGCCGAGCAGATCTACAAGCAGCTCCACTGACGCGGCCGTGCGGCCGGCGGCGTTGCCAGCGTTCTTGTGGCAGGCCGGTCGACACGGCACAATTGCGAATCCTTTACTGTCCCGCATGCCATGCCGTTCAATTTCCCGATTTTCCTGACGTGGGTACGGATCGTGCTGATTCCGCTCGTCGTCGGCGTGTTCTACCTGCCGGACACGGTGATGGGCGGCGCGCACCGCAATCTTGCGGCGGCGGCGATCTTCATTCTCGCCGCGCTGACCGACTGGTTCGACGGCTTCCTTGCGCGCAAGTGGAACCAGACGTCGTCGTTCGGCGCGTTTCTCGACCCGGTGGCGGACAAGCTGATGGTGACGGCCGCGCTGCTGATCCTCGTGCAGATTTCGCGGGTCGACGCGGCGATCGCGCTCGTGATCGTCGGTCGCGAGATCGCGATTTCGGCGCTGCGAGAATGGATGGCGCAGATCGGCGCGTCGAAGAGCGTCGCGGTGAACCAGCTGGGCAAGTTCAAGACCGCGTGCCAGATGGTCGCGATTCCGATGCTGCTGTTCCACGGGCCGCTGCCGCTCGGCGTCGTGACGATCGATACGCGCGTGTGGGGCGAGTGGCTGATGTATCTGGCCGCGGTGCTGACCATCTGGTCGATGCTGTACTACATGAAGCTCGCATGGCCCCAGATTCGCGAGCGTGGCGGCGCGTGACGCGCGCGCCTGCTCGGCGGCGGTTTTTGTAAAAAGGGCTGGAAAAGCTCTTGACACACGAATGTGCCTTCGACATAATCTCGCTTCTCCGCTGCACGACGAATTAAGTGTGTGACGGGGAAGCAGTAGCGCAGCAATACGCGGGAGTAGCTCAGTTGGTAGAGCGCAACCTTGCCAAGGTTGAGGTCGCGAGTTCGAGACTCGTCTCCCGCTCCAGATTTTTTCTGGCAGCGTGTTGGTCGGCAAAGCGCTGCAGATGCAGGACACATGCGGGAGTAGCTCAGTTGGTAGAGCGCAACCTTGCCAAGGTTGAGGTCGCGAGTTCGAGACTCGTCTCCCGCTCCAGATTTTTCTGGCAGCGTGTTGGTCGGCGAAGCGCTGCAGGTGCAGGACAATGCGGGAGTAGCTCAGTTGGTAGAGCGCAACCTTGCCAAGGTTGAGGTCGCGAGTTCGAGACTCGTCTCCCGCTCCAGTAATGGGGAAGCCACGCTTCCCTTTTTATTTGATGGACTTCCGGTCCTCGAATAAAAATCTGCCGCTTGCCTCACGGCATTCGGACAGTCCGCTTTTGGCGCGATAGCAAAGCGGTTATGCAGCGGCCTGCAAAGCCGTTTAGGCCGGTTCGACTCCGGCTCGCGCCTCCAAGTAGAACAAGATAAAGCCCTGATTCGTCAGGGCTTTTCTTTTTTCTGCGTCGCTTTCATTCTCGTCAGTCAATCACCCCGAGCAGTACAAAGCTGCCTCGAACCATTCAAGAGGCGCGCGTAACCACGCCTGCGGGCGCAACATTGGCTCGGGCATGGTCCAGCAACGGGCACCGTTCCTTAACGCATCGGGTTTCAGCGTTACTGGGCGGACGTAGTGACGCCGGTCGTCGCGTTACCCGAGCCGACGTCGTCGAGAACGTCGCGGACGACCAGGCGGCGGTCGCGCTGCGCTCCAACTTCGGGCGCACATGCGGAGTTCCGGCACGAGGGGTTGTTCGAGCGTCATTTCTTGGAGGTGACTGCGCTTCGGCCGTCGCGCAACTCGTCCCATGCCGAGCGTTGGCAGAACTCGGCCAACCCGTCCGGAGGTCTTTCTATGGCAGGACTCGACCGTGCGACCGTAATATCGGAAGACGCTAAAAGATCCCTGCCACAACGAGGGCAGTGGCAGGGGGCTGCGAACGCACCGTTTAGGCACGAGATAAAGGCGCGCCACAAATATAAAAGCAGTCGTTGGGATGTTAAATAATTACGCCATTCTTCCTGCTATTGCATCGTCCGGGCAGGCAGCCTGATTTCGAGGGCGATTGACCATCGATCTCGTCGCGATGGATCGCTACGTGCCAATCGACGTAGGCGGTATCGACGGAAAATCTCCGGAAAACCAGGGCGGGTCACAGGAAGATTCCCGTGCCGTTCGGTTCAGGCCGGCGAAAATGCCGGCATCGTTGAAATTCGAGCAATCACGCCTGAAGTCGCCCCTCGATACCGGGGCCCGTCAATCGTTCACGTTCTCGCAGCTCTTCGGGCCTTCGCCCCAGCTCTTTCCGCCCCCGTTCGTGCACTGGCGTTTGGTATATTGCTCGGGCAACTGACCTTTCGGCAGCTTTCCGTCGGCAGGGCAATTGTGATGGTAATAGCAAAAGGATTTTTCGGCGGCGCTGGCTTCGCCGTTGAACACAAGGCAGGCCATCAAGGTCGGGAAGAGAATCTTGGCAATGGTTCGCATGTCAATTGTCCGGATCGGAAAATTTTGAGTAACAAGATAGCGCCGTAACGGCGCCTATCTCTCGCATAACGAGGGCGCGTAGCCGTTTAGTTGCCCTGTTTTCGCCAGCCACTTGCTGGCCATGTTTGTGTTTTGCCACACTCGGTCCATGGATGGCTTGATTTTTTACATAAGCGCCTCCGCGATCCGCGATTGACGGTCCGATACTCTTTGGCAGACAAAATGCACGCATCCGAGATTCGGGCTGTATATTTTTAGCAAGTGTCCAGCGCTCGTGCCCGGCAAATGTTTTTCGTCAGCAATAGGTCTTTCCACCCCTGTTGGCGGCCGTCTGGGGTTCTGGTGAAATTTCTCGATAATTTTAAAAAGTGGTGCCGTAATGATCTTCATGTGGCGGGCAATAATCGTGCATCCCCGTCAGATCATATTAGGAAATTTCCTTAAATAAGGTATGGCAACCTCTCTATCGTTTACCCCTAGGCATCGATTTCCCGATTTTTTATATCCAATTAAATTGAATGTTTCTCTCTTGGGAGTGGAGATTATTTTTGTCAGCACTGAGTGTTGTGTTTTCGGCTTTGAACTCAGGTGCCGATCACGATATCTGCATCAGACGTACTTGCATGAACGACCTCTGTTGCGCATCTAAAGACGGTGGCCGCAGTAAATGCTAACCGTCGCATCTTGCGTCGATTATATTTCCACGTAAAAGAAGGCGACAATCAAGGTGGATGCTCGATAAATAAGAATACGGCTGCCGTTGCCGCTCTGCTGAAAATTGCCCGTGCCGCGCGCGTTGTTACACAGTGCGTCGAGAGACTGGTCAGGGGAGGCCGTCTCGTGGCAAAGAGATGCGGATAGGTGGGCGTAGGTCGTGGCGTCGATTTATGCGCCGACCGGGGAAGTTATTTGGGTAACCCGGGTTGCCCAGCGGCCCTGACGAGCAGGCGAGCAGTTCGCCTTCCTGCCGGGACGAGGTGTTTGCGGCACGCTTGCGCGCTATACGTCTCAGTGTCGCTTGGTGGCCGTCGCGCACGGAGCATGCGATGGCCGCAAGGCAATTACCCATCCACCGGCTGCACCGGTGTGTCGAGCTTCAATTGATAGAACGCCGCATCGAGCCAGCGGCCGAACTTGAATCCCGCCTCCGCGATCGTGCCCGAGTGCCTGAACCCCAATTTCGTATGCAGTGCGATGCTGCCGGCATTGGTCGCGTCGATGCAGCCGACCAGCACGTGGACCTGTGCTTCGCGCGCACGCTGCACCACTTCGCGCAGCAGCAGTTCGCCGAGCCCGCGACCGCGCTGATCCTTGCGCACGTAGACGCTGTGTTCGACCGTGTACTTGAACGCCGGAAACGCGCGGAACGTACCCCAGCTCGCGAAACCGAGCAGCGTGCCCGCTGCGTCGACGGCGCCGATGACCGGAAAGCCGCCCGCGCGCTTCGTCGCGAACCACGCGACCATCGCCTCTGGCGGGCGCGGCCGGTAGTCGTACAGCGCGGTCGAGTTCACGATCGCGTCGTTCAGGATCTCGAGAATGGCCGCCGCGTGTTCGGCCTCGCTGCAATCGATCAGGCGCACGCCGTCGCGCTGTGTCGGGGAATTCATACGGGTTCCTTCCTGTTTGGCTAAACCGGTTGTGCACACGACGCGTGCATTACGCGCTGCGCATGCCGGCGGCGGATGCATCGCAAATCGCGACGACATAGCGCGCGGCATGCGGCGACGGATTGCTGAAGATCAGCGGCTGGTCGAGCCGCATGGCCAGGCAGTCGCCTTCGCGAAGCTCGTGAAGCGTATCGCCGAACGTGACGTCGACGCGGCCGCTGATGATCCACACCTGCTGATGCAGCGCGCTTTCGCGCCCGCCGCTGTCGTACGCGACGCGCGCGCCGGGCGGGAAATCGACCTCGACGAGCTGGATCGGCGACGGCCAGCCGGCCGGCGACAGGTTGCGTCGCACATAGCCGGACGCCGGATCGCGCCATTCGGCCTGCTGCGCGCGCCGTGCGAGCGGCTGGGCGGGCGCGTCGTCCCGGTCGCCGCCGAACAGTCCGGCCAGCGACACGCCGAGGCCGGCCGCGAGCTTGTCGAGCACGACGGCCGTCGGGCTGGCCGACGCGCGTTCGATGAGCGAGATCATCGAACGGCTGACGCCGGAACGCGCGGCCAGCGCGTCGAGCGTGTAGCCTCGGACGGTGCGCAGATCGCGCACGCGCCGGGCAATGCGCTCGTTGATGCCGGTATCGTCGGCGGCGGTGATCGATGATTCTTTCATGATGGATTGATTTTCCAGCAAACTGGAATTTGATGTCAACGGCATTTCCGACCACGGGGGAGTGGCGACGGGCGCGACGGCTTGCCCGGTCGTCGTGCACGGCGTAATATACGAAACAGCTACGTTTCGTTTAATTGGGGATATATGGGCATCATCAAGATTTCCGAGCACATGCACGAGCGGCTGCGCTCGACGAGCACGGCGCTGAGCCGTTCGATCAATGCGCAGGCCGAACATTGGCTGCGCGTCGGGATGCTGGCGGAACTCAATCCGGCACTGTCCTACGGCGACATCTGCAAGATGTTGATCGAGGCCGAGGCGCGGGGCGCCGACGTGGGGCCGGCCGAGACGGTCGCGCAAAGCCTCGAGCAGGTGGCGTAATGGCGAAACGCGAAATTCCGATCCGCGGTGCCGCGGAAATCGCCAGGTCGCGCGAAGCCGCGAAGCTCGCGTCGCAGGTGCTGACGATGATCACCGAGTACGTGAAGCCGGGCGTCACCACCGACGAACTGGATGCGCGCTGTCGCGAATACATCGTCGACGAGTTGGGCGCGATTCCCGCGAACATCGGCTACCACGGCTATCCGAAGACGCTGTGCACGTCGGTGAACCACGTGGTCTGTCACGGCATTCCGACGTCGCGGCCGATGCGTGACGGCGATATCGTGAACCTCGACATCGCGGTGATCAAGGACGGCTGGTTCGGCGATACGAGCCGCATGTATTTCGTCGGCGAACCGAACGAACTCGCGCGGCGGCTCGTCGCGGCGACCTACGAGGCGATGCATGCCGGCATCCGCGCGGTGCGTCCCGGCGCGACGCTCGGCGACGTCGGCTATGCGATCCAGCAGGTTGCCCATCGCGAAGGGTTCAGCGTGGTGCGCGAGTATTGCGGGCACGGCATCGGCGATGTCTATCACGACGAGCCGCAGGTGCTGCATTACGGTCGGCCGGGTACCGGCTTGCCGTTGCGGCCGGGGATGATCTTCACGATCGAGCCGATGCTGAACGCGGGCAAGCGCGACACGCGCGTGCTGGCCGATGGCTGGACGGTCGTCACGACGGACCATTCGCTGTCCGCGCAATGGGAGCACATGGTCGTGGTGACGGAAACGGGCTTCGAGGTGTTGACCGAGGACGCGAAGCCGCAGGCGTGCGCGGCGCTTTCCGGCACGCACGCGGCCTGACGGATGCCGTGCGCCGCAGACGGCGGCGCGGCATTGCAATGAAACGGGCTCCTTCGCGGGGCCCGTGTCGTTTGCGGCGGCCGGCGACGCGACGCTTAACCGCGCACCTTCTGCCACGCGTGTTCGACGAACACGCGGCACAGCGCTTCCATCCCTTTGCGGTCTTCGTCGTCGAAGCGCGCGGCGACCGGGCTGTCGACGTCCCATACGCCGATCAGCGTGCCGTCGCCGGCCACCAGCGGCACGACGATTTCCGATTCGGACGCCGCATCGCACGCGATATGGCCGGGGAAGTCGTGCACGTCGCGCACGACCTGCGTCTCGCGCGTTTGCGCGGCCGTGCCGCACACGCCCTTGCCGAGCGCGATCCGCACGCACGCGGGCTTGCCCTGGAATGGGCCGACCACGAGCTCGGCGCCGTCGAAGAAGTAGAAGCCGGCCCAGTTCAGCCGATCGAGCGAGTGATAGACGAGCGCGGAGAAATTCGCGGCGTTCGCGGTCAGATCGCGTTCGGATTCGACGAGCGCGCGTGCCTGCTCGACGAGCGTCGCGTATTGATCGGCCTTGGAGGCGGTAGGGTCGTTGGACAGCGTGAACATGGCGGGAAAGCGATAGGGGTTGTGAAAATGCGCACTGCGCGTACCGCAGTCTACGGCACGCACGCGCGGTCTGCAGCGCATGGCCGTGGGCGATGCGGCGCGCTCAGTCGGGTTCGAGTTCGGCGAACCGCTCGGCCAGAAAGTCGAGCAGTGCCCGCACCGCGGGCAGCAGCCCGCGGCGCGACGCGAACACCGCGTGCACGATTTCGCGGCGCGGCGCCCAGTCGGACAGCACCGTGACCAGTTCACCGCGCGACACCTCGTCGCGCACCATCATCGTCGGCAACTGCACGACGCCGACGCCTGCGGCGGCGGCCGCGCGCAGCGCGAGCATCCCGCCGGTCACGAAGCGCGGCTGGTGATGGATTTCCGCATGTGCGCCGTCGGGCCCGCGCAGCCGCCACACGTGCGTGGACTGCGGCACGCCGTGGTCGAGGCTCGGCAGGCGCGTCAGATCGGCGGGAACGGCCGGTACCCCATGCTCGCGCAGCAGCGCGGGGCTCGCGACGAGGCACTGGCCGCGCTCGGCGAGCACGCGCAGCGCGAGATCGCTGTCCTCGAGCGGCGGCGGCCGCACGCGGATCGCGACGTCGATTCCTTCGCCAACCACGTCGACGCGCCGATTGGTGGCTTCCAGGTGGATCTCGACGCGCGGACACGCGGCCATGAACGCGGCGATCATCGCGCCGACCAGCGAATCGAGCAGCACGATCGGGCAACTGACCCGCACGATGCCGCGCGGCTCCTCGTGCAGCAGCGCGATCGCCTCGTCGGCGGCGTCGGCCTCGACGAGCATCGCGCGGCAATGCGCGTAATAGGTCTGGCCGACGTCCGTGACCGTGAAGCGGCGCGTCGAACGCTGGATCAGCCGCATCCCGAGCCGCGCCTCGAGCAGCGCGATGCGGCGGCTCAGCTTCGATTTCGGCATGTCCAGCGCGCGCCCGGCCGGCGCGAAGCCGCCGTGTTCGACCACCTGCACGAAGTAGTAGAGATCGTTCAGATCTCGCGCTTTATCGTTCATGAAATGGAACGCTGAGTGCGATTTCGGCAGTCTACCGGATTGATCGTTCCATCTCTATATTGTCACTCACGGATGCGAAACACGGGTTTCGCCGCAATATGGAGAAGGGCAATGAAGAAGATCCAGGGTGTGTACAGTGCGCCGCGCGGCCATTGGGTCGGCGACGGTTTCCCGGTGCGTTCGATGTTCAGCTACCAGTCTCACGGCACGCACCTGAGCCCGTTCCTGCTGCTCGATTACGCCGGCCCGGCGACGTTCGAACCGGCGAGCGCGCCGCGCGGTGTCGGCCAGCATCCGCACCGCGGGTTCGAGACGGTGACGATCGTCTACGACGGCGAAGTCGCGCACCGCGATTCGACCGGCGCGGGCGGCACGATCGGCCCGGGCGACGTGCAGTGGATGACGGCCGCGAGCGGGATCCTGCACGAGGAATTCCACTCGGAGGCGTTCACGAAGCGGGGTGGCCCGCTCGAGATGGTGCAGCTGTGGGTGAACCTGCCCGCCGCGGACAAGATGGGCGCGCCCGGCTACCAGACGCTGCTGAACGCCGATATCCCGGTGGTCGAGCTGCCGGACGGCGCGGGGCGCGCGCGGATCATTGCCGGTGAGTTCGACGGGCGGCGCGGCCCGGCGCGCACGCACACGCCGATCGACGTGTGGGACGTGCGGCTCGTGGCGGGCGGCCATGCGCGGTTCCCGGTCGCCGAAGGACGGACGCTCGCGGTGGTCGTGCTGAGCGGCACCGTGCTGGTGAACGGCGAGACGGTGGCGCGCGAAGCGCAGTTCGTGCAACTCGGCCGCGACGGCAGCGACGTCGAGATCGAAGCGAACGGCGACGCGAAGCTGCTGATCCTGAGCGGCGAGCCGATCGACGAGCCGGTCGTCGGCTACGGCCCGTTCGTGATGAACTCGCAAGCGGAGATCCGCACCGCGATAGAGGACTTCAACAGTGGCCGCTTCGGCCAGATGCCTGCATGACGGCATGACGACCAGGCCCCGCGCGATGCGGGGCTTTTTTTCGCGCGCGGGCAGGCGGTCGCGCGCGATGTGCGCTTCGAGGCATAATCGACGGTTACCGCGCGCCGGCCGGCGCGCCGAATCAGGACCGCACATGAACGCCCCCGCACCCGCCGCATCCCCGAGCGCCGCCGATCTCGACTGGCGCTGGAAACCCTTCGACGCGCTGACGGCGCGCGAAATCTACTCGATCCTCGAGGCGCGCAGCGCCGTATTCGTCGTCGAACAGAACTGCGTGTATCGCGACATCGACGATGCGGACCAGGCCGCGTGGCATCTGGCGGCATTCGATCCGGCCGGCCGCCTGGCCGGCTATCTGCGCGTGCTGCTGCCGGACGCACGGCACACCGACGTGCGCATCGGCCGCGTGCTGACGACCGCCGCGTTTCGCGGCGCGGGCCTCGGCAACGGGTTGCTGTCGCGCGCGCTCGAGCATATCCGCGCGCAATGGCCGGATACGCCGGTGAGCCTGCATGCACAGGCCCACTTGCAGCGCTTCTACGGGGCATTCGGCTTCACGCCGAGTTCGGACGTGCACGACGAGGACGGCATCCCGCACGTGTGGATGAGCAGCGCGCGAGCATGACGCGCGTGACGCGCCGCGACAGTCAGTGCGCGGCGCGCGCGATCGTCGGTTTGTCCGCGCGCTGCGCGGCCCGTTCGCCGATCAGGCGCCCGCGCGCGGACAGCCGCAACCAGTGCCGCAGTGCGATCAGCGCACCGATCACGCTCATCATCGAGCCGGGAATCCACAGCAGCAGGCCGCCGATCTGCTGATCGCGCAGCGGGCTCAGCCACGTGAACGCGCGACCGCAGATCGAGTAGATCGGGTACAGCTCGTGCGGCGTGAAGAAGATCAGCGCGCCGAGCGCGATCTGCGGCGGGATCGCCGCGACGACGATCAGGATCCGGCGGCCCGGCGACAGCCGCGCAGGCGGCGCGGGACGCGGATCGACGACGAGCCACCAGAACAGCAGCCCGTCGATCACCATGCTCCAGTTCATCACGCGATAGAGGCGCCAGTCGAGCATCGCGATGAAGTGGATCGGCGACAGCAGCCAGAAATAGATCAGCCCGACGAACAGCACGACCGCGACGACCGGATGGAACACCACGTCGAGCGTCGCGCGTACCGGCGCCCATGCAAGCGCGGGACGCACGAAGCGCTGCCGCCAGCGGAACGGAATGCCCGCACGGATCGCCGCGCCCGGGTAGGACAGCGCGATGAAGAACGGTCCGAGGTGATGCAGCACGAGGTGCTGCGCGCGGTGCAGGAAGAATTCGTGCTCGAAGAAGTAGTCGAGCCGCGTGTGCAGCGCGATGTAGAGCGCCGTCAGCCCGAACCAGAACGAGAACTGCCGCAGCGGCGACACCTTCGCCTTCTTCGCGCCGCGCGCGAACAGCACGGCGGCCGTCAGCACCGCGATGACCACGGTCGGCGACGGTTCCCACGGATCGAGCCAGTACAGGACGTTCATCGCGCGCGCATTACTTCGTCTTGGCCGGCGATTTCACGGCGAACGGCGCATCGACCGTTTCGCCGTCGGAGAATTTCAGGCGCAGGTGCACTGTGTCGCCCGGCTTGATCGCGTGCTTCGGTTCCTCGAGCATGAAGTGATAGCCGCCCGGCGCGATGTCGACCTTGCCGCGTGCGGGGATCGTCAGCTTGTCGACCATTTCCATCTTCTGCGTCGAGCCGTTCGATACCGTCTGGTGCAGCATCGCCATCCCGTAGTCGGGGCTGTCGACGTCGACGAGGTCGACCGGCTTGTCGCCGGTGTTCACGAGCGTCACGTAGCCGCCCGCGGGCAGCTTGTTCGGCAGCCAGCGCACCCACGCATTCTGCGCGCTGATCGCGCCGGCGGCATACGCGTGCGCGCCGGCGCACAGCGCGGCGACGAGGGCGAACGTCTTGAGGGTCGTTTTCGTGTTCATGGCGGAATTCAGGTCGTGGAGGCAGTGTCGATGATCCGGCGCACATCGGCGGCGATGGCGTCGGGCGAATCGCGATCGGTCGCGAGCAGGCGTGCACGGCCGGTCGCGTCGAAGATGTAGACGGCCGAGCTGTGCGTCACTTCGTAGCCGCCGGACGGATCGCGTTTTTCCATCTGGTACGCGACGCGATAGCGCTTCGCGAGCGATTCGATCTGGCCGTCGGTGCCGGTCAGGCCGCGCGCATGCGCGGCGTCGAACGCGGCGACATAGGACTGCATCGCCTGCGGCGTATCGCGCGCGGGGTCGACCGAGACGAACAGGATGCGCACGTTGTCCGCCTGCGGGCCGAGCTTCGCCAGCACTTCCATCAGCCGCGCCAGCGTTTCGGGGCAGACGTCGGGGCAGTGCGTGTAGCCGAAGTAGACGAGCGCGACGCGGCCGCGGAACGCGTCGGCGTCGACGGGACGGCCGTCGCCCCCCGTCAGCTTGAACGACAGGTCGGGCAGGTGGCCCGTGACGTTGGTCAGGTTCCAGCGCGGCTCGTCGTGCGTGCACGCGGCGAGCGCCACGGCGGCGGCGAGGGCCGCGGCCGTGCGGATGAAGCGGGAGAGGCGCCGGCGCGGCGCGGGACAGGCAGACGGCATCTCAGGGACTGTTTCCATATGGAACGCGCACCCCAAATTAAAAAATATTCTACGGGAATGTCCGAGATTGCCCGTATGGTGGCGTCGCGCGTCGCTTGCTTGGCTCGGCCAAACGGCACTCCTTACTCGTTGCCCTGCGAGCAATCTCGGACATTCGCATGTGCGTTCCATATGGAAACAGTCCCCAGGCTCGATCGGACTCAATGGATAGCCGGCCGGCGCGATGCCATGCGTCGCGCGGCAGGCGGTTGCGACTGTAGCGCAATTCACGCGCCTGCGTGCTTTTGAAACCGGTACGGGGCGGGCGAGCGGGGCAATATGTCGCAGTTGACGCAGCGGGCGGCGCGAGGTCCGCGCTGCCGCCGTTTCGCCCATCTGGGGGCGCAGGCGCGGTAAGATGCGCACAACTCCATTCGCGCAGCGGCGGCCGGCATGTGCCGGCCGCCGCTCAGACTATCGAATCGATGCAATCCGTTCCGGCTTCCCTGTCCCTGACCGATACAGCGTTCTTCTTCGACTTCGACGGCACGCTCGTTGAGCTGGCGCCGACCCCCGACAGCATTCACGTTCCGCCGTCGCTGCTGACGCTGCTCGACGAGTTGTCGCGCCGCTCGCACGGCGCGGTCGCGATCGTCTCCGGGCGTGGGATCGACAACCTCGACACGTTCCTGAAGATGCCCGGCCTGCCGATCGCCGGCCTGCACGGCGCGGAGCGCCGCGACGCGAACGGCGACACGCAGCGCATCGGCTTCAACGACGAGCGCCTGCTGCGCATCGAGCGCGAGCTCGCGGGCGTGGTCGACCGCCATCCGGGCATGCTGCTCGAGATCAAGGGGGCGGCCGTCGCGCTGCACTTTCGCAATGCGCCCGAGCGCGAGGCGGTGGCGCGCGAAGCGGCCGAGCGCCTCGTCGCCGACTATCCGGATGCGTACGTGCTGCAACCCGGCAAGATGGTGTTCGAGATCAAGCCGAAGGGCGTCGACAAGGGGCGCGCGCTGGCCGCGTTCCTCGACGAGCCGCCCTTTGCGGGCCGCGTACCGCTGTTCGCGGGCGACGATCTGACCGACGAGAAGGGCTTCGCGGTGGTCAACGCGCGCGGCGGCCTGTCGATCAAGGTCGGCGCCGGCGAGACGTCCGCGCGGATGCGGCTCGATTCGGTCGACGCACTGCATGAGCAGATCGCCCGCTGGCTCGGCGCGGGGCAACCGCACGCATGAGCCGGCTCATCATCGTTTCAAACCGCGTCGCGCCGATTTCGGAAGGCGAACCGGCGGCGGGCGGCCTCGCGATCGGCGTCTACGACGCGCTGAAGGAAACCGGCGGCATGTGGTTCGGCTGGAGCGGCGAAGTGGTCGCGTCCGGCGCGCCGCAGCCGCAGATCCGCATCGAGGAGCGCGGGCCCGTGACGTTCGCGACCGTCGGGCTGTCGCGCCGCGATTACGACCAGTACTACCGCGGTTTCTCGAACGCGACGCTGTGGCCCGCGTTCCACTACCGCGCGGACCTGATCCAGTACGACCGCCACGAATTCGACGGCTACCGCCGCGTCAACGTGTGGCTCGCGCAGCAGCTCGTGCCGCTGCTGCAGGACGACGACGTGATCTGGGTGCACGACTATCACCTGATTCCGTTCGCGCGCGCGCTGCGCGACGCCGGCGTGAAGAACCGCATCGGCTTCTTCCTGCACATTCCGTTTCCGGCCGCGCAGGTGCTCGTCAACGTGCCGCCGCACCGCGAGCTCGTCGAGTCGCTGTGCGCATTCGATCTGCTCGGCTTCCAGACCGAGCCCGATCTGCGCGCGTTCTGCGACTACGTCGAGTTCGAGGCGGGCGGCGAAGTCGAGCACGACGGGCACACGGCGCGCGTACGGGCGTTCGGCCAGACGCTGCGCGCGGCCGCCTATCCGATCGGCGTGTACCCGGACGAGATCGCGTCGCTCGCGCAGGCGGGCGAACACGGCAAGGCGGTGCGCACGCTCGCGACGTCGCTGCGCGGGCGGCAACTGATCATGAGCGTCGACCGGCTCGATTATTCGAAGGGGCTCGTCGAGCGCTTCCGGGCATTCGAGAAGCTGCTCGAGCATCAGGCGTCGATCCGCAACCGCGTGTCGTTCCTGCAGATCGCGCCGTCGACGCGCGCGGACCTGCGTGCGTACCAGGACATCCGGCTGCAGCTCGAAGCGGAGTCGGGGCGCATCAACGGGCGCTACGCGGAGCTCGACTGGGCGCCGATCCTCTACATTCACCGCCAGTACGACCGGCAGGTGCTGGCCGCGCTGTACCGGCTCGCGCGCGTGGGTTTCGTGACGCCGCTGCGCGACGGGATGAACCTCGTCGCGAAGGAGTACGTGTCCGCGCAGAATCCGGACGATCCGGGCGTGCTCGTGCTGTCGCGCTTCGCGGGCGCCGCGCGTGAGCTCACGGGCGCGCTGATCGTCAATCCGATCGATATCGACGGGATGGCCGATGCGCTGTCGCAGGCGCTGACGATGCCGCTCGCCGAACGGCGCGCGCGTTACGCGGACATGATCGCGCAGCTTCGCGAGAACAACGTGTCGGTGTGGCGGGACAATTTTCTGCGAGATCTGCAGCAGGTCTGATCGATTGCTGCCGCTGCAATGGAAAAAGCCGCCGTGCGCAGCAAGCACGGCGGCTTTTTTGTCGGCCGGATGCCGGCGCGTCAGGCCACGCGTTCGCCGGTCGGCGTGTTGCCGTCCGGGGCCGCATGATGGCGGCCGTGCTGCTTCGCGAGCAGGTCGCGGTACAGGCCGGGGCGGTTGCGCAGCACCTCGGGCGGGCCGTCGTCGATCACCTTGCCGTTGCTCATCACGATGATGCGGTCGAAGTTGCGCAGCGTCGACAGGCGGTGCGCGATCGCGATCACCGTGCGGCCGACCATCAGCCGGTCGAGCGCGCTCTGGATCGCTTCCTCGGAGGCGCTGTCGAGCGCCGACGTCGCTTCGTCGAGCAACAGGATCGGCGCATTCTTCAGGATCGCGCGCGCGATCGCGATGCGCTGGCGCTGGCCGCCCGACAGCTTGACGCCGCGGTCGCCGACGATCGTGTCATAGCCTTCCGGCATCGCCTCGATGAACTCCGCGCAGCGCGCGTCGCGCGCGGCCGCGAGCACTTCGTCGCGGGTCGCGTCGGGGCGGCCGTATGCGATGTTGTCGTAGATGGTCCGGTGCAGCAGCGAGATGTCCTGCGGCACCAGCGCGATCGCGTGGCGCAGGCTGTCCTGCGTGATGGCCTTCACGTCCTGGCCGTCGACCTTCACGACGCCATCCTGCGTGTCGTAGAAGCGCTGCAGCAGCGCGAGCACGGTCGATTTGCCCGCGCCCGACTTGCCGATCAGGCCGACGCGCTGGCCCGGCTCGATATGCAGGTCGAAGTGGTCGAGGATCGCGCGGCGGTGCGGGTACGCGAACGTCACGCGCTCGAAGTCGACGCGGCCGCCCGTGGCCGACAGCGGCTGCGCGTCCGAGCGGTCCGGCATGCCGTGCGGCTCGAGCAGCGTCTTCACCGCTTCGGACAGGCGTGCGACGTGCTGCGTGACGTCGACGAGCGCGACGGCGAGATCGCGCGTGCCGTGCAGGATCGTGAAGCCGAGCGAGCTGACGAGCACGATGTCGCCCGACGTCGCGCGGCCCTGGTCCCACAGCCACAGGGCCCAGCCGAGCAGGCCGGCGGACAGCATCGCGGTGATCACCGCATGCAGCAGGCGCAGCTTTTCGAGATAGAGCAGGCTCTGCTGGCGCGCGTCCATCTCGGCCTTCACCGTCGCGCTGAAGCGCTTCTGTTCACGCAGCGTCATCCCGAACGCGCGCACGAGGCCCATGTTGCCGATCACGTCGACGAGCTCGCCGTCGACCGCCGCGGCCTTCGCCGCGAACGCGTGATGGCGCGCGGAGCCACGGCCGGCGAGCTTGAACAGGATGATGGACAGCACGGCCGAACAGCCGAGCAGGCCGGCCGCCATCAGCGGATTGACGACGATGATCATCAGGATCGCGCCCATCACCGCGATGCACGGCGGCAGCACGTTCCACGCCATCGTGTTCTCCGACGTGTAGACCGCGTTCGACGTGGCCGTGATGCGGCTGGCGAGCGTGCCGGGCTGCTTCTCCGAGTAATACGTCGGCGAATGGCCGATCAGGTACTGGAACAGGTCGCGCCGCAGGTCGCCGGTGACCGCGACGAACGTGTGCGCGGCGACCCAGCCGCCGACGCGCCACAGCAGGTTGTCGGCCGCGATCAGCCCGACGAGCAGCGCGAACGCGCTCCACAGCGGGCCCGGGTGATGGCGTCCGGTCGCGAGCACGTCGATCAGGTGCTTGATCGCATATTGCGAGCCAAGCGCGCAGCCGACGGCGGCCAGCACGCTGCAGAGCACGATCAGGTGCGCGACGGGGTGGAGGCGGATGTAGCGGAACAGGAACGCGATCGGCCGATGCGCGTAGCTCGACAGCTTCGCGTTGTGGGCGTTGCGCTGGGCGGGGGTGAGAGATTCCAAAATATGGGTGCGGTGATTCGGTGATTGAGCGGGGCGGCTGGGTCGCAGGCCGGCGTTCGCCCGGACTGAATAATCCGGCATTGTAAACAACGCCGCGCGTCGCGCTGCGCGAATCTTGCCTTGGCCAGGGGCTCGCGCTCGATTTTGAGATAAAATCCGGCATCCCGTCCTGCGCCGTGTGCCGGAATCACGCTGCCGGCAGCTGCGGGTTAACAAGGATCGCCAAAACGGCCTTCCACTCTAGAACGGACGCCCGAGTCCGCGGGTTGCAAAGTGTTGCGCCTTTGTAACAAAGTAAAGTGTTTGAAATGTCGTGCGCCGTATCGGGAATAACCCTAGATAATCGGCTCCGGGTTCGATTCCAGGTTTTTTTACGAACCCCTGTCAACGGGTCTTCGTTTCAAACGTTCTATGCCTGTCGCGTCGCCGACGCTCCTTGAGCAGCGCGGGTTCGACGCCCCCGGCAGGCTGATTCGTCCGAGGTTCGGACGACATGTTTCCAGCCCGGACCACCGGCAGGTTGCCGACCCATACCTGGTTTTTTGCCGATTTTTTAGGAGTTACGCATGCGAATCGCCCAAATCGCTCCGTTGCATGAAGCGGTACCCCCGAAACTGTACGGCGGTACCGAGCGAGTGGTGTCCTATCTCACCGAAGCGCTCGTCGAGATGGGGCATGACGTCACGCTCTTCGCGAGCGGCGATTCGCAGACCTCCGCGAAGCTCGAAGCGTGCTGGCCGCAGGCGCTGCGCCTCGACCCGACGATCCGCGACGTGATGGCCCCGCACATGCTGCTCCTCGAGCAGGTGCGCCGCCGCGCGGAAGAGTTCGACGTCCTGCACTGCCACATCGACTACTACCCGTTCTCGCTGTTCTCGCGCCAGCCGGTGCCGCATCTGACGACGATGCACGGCCGTCTCGACCTGCCGGAACTGCAGCCGATCTTCAACGCGTTCAGCGACGTGCCGGTCGTGTCGATCTCCGACAACCAGCGCATCCCGCTGCCGCAGGCGAACTGGCTGTCGACCGTCTACCACGGCCTGCCGGAAAACCTGCTGACGCCGATCCCGAACGTGAAGCCGAGCTACCTCGCGTTCCTCGGCCGCATCTCGCCGGAGAAGCGCGTCGACACCGCGATCCGCATCGCCGAGCAGGCCGGCCTGCCGATCAAGATCGCCGCGAAGCTCGACAAGGCCGACCGCGCGTACTACGAAGAGAAGATCAAGCCGCTGTTCGCGCTGCCGCACGTCGAGTACATCGGCGAAATCAGCGAGGCGGAGAAGACCGAATTCCTCGGCAACGCACATGCGCTGCTGTTCCCGATCGACTGGCCGGAGCCTTTCGGTCTGGTGATGATCGAGGCGATGGCCTGTGGTACGCCGGTGATCGCGTTCAAGCGCGGCTCGGTGCCGGAAGTGATCGACAACGGCGTGTCGGGCTTCGTCGTCGAAGACGAACTGTCGGCCGTCGCTGCCCTCAAGCGTCTCGATACGCTGCCGCGCGAGAAGGTTCGCGCCGCATTCGAAGCCCGTTTCTCGTCGAAGGTGATGGCGCAGAACTACGTGAAGGGCTACGAGGAACTGCTGCGCCAGAAGCGCCGCACGGTGCTCCGCGAAGTCAACGCAAGCTGATTGCGGGCCGCCGCCGCGTGGCGGCGCGCGGCCGCCACGACGCCCCGTCCGGGTTTTCCGGCGGGGCGTTGTCACATCTGCGGCGCGGATCTGTTGTATTCTCGCCGCGCCCGGCGCTGCGAACCGCCCTCGAAGCGGCCCGGCACGCCATCCTGCCGTCTGTCCAGACGGTAATGTCCCTATAATGGCCGTGCCGTGAAATCCGGCCCGGTACGACTATCCTGAGGAGAGCAGTCTTGGCGAGAACGAAAACCACGCGCGCAGCGCCGGCCCCCGGCGCCGGCGTGATCTTCGCGTTGCGTGCGATCGGTCTCGTGCTGCTCGCGCGCTGGCTGTTCTCGATGTCCCAGATGGGCTATCGCTCGTCGCTGTCGGCGATGGTGTCGTCGCCGTGGGCATTCATCTACCTCATCCTGATCTTCCTGCTGCTCGCGCTGCCGGGCGCCGCCGCACGGGCCGAGCGGCCGTTCCATCCGCTGCCGCAGTGGCTGCGCCAGGCGCTGCGCGTGTTCGCGCTGATCGGTTTCCTGTTCGCCGTGTGGTCGATCGGCGCGTTCACGTGGGCGGCCGGCTGGCGCCGCGCGCTGCATGCGGTGACGGCGACCAACGGCTGGCTCGTCGCCGCGCCGGCGCTGTACGCGGCGATCGTCTGGATCTGCCGGCCGCGGCCGCTGTGGCGGACCAACGTGGCCGCGCGCCGCTTCGCGGTCGGCCGGTATGCGATCTCGCTCGACGTGCTGACGCGCACCGCGATAGTCTGGATGGAAAGCCGCAAGGTCGGCCAGTACGACGCGCGTGAGCTGTCGGTGCGCTGGCCCGGCCGGGTCGCATCCGCCGGGCTCGCCGCGGGCGAGCAGGGCGCGCAGCCGACGGTCGTGCCGCCGCGTCGCGGCAGCCTGTTCAATCGGCCGAAGGTGGAACTGCTGTGGGATTCGCCGGCGGCTGTCGGCCACAACCGGCAGATCGTAATGCGCACGCCGCTCGCGACCGAAGGCGACCGCGTCGCGGTGCTCGCGCTCGACGCGGCGCTCAAGCAAATCGTCTGACAGGGCTCGCGCACCGGGCGCGGGCGACAAGGAGGCGCGATGATCGTCCGTTGGTTGCTGGCTGCCATTCACCTGAGTGCGTTCGGCGTCGCGTTTGCCGCGATCGCGGCGCGTAATCGCGCGTTGCGCCGGCTCGTCGCGTCGGCGCAGGCGGTCGACTTGCCCGGCGTGTTCAAGGCCGATGCGGTCTGGGGCGCGTCGGCGCTCGTGCTGATCGCGACGGGCGCGGCACGCGCGTTCGGCGGTTTCGAGAAAGGCACCGCGTACTACCTGCACGAACCGCTCTTTCACCTGAAGATGACCGCGCTCGTGCTGATCCTGCTGCTCGAGGTCGTGCCGATGCTGGGGCTGATCCGCTGGCGTGCCGCCGCGCGGCGGCAGCAGATGCCCGATACCGGCCGCGCGCGCACCTATGTGCGGATCGGCCACTGGCAGGCGGTGCTGGTGATCGTCATCGTGTTCGCCGCGTCGGGGATGGCGCGGGGGATTGGGGCGCCCGGCTAGGGCTGGCCGGGTAGGTGCCGCCGGTCAAGGCGGCAGGCCAGGATTCGTCGGCGGCCGACCGGCCAGCTGCGCGCGCGAATCCCGCTCTTGCTCCGCCGGTCTCCCCGGCAGGCGATCGCCGCTTCACGGGCGAACCGCATCATTCCGTTCCGACCGGGCGGGCCCGCCGCCCGGTTCGCTCCGCCATCAGCGCACGAGACACGGGCGCTTGTTGTTGAACGTCCAGCCCGGGATCAGATACTGCATCGCCGCCGCGTCGTCGCGGGCGCCGAGGCCGTGCTGCTTGTACCGCTCGTGCGCGAGCGCGACCGCATCCATGTCGATGTCGATGCCGAGCCCCGGCCGCTTCGGCACTTCCACCAGCCCGTTCTCGATCTTCAGCGGCTCGCGCGTCAGCCGTTCGCCGTCCTGCCAGATCCAATGCGTGTCGATCGCCGTGACCTGGCCCGGCGCCGCGGCCGCGACGTGCGTGAACATCGCGAGCGACACGTCGAAGTGGTTGTTCGAATGCGAGCCCCACGTGAGGCCCCAGTCGCGGCACATCTGCGCGACCCGCACCGAGCCCTGCATCGTCCAGAAATGCGGATCGGCGAGCGGGATGTCGACGGCGTGCAACTGCACCGCGTGGCCCATCTGCCGCCAGTCGGTCGCGATCATGTTGGTGGCCGTCGGCAGCCCCGTCGCGCGGCGGAATTCGGCCATCACCTCGCGGCCCGAGTAACCGTTCTCCGCGCCGCACGGATCTTCCGCATAGGCGAGCACGTGATGCTGATCGCGGCACAGCCGCACGGCCTCGTCGAGCGACCATGCGCCGTTCGGATCGAACGTCACGCGCGCGTCGGGGAAGCGCTCGGCGAGCGCGGTCACGGCTTCGATCTCGCTCGCCCCGTCGAACACGCCGCCCTTCAGCTTGAAGTCGTTGAAGCCGTAGCGCGCATGCGCGGCTTCGGCGAGCCGCACGACGGCTTCCGGCGTCAGCGCCGCTTCGTCGCGCACGCGGGTCCAGTCGTCGGTCGCGCCGCGGCCGTCGCGATAGGGGAGCGCCGTCTTCGTGCGATCGCCGACGTAGAACAGGTAGCCGAGCATCTCGACGCGCTCGCGCTGCTGGCCTTCGCCGAGCAGCGCGGCGACCGGCACGCCGAGATGCTGGCCGAGCAGGTCGAGCAGCGCGGCTTCGAGCGCGGTGACCGCGTGGATCGTCGTGCGCAGGTCGAAGGTCTGCAGCCCGCGGCCGCTCGCGTCGCGGTCGGCGAAGGTGCGCCGCACGTCGTTGAGCACCGCGTGATAGTTGCCGACCGGCTGGCCGACGACGAGCGCGCGCGCGTCGTCGAGCGTGCGGCGGATGCTTTCGCCCCCCGGCACTTCGCCGACGCCCGTGCGGCCCGCGCTGTCCTTCAGGATCACGAGGTTGCGGGTGAAGAACGGGCCGTGCGCGCCGCTCAGGTTGAGCAGCATGCTGTCGTGGCCGGCGACCGGAATCGCTTGCAGGTCGACGATGCGCGGCGTGTCGTGGGAAGGCGAGGCAGTGACGGCGTTCATGGGCGGCGATGGCGAAAAAGTAGGCGATGCCGGGCGGCAAAAGCTTTGCCGCGCGCGGCTTGAGGTGCGATCATTCGACAACCGACGTGCGCGGCGCGCAAGCCCCGCATGTCGACGCAACCCGAACACGGGGTGGAAGCGACAACCGGGCCCGCGGAACGCAGCACGCGATCGCGGGCCGATCGTCACGCACGGGACCAGGCGGGACTGAACAGCCGACCTGAGTCGACAGGAGACCGTGCGCTGATCATCAGTCGTCGGATGACTTGTGACGCAGTATAATGAATCATCGGCTTTCGCTCAAACCCCGCGTAAACCCTCGGCTCACATGACGATCATTCAAAAAGGAACCGGCCACATGTCCGTGCCTACGCTTCCCGCAGCGCCGCGCCGTCGCGCACGCAGCCTCGCACAAGATGTCGTCGACGCGCTGACCGCGCAGATCGAAAACGGCACGCTGCGTCCCGGCGACAAGCTGCCGACCGAAACCGAAGTCATGGCGGCGCAGGGCGTGAGCCGGACGGTCGTGCGCGAGGCGATCTCGCGGATGCAGGCGAGCGGCCTCGTCGAGACGCGCCACGGCATCGGCAGCTTCGTGCTCGAGCCGTCGCGCCGCCAGACGCTCGGCATCGATCCCGCGACGATCACGACACTGCGCGACGTGCTCGCGGTGCTGGAGCTGCGCATCAGTCTCGAAAGCGAGTGCGCGAGCCTCGCCGCGCAGCGCGCCAATGATGCCGACCTCGCCGCGCTGCGGCGCGCGCTCGACGCCATCGCGACGGGCGCGGGCGGCGGCCGCGACACCGCGCAGCTCGACTTTCAGTTCCACCTGCAGATCGCGCAATCCACCGGCAACCGCTATTTCGTCGACATCATGACGCAGCTCGGCACGTCGATCATCCCGCGCACGCGCGTGAATTCGGCGCGCTTTGCCGGCGACGACCTGGAGCGCTACGTCGGCCGGCTGAATCACGAGCACGAGGACATCTACGAGGCGATCGCGCGCCACGACCCGGAAGCGGCCCGCGCCGCGATGCGCACGCACCTCACGAACAGCCGCGAGCGGCTGCGCCGCGCGCACGAGGCGGCCGAGGCCGAGGCCGGCTGACCGCCGGGGGTCGCGGAGCCCGCGCGGCTGCGGGCCGGGTGAAATCGCTTTAACATCAGTCGTCATATGAGATCGACGTGACCGCGTCGATCTCCGCGGCCAGGCGGCGTGCCCGCCGCCGGCCGCCTGCCTTGCCGATCAGCCTCCCTTCGTCACGATCGTCTTCCACGCGCCGTTCTTCACCTGGTACAGCGTCGACATCCCGCTTTTCAGCGAGCCGTCGTTCGCGAACGAGATGCGGCCGGTCACGCCTTCGAAGTCGACTTTCCTGAGCGCAGGGCGATAGGCCTTCGGGTCGGTCGAACCGGCCGCCTGCATCGCCTTGATGGCCGCCCACGCCGCGTCATAGCCGAACTGCGCGTACGACAGCACGTCGACGCCGAAGCGCTTCTTGAAGCGCGCCTCGAAATCCTTGCCTTGCGGCAGTTCGTCGAGCGGCCGGCCGTATTCCCACGCCATCGCGCCTTCGGCGGCCGGGCCCGCGATCTTGATGAACTCGTTGTCCTTCACGCCGCCGCCGCCGACGAACTGCGCGTTCAGCCCGAGCTGACGCATCTGCTTGATGAAGTTCGCGGCCAGCGAATCGAGGCCGCCGAAGAAGATCAGGTCCGGGTTCTTGCCCTTCAGGCTCGTGATCTGCGCGCGGAAATCGACCGCCTGATTGTTGGTGAACTCGCGCCCGATGAGATTGCCGCCGGCGGCCTTCACGGCCTTCTCGAATTCGTCGGCCTCGCCCTGGCCGAACGCGGTGCGGTCGTCGATGATCGCGATGCGCTTCGCCTTCGTCACGTCGACCGCGTACTTGCCCGCGTTGCCGGCGTTCTGGCCGTCGGTCGCGATCACCATGAACATGTTCGCGAGCCCGCGCGACGTGAGCGTCGGATTGGTCGCGGCCGGGTCGATCACCGGAATGCCGGCCTTGTCGTAGACCACCGACGCCGGAATCGTCGTCCCCGAGTTGAAGTGGCCGACCACGACCGACACGTTCTGGTCGACCAGCGCCTGCGCGGCCTGCACGCCGATGCGCGGGTCGGCCTGATCGTCCTGCACGACGAGATTGAAGTGGGCAGGCTTGCCGGCGATCTGTACCTTCTGCGCGACCGCATCGTCGAGCGCGAGCTGCACGCCGTTTTGCAGATCCTTGCCGTAGCCGGCGTTCACGCCCGTGAGCGGCGCGGCGAAGCCGACCTTCACGTCGGTTGCGTCGGCGGCGTGAGCGGCCTGTTGCGAGAGGAGGGCAAGCGCGGAGGCAATGGACACCGACAGCAGGGAATGACGGAATTTCATGTTGTTCCTCTTGTTCGACACCGGCGAGTGGGTACCGCGCGCGTCCGGGCGGGCCGGGCGCGTGCGACGGGCGGGCGGTTCGACCGCTTCTCGGAATCGGGCGGGGAGGTCGGCAACGTGATCCTCGGAAACGTCTCCCGTCAGGCTCCGCGAAGAGCCCCGATTGCTTCGATATATAGGTCGCCGATATGCGCGGGTCTTGGAAATTTGTCGCGCATTCGATGCGGATTTGCGCATAGCTTCCGCGCGAGCGCGGGCGGCCGGTATCGGGAGTTTCCCGTCGCGAACGGAACGGGCGCGGAGAGGGGAGCGGTGCGGGACAAAGACGCGGCGCAGCCCGCCGGGGCCGCGCCGCGCGTGGGTCGACATCAGTCGGACAGGGCGTCCGACGCGGCTTCGGCGTCGTCGTTCGACGCGGTCGTGCGGATCAGCGGGTCGCTGGTGCTCGGGCGGCCCGTTTCGACGTGGCCCGCGAAGCGGCGCAGGAAGCCGAGCAGGCGGCCGTCGCTGACGGTGAGGTCATACCAGCCGTGGCTGCCGCGCAGATCCCAGTAATCGTCGACGTGCGCGCCCGGCGCGAGGTCGAACGTGCGCGCGTGACCGTGGCCGTACGCGTTCGTGACCTTGAGCCGCACGGCCTTGTGGCCGCGGTTCATCAGGCGCAGCGTGATGTTGCCGTTCGCGACGTCGTAGCCGTAGATCACTTCGGGGTTCACGCTCGCGCTGCCGACGCCGGTCGCGAACGGGCCGCGGAAATGGCAGTAGAAGCCGTTCGGGCCGTATACGTCGAGGTCGTACAGGCCGAGCGACGCGGCGGCGCTCCACGTATCGGCGATGCGTTTGCCGGCTTCGACCGTGTACGCCCACGGGCCGTCGACGCGGTTGCGCGACTGGACCTGGAACGCGGCGCCTGCCCGGCCCGTGTTCGCGAAAGTCAGCCGGAACTGGCCGTTCGCGGCTTCGACGCGGCCGTGCACGAACAGCTCGTACGGCAGCGCGCGCGCCGGACGCAGCCCGGCTTCCTGTTTCGGCAGCTTCTGCAGCACCGGCGGCACCGGGATGTAGTCGGGATGGCGCGCGCCGTCGGGCGGCGCGTAGCCGCTCGTGTCGGGCAGCGTCGGCCATGCGGCGTCCGCGGTCGCGAAGTCGAACGCCGACGTCAGGTCGCCGCACACCGCGCGGCGCCACGGCGACACGTTGGCGGCCGTGACCGGATATTGCGCGCCGAACCGCGCCTCGATGAATTGCAGCAGCGACGTGTGATCGAAGGTCTGCGAGCAGACCCAGCCGCCCTTGGTCCACGGCGACACGACGAGCATCGGCACGCGCGGCCCGAGCCCGTACGGGCCGGCCATGTGCGATGCGTCGCCGGCGAACACCTCGTTGGTCGTCGCGACCGTCGACAGCCCGTTGTCGCGCGACTGCGGCGCGAACGGCGGCGGCACGTGGTCGAAGAAGCCGTCGTTTTCGTCGTACGTGATGAAGAGCGCCGTCTTGCTCCACACATCCGGATTCGACACGAGCGCCTTCAGCACCTGCTCGATGTACCACGCGCCGTAGTTGGCCGGCCAGTTCGGGTGCTCGGAATACGCTTCCGGCGCGCAGATCCACGACACCTGCGGCAGCGTGCCGTTCTTCACGTCCTGCTGCAGCACGTCGAACAGCGTGCCGCCGGCGCTGATGTTGGTGCCGGTGCGCGCCTTGTCGTACAGCGGCGTGCCCGGCAGCGCGGTGCGGTACTGGTTGAAGTAGAGCAGCGCGTTGTCGCCGTAGTTGCCGATGTACGGGTTTTGCGTCCAGCCCCAGGAGCCGTTTGCGTCGAGCCCGGTGCCGACGTCCTGGTAGATCTTCCACGACACGCCGGCCTGTTCGAGCACTTCCGGATAGGTCGTCCAGCCGTAGCCCTTTTCCTCGTTGCCGAGCACCGGGCCGCCGCCCGTGCCGTCGTTGCCGACGTAGCCCGTCCACATGTAGTAGCGGTTCGGGTCGGTCGAGCTCGGGATCGCGCAGTGGTACGCGTCGCAGATCGTGAACGCGTCGGCGAGCTGGTAGTGGAACGGGATGTCGTCGCGCTTCAGGTACGCCATCGTCGTGGTGCCCTTGTTCGGCACCCACTGGTCGTAGCGGCCCTTGTTCCAGGCGGCGTGCATGTCCTGCCAGCCGTGCGGCAGGTCCTGCAGGAACTGCAGGCCGAGCTTGTCGGCGCCCGGGTGGAACGGCAGCAGTTCGGCCGGGCCGACCGGCTGGTGAAACACCGACTTGCCGTTCGCGAGGCGCAGCGGGCGTGGGTCACCGAAGCCGCGGACACCGCGCATCGTGCCGAAGTAGTGGTCGAACGAGCGGTTCTCCTGCATCAGGATCACGATGTGTTCGATGTCGCGGATCGTGCCGGTACGGCGGTTCGCGGGAATGGCGAGCGCATCGCGGATCACGGGCGGAAACAGGTTCAGCGCGGCGGCGCCGGCAGTGCCGGCGGCGACGCGCAGGAAGTCACGACGGTTCGATCGGGTCATGGTCGTTATCGTGGGGTAAAGAGGGAGCCGATTGGCGGGACCTGCGGAAAGGGCGCGCACCGAATCGCAGGATGCGGCTGCGTCGGTGCGTGCCGCCGCGAGCATAGCGAGGAATCGGTGTCATTCATGTGAAGTCCGGAAACGTTTGCACGCGTGGCTCGGGTTGCAGCCGGCGGTGCGCCGCCGCACGGACCGAGGGGCGGCGGCAACGGGCGAGACGGGCGGCGCGCGGCACCCCGGAGGAGCGGAGAACGGCAGGGGCGGCGAGGGGCGGCGACGGAGCAGCGGGTGGCAGCGCGGGGCGGCAGAGGGCGGCAGACGACGGCCGCGGCGAGGAGGGCGATGCGCACCGTCAGGCGTCGGTCACCCACGCGCCGAACCATTCGCTCGGCCGCGCAATTTCGTCCTGCGCGGCGACGAGTTCGAGCTCGTAGCGGCGCGCGTCGTAGGTGGCCTTCACGACCGCGTGCACGGCCGCGAGCGTGTGTTCGAACGCGGCGCGCACCGAGTCGCCGCGCAACCGGCATGCGACGAAGATCGCGCTGGTCAGGTCGCCGACGCCGACCGGATGGCGCGGAAACGCATACAGCGGCCGCTGGCCGATCCACGCTTCGGTTTCGGTGACGGCGAGCATGTTGAAGCGGTCGGCCGGGCTGTTGCGGTCGTGCAGGTGCTTGACGAGGATGATCTTCGGGCCGCGGCGGATCAGCGCGCGGCACGCGTCGACGGCTTCCGCGACGGTCTCGATGCGTCGCCCGGCGAGCTTCTGCAGTTCGGTGTGGTTCGGCGACATGCCGTCCGCGAGCGCGGGCACTTCCTGGACGATGAATTCCTCGACGCCGGGCTCGGGCCGGACGCCGCCCGTCTGGCCCATCGCCGGATCGCAGAAGTACCACGCATTCGGATTCATCGCCTTCACCGAGCGCACGATCTCGACCGCGGCACGCGCCTGCGGCGGCGAGCCGAGGAAGCCGGACAGCACCGCGTCGCAACGCTTGAGCGCGCCGATGGCGGCGATGCCGTCGACGAGCTGTTCCATCTTCGCGGCGTCGATCGCGCTGCCGGCCCAGTGGCCGTACTGCATGTGATTCGACAACTGGACGGTGTTGAGCGGCCAGACGTTGACGCCGAGGCGCTGCATCGGGAACACGGCCGCGCTGTTGCCGGCATGGCCGTAGATGACGTGCGACTGAATGCTGAGGACGTTTTTCATGGGAATTCGCCTGCACGCGTTTCAGGGTCACGTCACACGATACCCGAGTTCGTCGTACGCGCGGAAGTCGCGCGGCCCCGGAGTGTTGCGCGCCGTCGTCACGCGACCGCGTAGAATCGCGAGGCGCGAGACAGCTCCGCTGCAACCCGGCTGCCCGCGCGCATCCCCCATCACCGTGATCGCCATGCTTTCGATTTGCAAGATCCTGTCTGTCGCCCGCGCCGCCGTGCGGTGCGCGAGCGCCGCCGCCGCGTGCGCGCTGCCCGTTGCGACCGTCGCCGCGACGCCCACCGCCAACGACGGGCCCGCGTACGGCCCGCGCCTGGAAGGGTTCGCGTATCCGGCGCCCGTGCACGAATATGCGTTCGTGTCGCAGCGCGAAACCCTCGAGATGGCGTACCTCGACGTGCAGCCCGCGCATCCGAACGGCCGCACCGTCGTGCTGCTGCACGGCAAGAACTTCTGCGCGGCAACCTGGGAGGACACGATCGGCGTGCTGAGCCGCGCCGGCTATCGCGTGATCGCGCCGGACCAGATCGGCTTCTGCAAGTCATCGAAGCCCGAGCGCTACCAGTACAGCTTCCAGCAACTCGCGCGCAACACGCACGCGCTGCTCGAATCGGTCGGCGTGAAGTCGGCGACGCTCATCGGCCACTCGACGGGCGGGATGCTCGCGATCCGCTACGCGCTGATGTATCCGAAGGCGACCGACCAGCTCGTGCTCGTGAACCCGATCGGCCTCGAGGACTGGAAGGCGCTCGGCGTGCCGCCGCTGTCGGTCGACTACTGGTATGCGCGCGAGCTGAAGACCAACGCCGACGGCATCCGCCGCTACGAGCAGGCGACCTACTACGCGGGCAAGTGGTCGCCGTCGTACGAGCGCTGGGTGCAGATGCTCGCCGGCATGTATCGCGGCGCCGGCCGCGACGCGGTCGCGTGGAACTCCGCGCTGATCTACGACATGATCCTCACGCAGCCGGTGGTCTACGAATTCGGCGCGATTCGCGTGCCGACGCTGCTGATGATCGGCGACAAGGACACGACCGCGATCGGCAAGGACGTCGCGCCGCCCGACGTGCACGCGAAGCTCGGCCGCTATCCGGAGCTCGCGAAGCGCACGCAGGCCGCGATTCCCGGCGCGCAGCTCGTCGAATTTCCGGCGCTCGGCCACGCGCCGCAGATCCAGGACCCGGACGCGTTCCACAAGGCGCTGCTCGACGGGCTGGACGCCGTGCGCCCGCAGTGAGGCGGCGCAGGCGGCCGGCCGTGCGCGGTCGCGCCGTCAGCTTGCCTCGCTCGCGAGTTCGTCGCGGATCTGCGCGGCCAGTTCGAACGAGCGCAGCCGCGCGGCATGATCGTAGATCTGCGCGGTGATGATCAGCTCGTCGGCGCCCGTCTGCGCGATACGGTCGCGCAGCTTGTCGCGGACCGTGTCGCGCGAGCCGACCGCCGCGAACGACAGCGAATGCGCGACGGTCGCGAGTTCGAGTTCGTTCGCCTCGAGCGCGTCGACGGGCGGCGGCAGCTTGCCCGGCGTGCCGCGCCGCAGGTTGATGAACTGCTGCTGCAGCGACGTGAACAGGCGCCGCGCCTCGTCGTCGGTCTCGGCCGCGAACACGTTGACGCCGACCATCGCATGCGGCTTCGGCCAGGCGGCCGACGGCCGGTACTGCGCGCGATAGATCTCGAGCGCACGCATCAAATAGTCGGGCGCGAAGTGCGACGCGAACGCGAACGGCAGCCCGAGCATCGCCGCGAGCTGCGCGCTGAACAGGCTCGAACCGAGCAGCCACACCGGCACGTCGAGCCCCGCGCCGGGCACCGCGCGCACGCGCTGGCCGGGCACCGGCTCCGCGAAGTAGCGCTGCAGCTCGGCGACGTCGTCCGGGAACGAGTCCGCGCTGCCGATCAGGTCGCGGCGCAGCGCGCGCGACGTGGTCTGGTCGGTGCCGGGCGCGCGGCCGAGGCCAAGGTCGATGCGCCCCGGATACAGCGACGCGAGCGTGCCGAACTGCTCGGCGATCACGAGCGGCGCATGGTTCGGCAGCATGATGCCGCCCGAGCCGACCCGGATCGTCCGCGTGGCGCCCGCGACGTGGCCGATCACGACGGCGGTGGCCGCACTCGCGATCCCCGGCATGTTGTGATGCTCGGCCAGCCAGTAACGCCGGTAGCCCCAGCGCTCCGCGTGCTGCGCGAGATCGACGGTGTTGCGGAACGCCTGCGAGGCGTCGGCGCCGGCCGGAATGGGCGCGAGATCGAGTACGGAAAACGGTGTCATCGGAAGACCTTCGAAACGGGGTGGCGTGGTGATGCGCTGACGCAACAGACGCCAAGGATTTTGCCAAAGGGTTCCGGAACGTGCTGGCGGCGCGCGGATACCCATGCGCCTTACAGGGGTGCAGGGTTGCTTGCGACGATCGTTGCGAAAATCAACCTAATCGCCGATTAATTACCAAACTTTACGGCGATTGGAAATGAAACCGCATCGACATACAAATTTGCACGAAACGTTTGATTTTAAAGACTGCAATACGCCTGCAAAGTGCTTACGCTAATGTGAACGTGGCCGGGCCGATCAGGCTCGTCGACCGCTCAGCTTTGCCGGAATTGCACTAGTCCGTTTCGCGTAGCACCGAGCGCGGGGGGGCGCAGACTGCTAAAATCCGCCGCCTGCCCATCTTGTGCCGATGGAGCCATTCGAGTCTTCCCGCATGCCGTCCGGGCGCTGCGCGGGGATACGCCACGCGAAGCCGGGCATGGCCGAACCCGAACCACGGGTCGCGCCTCCCCCATTACAGACGCTGCAGGAACAAGGAGTCGGGTCGTGCCCGCGTTCGTCGTTGTCGGAACACCGCATCACGCTCAATCACGCTCAAGCGTGTGCCATGGCGCCCAGGTCGCCGGGAGGCATCGCGCATGACGCCCACCGCCACGCTGCTCGACTGGGTCCTGATCGTGTTCACGCTGGCCGCGGCCGGCTATGCGCTCGTCGCTGCCTTCGCGCCGCGGCCGCGCACGCCGCGCACGGCCGTGCGCGACGGCTTCGAGCCGGTCAGCGTGTTGAAGCCGCTGTGCGGCGCGGAGCCGCATCTGTATGAAAACCTCGCGACCTTCTGCGCGCAGCGCCATCCGCGCTACGAGGTGCTGTTCGGCGTCGCATCGTCGGCTGATCCGGCCGCGGCCGTCGTCGAGCGGCTGCGCGCCGATCACCCGGATTGCGACATCACGCTCGTGATCGACGCGCGCGTGCATGGCAAGAACCTGAAGGTCAGCAACCTGATCAATCTCGCCGAGCGCGCGAAATACGGTCGCATCGTGATCGCGGACAGCGACATCGCGGTGCAGCCCGACTATCTGGAGCGCGTGACGGCGCCGCTCGCGGACCCGTCGGTCGGGGTCGTCACGTGCCTGTATCATGCGCGCAGCGTCGGCGGCTTCTGGACGCGGATCGGCGCGCAATTCGTCGACGCATGGTTCGCGCCATCGGTGCGGATCACCCACCTCGGCCGCTCGAGCCGCTTCGGCTTCGGCGCGACGCTCGCGCTCACGCGCGACACGCTCGACCGGATCGGCGGTCTCCTCGCGCTGAAGGACGAGCTGGCCGACGATTTCTGGCTGGCCGAGCTGCCGCGCCGCCTCGGGCGGCGCACCGTGCTGTCGGAGGTCGAGGTCGCGACCGACGTGACCGAACCGTCGTTCGGGCCGCTGTGGCACCGCGAGACGCGCTGGCTGCGCACGATCCGTTCGCTGAACCCGGCCGGCTTCGCGTTCCTGTTCATTACGTTTACCGTGCCGTGGCTCGCGATCGGCGCGGTGCTGGCATTGCGTCTGGACGGCACCTTCGCCGGCACGCTGGCGGGCGGGGCGGCCGCGCTCGGCGCATTCGGGCGGCTCGTGCTGCATGCGCGCGGCGAGGACGGCTGGCGCGCATTCTGGCGCGACCTGCCGCTCGTCGCGGTGCGCGACACGCTGCTCGCGCTCGAGTGGCTCGCGGCCGCGTTCGGCACGCACGTCGTGTGGCGCGGCGCCAGGATGACGGTCGTCGGCGGCGAACGCGCGACGGCGGCCGTGGAAGCAGTGGACGGCCGCTAGCGCCGTCGATCGAACCCGGCCCGCGGGCCGAGACGCGTCGCACGGCGAAGCCGCGCGGCGCGACATGACAGAGAGGCGGGCGCCGGCAGGGCGGCCCGCGGTTTTTTGACTGAATCGTTGTAACGAAACGAACTATGCAGGCTACCGGAGCATTCATGAAAACGCTGTTCTTGCAGGCCCCTTCGTATGACGGCTTCGACGGCGGAGCCGGCTCGCGCTATCAGGCCAAGCGCGAAATCCGTTCCTTCTGGTATCCGACCTGGCTCGCGCAGCCGGCCGCGCTCGTGCCGGGCAGCCGCGTCGTCGATGCGCCGGCCGACGGGCTGTCGGTCGAGGAAACGCTGAAGATCGCCAACGACTACGACCTCGTGATCATCCACACGAGCACGCCGTCGTTCCCGACCGACGCGATGTTCGCGCAGGATCTGAAGAAGATGAAACCGTCGATGCTGGTCGGCATGGTCGGCGCGAAGGTGATGGTCGATCCGCACAACTCGCTCACGGCGAGCGACGCGATCGACTTCGTGTGTCGCGAGGAATTCGACTACACCTGCAAGGAACTCGCCGAAGGCAAGCCGTTCCCCGAGATCAAGGGCTTGAGCTGGCGCGCGAAGGACGGCTCGATCGAGCACAACGAAGCGCGTCCGATCCTCGAGAACATGGACGAGCTGCCGTTCGTCGCGCCGGTCTACAAGCGCGACCTGAAGATCGACAACTACTTCATCGGCTACCTGAACTACCCGTACGTGTCGATCTATACGGGCCGCGGCTGCAAGTCGCGCTGCACGTTCTGCCTGTGGCCGCAGACGGTCAGCGGCCATCGCTACCGCACGCGTTCGGTCGAGAACGTGCTCGCGGAAGCGAAGTGGATCCGCGACAACATGCCGGAAGTGAAGGAACTGATGTTCGACGACGACACCTTCACCGACGATCTGCCGCGCGCCGAAGCCATCGCCATCGGCCTGGGCAAGCTCGGCATGACGTGGTCGTGCAACGCGAAGGCCAACGTGCCGTACAAGTCGCTGAAGATCATGAAGGAAAACGGCCTGCGCCTGCTGCTGGTCGGCTTCGAATCAGGCGACGACCAGATCCTCGTGAACATCAAGAAGGGCGTGCGCACCGATTTCGCGCGCCGCTTCAGCGCCGACTGCAAGAAGCTCGGCATCAAGATCCACGGCACCTTCATCCTCGGCCTGCCGGGCGAGACGCAGGAGACCATCAAGAAGACGATCGAGTACGCGAAGGAAATCAACCCGCACACGATCCAGGTCTCGCTCGCCGCGCCGTATCCGGGCACGACGCTTTACAAGCAGGCTGTCGAGAACGGCTGGATGGAAGAGAACAAGACCATCAACCTGGTCAGCAAGGAAGGCGTGCAGCTCGCGGCGATCGGCTATCCGCACCTGTCGCGCGACGAGATCTATCACCATCTCGAGCAGTTCTATCGCCAGTTCTACTTCCGCCCGTCGAAGATCTGGGAAATCGTGCGCGAGATGCTGACGAGCTGGGACATGATGAAGCGTCGCCTGCGCGAAGGCGTCGAGTTCTTCCGCTTCCTGCGCGCGCACGAGGCCTGATCCGTGACGACGCAGCGGGCGGCGCGGGCGCTGATCTTCACCGCGGACGACTTCGGGCTCCACCCGCGCGTCAACGCGGCGGTCGAGCGCGCGCATCGCGACGGCGTGCTGAACGCCGCCAGCCTGATGGTCGGCGCGGCCGCCGCGCAGGATGCGATCGAGCGCGCGCGGCGGCTGCCGTCGCTCGCGGTCGGCCTGCATCTGGTGCTCGCGGACGGGCCGGCCACGCTGCCCGCGCATGAGATTCCCGCGCTCGTCGGCCCCGACGGGCGATTCGGCGACGCGATGGCGAGGGACGGCTGTCGCTTCTTCTTCCTGCCGCACGTGCGCGCGCAACTGCGCCGCGAGATCCGTGCGCAGTTCGATGCGTTCGCAGCGAGCGGCCTGCCGCTCGATCACGTGAACGCGCACAAGCATTTCCATCTGCATCCGACCGTGCTGTCGATGATCGTCGAGATCGGCCGCGACTACGGGCTGCGCGCGGTGCGGCTGCCGTACGAAACGCGCGCGCCGGCGCTGCTCAAGCCGTGGATCGCGCTCGTGCGCGCGCGGCTCGACCGCGCGGGGCTCGCGCACAACGACTACGTGGTCGGCATCGAGCATACGGGCGCGATGGACGAGGCCGTGCTGCTCGACGCGCTCGCGAAGCTGCCGCCGGGCGTCGGCGAGATCTACTGCCATCCGGCCGAAGCCGGCGACGGTCCGATCACGCCGACGATGGCCGATTACCGTCCGGCCGACGAACTGGATGCGTTGTTGTCGCCGCGCGTCGCGGCCGCGTTGAAGGCAGCGGGCGTCGCGACCGGCGGCTTTGCCGACGTGTTCGGCGGGCCCGCGGCACGGCGCGGCGCGCACGCGTCGCGCGCACCGGGAGCGCAGCCGTCATGAGCAAGTGGATCAAGTGGCTCGGCTGGCCGATCGGCATCGGCATCCTGCTCGCGCTGGGGCTGCACGAAGGCGTCGGCGACGTGTCGCAGATGCTCGCGCGCGCCGGCTACGCGCTGCTGTGGCTCGTGCCGTTCCACGCGCTGCCGCTGCTGCTCGATGCATACGCGTGGCACCAGTTGCTCGACCGGCGCGCGTCGCTGCCGTTCCTGTGGTGGATCGCGACCGTGCGCGAGGCCGTGAACCGGCTGCTGCCCGTGGTCGGGATCGGCGGCGAGATCGTCGGCATCCGGCTCGCGCGCTGGCAGGTGCCCGACGCGAGCCGTGTGACCGCATCGGTGATCGTCGAGGTGCTCGTGACGATCGTCGTCCAGTATGCGTTCGCGGCGCTCGGCCTCGTGCTGCTGCTCGCGACGACCGACAACATGGGCGGCGGCACGATCGGGCTCGCGCTGCTGCTGACGCTGCCGTTGCCGGTGCTCGGTGTGGTGCTGATGCGGCGCGGCGGCATCTTCCACGCGATCGAGCGTTTCGCGGGCCGCCTGCTCGGCGATTCGCACCGGCTGCTGCAGGGCGTCGACGGCCGCCGGCTCGACGCCGACATCGATTCGCTGATGTCGCGCACGGGCCTGCTGTTCAGCGCGTTCGTCTGGCAACTGGCCGGCTACGTGCTCGGCGCGCTCGAGATCTACTGGGCGCTCGCACTGCTCGGCCACCCGGTGTCGATCGGCGGCGCGATCGCGATCGAGGCGATGACGCAGGCCGTCCGGCATGCGGCGTTCATGGTGCCGGGCGGGCTGGGCGTGCAGGAGGCGACCGTCGTGCTGCTCGCGCAGATGTTCGGCGTCGACCGCGAGACGGCGCTGTCGCTCGCGGTGGTCAAGCGCGGTCGCGAGGTGCTGTTCGGCTGCCTCGCGCTCGGCTCGTGGCAGCTTGCCGAGCTGGTGCGCACGCGTGGCCGTCTGGGCGCGCCGCCGGGTGGGCCGCGCCCGGCGCCGCCGGCGAACCGGGCGCCCGAAACCCGCGCCGAAACCGAAACGACGCATTGAACATCCGACGGGCCGAGCGGCCCGTCTCGCGCTTTTGGCGTCGCGCGGGTATCCTTGCCGCGTGTTTTCTCCACGCGCCATTCTTCCGATGATTTTCCGTTTCCGGCTGCTTTCCGTGACGATGCTGACCGCCGCGCTGGCGCTGACCGGTTGCGACGACCAAGGCCATCTCGACGTGCAACGTATCAGGGACTTCTTCAACGCGATCAAGCCCGCGCCGCTGCTGCTGAAGGGGCTGAAGGTCGGCGAATCGACCGAGGCCGACGTGCGCGGCACGATGGGCAAACCCGAGACCGAGCGCACGTTCACCGATGGCTCGAAGCGTCTCGAATATCCGCGCGGCCCGATGGGCAACCAGACCTGGTTCGTCGATCTCGATGCGAACGGGCGCTACACGGGCGCGACGCAGGTGCTGACCGCCGAGAATTTCGCGAAAGTGCGCCCGGGGATGGACGAGGACGAGGTGCGGCGCCTGCTCGGCAAGCCCGGCGACATCGCGCAGTATCCGCTGAAGCCCGAGACGGTCTGGAGCTGGCGCTGGCTCGAGGACGGCGTCAACACCGACGCGTTCTTCAACGTCCATTTCGGCCCGGACGGGCTCGTCTATACGACTTCGCGCTCCGACATCCTGAAAGGGCGGTGACGTTCACGCGCGGCGCTTCTTCAGCCAGTCGCGCAGCGCGTCGTTCATGCGCGTCTGCCAGCCGGGGCCGTCTGCCCGAAACGCGGCGAGGATGTCCGCGTCGTAGCGGATGCTGACCTGTTCCTTCGGGTGCTCGAGCTTCGGACGCCCGAATTTCTTCGCGACGACCTCGACGAAGGGCTCCATCGCGTCGATTTCTTCGTCGCGGAGTTCATGGGCGTCCGGATCGGCGGCGATGCCGCGGGCGATCGCCGCTTCTTCCTCGGGCGTGTTGCGTATGAATTTAACCGCCTTCTTCATATCGACTCATCTCTCGGTTGTTGGCTTTTCGCAGGCTGACGACACGCAGCGCGCGGCCGCGCGGAACGACGATCGCCGTGTGAAGGCGCGCGCCGATCGGCACCAGACAGATCCAGCGCGTCTCGCCGTAATTCCGACGGACATCCGGCCACGCGCGCGCTGCTTCCCATTCGGCGAATTCGGCCATTCGCAGCGAAATGCCGTGTTTCAGTCGGTTTGACAGATCCTTGGCATCGTCGAAAACGAACGGAATTTCGACTAATTGTGGATGCGAAAACATGAGATGGCAAGGGGTTTTTGTAGATGCAAAAATTGGAAGGCGCCGCGGCTGGCATCGGGCCGGCGCGCTTCGCGTCGCGGGCATGAGCGAGCGATTGTGTGGCGTGGGTCCGGACCTGCCTATTCGGCCTGACGGCCAGTCCGGCGCTATATCGAAAAAGCGACCGGAAAATTGCAAAAAGCCCGCTTCCCGGCGTGTCATCGGACTGTCAGGAAGCGGGTTTTTTCCTTTTGAAACAGCAGCGTAGGCCGTGCGCGGAAATGGTGGGACGAATTGTTGCGACGCAGCAATCGCGCGTACGGTGATTTGAGGCAAATAATTTCGCTTGCGACTATCCGCGTCAGCCCGGCGCGGGACAGGCCTACGCGTCGGCATTCATTCAACTCTGGAGACGCGCGTGTTCCTTTACGGCTTTGGTCCCGTCCTCTGGGCCGGCACCGTGCAGACCATCGAGCTGTCGGTGCTGTCGCTCGCCACCGCGGTGGCGCTGGGGCTGATCGGCGCGGTAGCGAAGCTGTCGCACAACCGGGTGCTGCGAGCGATCGCGACCGGTTATACGACGCTGATCCGCTCGGTGCCCGATCTTGTGCTGATGCTGCTGCTGTTCTACAGCATCCAGATCTGGCTGAACCAGTTCACCGACCTCGTCGGCTGGAACCAGATCGACATCGATCCGTTCGTGGCCGGCGTGCTGACGCTCGGCTTCATCTACGGCGCGTACTTCACCGAGACGTTTCGCGGCGCGTTCCTGTCGGTGCCGCGCGGCCAGCTCGAAGCCGGTTCGGCTTACGGAATGAGCGGCGCGCGCGTGTTCGTGCGGATCATGTTTCCGCAAATGATGCGCTTTGCACTGCCGGGCATCGGCAACAACTGGCAGGTGCTCGTGAAGGCGACCGCGCTGGTGTCGATCATCGGTCTCGCGGACGTCGTGAAGGCCGCGCAGGACGCCGGCAAGAGCACGTTCAACATGTTCTTCTTCATCCTCGTCGCGGCGCTGATCTATCTCGCGATCACGACCGTCTCCAACCTCGTGCTGATCCAGCTCGAGAAGCGTTATTCCATGGGCGTGCGGCACGCAGAACTATGATCGAGATCCTCCAGGAATTCGGCAAGGCGTTCCTTTTCTGGGACGGCCAGCGCCTGTCCGGCCTCGCGGTGACGCTGTGGCTGCTCGTCGCGTCGATTTCGCTCGGCTTCGTATGCGCGGTGCCGCTCGCGGTCGCGCGCGTGTCGAGGAACAAGTGGGTGTCGATGCCCGTGCGGTTCTACACGTACGTGTTCCGCGGCACGCCGCTCTACGTGCAACTGCTGCTGATGTACACGGGCATGTACAGCCTCGAGTTCGTGCGCTCGCACTCGCTGCTCGACGCGTTCTTCCGCAGCGGTTTCAACTGCGCGATCCTCGCGTTCGCGCTGAACACCTGCGCGTACACCACCGAGATCTTCGCCGGCGCGATTCGCGCGATCCCGCACGGCGAGGTCGAGGCGGCGCGGGCGTACGGGATGTCGCCGTTCACGATGTACCGCCGCGTGATCCTGCCGTCGGCGCTGCGCCGGGCGCTGCCGCTGTACAGCAACGAGGTGATCCTGATGCTGCACGCGACGACCGTCGCGTTCACGGCGACCGTGCCGGACATCCTGAAGGTCGCGCGCGACGCCAATTCCGCGACCTACATGGCGTTCCAGTCGTTCGGGATCGCCGCGCTGATCTATCTTGCGGTATCGTTCGCACTCGTCGCGGCGTTTCGCCGCGCGGAGCGCCACTGGCTCGCGTATCTCGCGGCCGCCCGTCATTGAATTACTTCGAGGAGAGCCAGTTGGCCGAGATCACTCACACGAGCGCGTCCGCTTCCGTCAAGCTTGCCGCGGTCGACATCCACAAGCGCTATGGCGACAACGAGGTGCTCAAGGGCGTGTCGTTGAACGCGAAGGCCGGCGACGTCATCAGCATCATCGGCGCGAGCGGTTCGGGCAAGAGCACGTTCTTGCGCTGCATCAATTTCCTCGAGCGGCCGAATGCGGGGCAGATCGTCGTCGACGGCGAGGCCGTGCGCACGAAGACCGACCGTGCCGGCGCGCTCGAAGTCGCCGATCACAAGCAGCTGCAGCGCATCCGCACGAAGCTCGCGATGGTGTTCCAGCACTTCAACCTGTGGGCGCACATGAACGTGCTCGAGAACGTGATGGAAGCGCCCGTGCACGTGCTCGGCATTTCGAAGAAGGAAGCCGAGGAGCGTGCGCGCGAGTACCTGGAGAAGGTCGGTCTGCCGCCGCGCGTCGAGAAGCAGTATCCGTCGCATCTGTCGGGCGGGCAGCAGCAGCGGGTGGCGATCGCGCGGGCGCTTGCGATGCATCCGGACGTGATGCTGTTCGACGAGCCGACCTCCGCGCTCGATCCGGAACTGGTGGGCGAAGTGCTGAAGGTGATGCAGAAGCTGGCCGAGGAAGGCCGCACGATGATCGTCGTCACGCACGAGATGGGTTTCGCGCGCAACGTGTCGAATCATGTGATGTTCCTGCATCAGGGGCGGACCGAGGAAGAGGGCGATCCGAAGGAGGTGCTGGTGCGCCCGCAGAGCGAGCGGCTCAAGCAGTTCCTGTCGGGCAGCCTCAAGTAACGCAACAGGCCGGGTTTCAACGTGGTACCGGTGTCTCGTCCCGCAGGCGCCACCCGCACGACGCAGGTGGCGATCGTTGCATTGCCGCCCGTGTCGATGTCGGGCGTGGGTCCGATCGTCGATGCGCTGAATCTCGCGAACGAAATCGACGGGCGGCTGTTGTACCGCTGGCGGGTATGTTCATGGGACGGGCGGCCGGTGCCGCTCGCCGGCGGCGCGCAGTGGCATGCCGATGCGGCGTTCAACGATGCGATCGCGTGCGACTGGCTGATCGTCGTGTCGGAGCGGTTTCAGCAGTTTGCCGATTACCGGTTGTTTCTCGCGAGTCTCGCGCGGGTCGGGCAGCGCACGCCGGTGGTGACCGGGATTCATCACGGCGTGTGGTGGCTCGCGATGGCCGGGCAGCTTTCCGGGTATCGCGTGAGCGTGAACTGGGAGACGTATCAGCAGTTCGCCGAGCAGTTCGAGCGGTCGATCGTCACGCAGCAGATCTTCGAGATCGATCGCGATCGGGCGACCTGTGCCGGTGGGCAGGCGACCGTCGATTTCATGCTGGCCATGATTGGCCGGGAACATGGGGTGGATCTCGCGGAGCGGATTGGCGATGCGCTCGGAGTCGGGGTTTTGCGCAGTGGCGAGGAGCGGCAGAGGATTCCGTTCGTGACTGCGCCGGGGGAGCGGCATCCTCGGCTCAATGATGCGTTGCTTTTGATGGAGGCCAATGTCGAGGATCCGCTCACTACCGATGAGATCGCCGGGCTCGTCGGCGTTTCCCGGAGGCAGCTCGAAAGGCTCTTTCGGCAGTATCTCGGGGCGATGCCCTCCAAGTATTACCTCAATCTTCGATTGCTCAAGGCAAGGACTCAGTTGCAGCGGACCAGTAAGTCCGTCGTTCAGGTTTCTCTCGCCTGTGGGTTCTCTTCTGCCGCGCACTTCTCTAACGCCTACCGCGAAAGGTTTGGGGTCACGCCTCGGGAGGATCGGCGAGCGTGGCTCGAAAAGCAGACAGGCGGCGGCAGTGAACCTCGAGGGGGGGCGCTCGTCGAGCGCGGGAAAGATTGAGGGTGGGTTTGACTTGGTTTGTTTGGCGGTCCGCCCGCGTTTGGTGTGAAGCACCTGCGATCGTGTCGGTCTATTAGCGTCGCCCCTGCGCGGGGCAGCGGTCACTTTTCTTTGTCTTGCCAAAGAAAAGTAACCAAAAGAAAGGCGCTCGGATATCGCATGACTTACCGGTGCCATCGCCAACAGAGTGGCCCGCACAAAAGTGTCCGCGCCAGCCAGGAATCCGGAGTGGTTCGAGCAATGGTTCTGACACCACTCACTACCCCACGGAGCGGTATACCGTCCGCTAGCTCCATCCTCGCTACGCTCGGCTGCAAGGTGCTTCAAGGGCTCGCGTTCGGGCTTTCTGCATGAGATGTGGCTTGCCAGGCACTTTTTCTGCTCCCCCATTTGTGTGACCGATCCGCCTTTCGCGACGACGATGTGTTTGCGCCCCGCATTTTTCTCGCGGGCAAAGCAGCGAATTCCGTTTATTGAAGGCACATCAAGTTCCACGGGAGGGGCGGCGATGGCGGGATTGGTTGGGATGGACCTGTCGGCCGAGCGAAGCGAGGACGGAGCTAGCGGGTGGTATACCGCTCCGTGGGGTAGCGAGTGGTGTCAGAACCATTGCTCGAACCACTCCGGATTCCTGGCTGGCGCGGACACTTTTGTGCGGACCACTCTGCTGGCTATGGCACCGGTAAGTCATGTGTTATCCGAGCGCCTTTCTTTTGGTTACTTTTCTTTGGCAAGACAAAGAAAAGTGACCGCTGCCCCGCGCAGGGGCGACGCTAATAGACCGACACGATCTTAGGTGCTTCACACCAAACGCGGGCGGACCCCAGACAAGCGAGAAAAAGCCCCAAAATACCGACACGGCGTAGCCACCCCGGCCGCCCGAAAGGGGCAAAACCCAAACCTTCCGATAGAACCCGTCGCAATTCCGCAAGACGCTTGCGTCACCCTTCCCTAAACTTGATCCTGTTGAACCCTCTTACGAAACCGAAAGGAACGACCATGACGACCTCGACCGTGACCCGCCAGACATTCGACGAAGTGATGGTGCCGGTATTCTCTCCCGCGCCGTTCGTGCCGGACCGTGCAGAGGGCTCCCGCGTGTGGGACACGGCCGGCCGCGAGTACATCGATTTCGCGTGCGGCATCGCGGTCACGTCGCTGGGCCACGGCCACCCGGAACTGCTGAAGGTGCTCGACGAACAAGGCCGCAAGCTCTGGCACATCGGCAACGGCTACACGAACGAGCCGGTGCTGCGCCTCGCGAAGCGCCTCGAATCGCTGACCTTCGCCGACCGCGCATTCTTCGCGAACTCGGGCGCGGAAGCGAACGAAGCCGCCCTGAAGCTCGCGCGCCGCGTCGCGTTCGACCGCCACGGCGCCGATAAAGTCGAAATCGTGTCGTTCGTGCAGTCGTTTCACGGCCGCACGTTCTTCACGGTCAGCGTCGGCGGCCAGCCGAAATACTCGGAAGGCTTCGGCCCGGTGCCGGAAGGCATCAAGCACCTGCCGTTCAACGACATCGAAGCCGCGAAGGCCGCAATCGGCCCGAAAACCTGCGCGGTGATCGTCGAGCCGGTGCAGGGCGAAGGCGGCGTGATCCCGGCCGATCCGGCCTTCCTGAAAGCACTGCGCGAAGCGTGCGACGCCAACGACGCAGTGCTGATCTTCGACGAAGTGCAGACGGGCGTCGGCCGCACGGGCCAGTTCTACGCATACATGGACACGGGCGTCACGCCGGACATCCTCACGACCGCGAAGGCACTCGGCAACGGTTTCCCGATCGGCGCGATGCTGACGACGAACGAACTGGCCGCGCACTTCAAGGTCGGCGTGCACGGCACGACGTACGGCGGCAACCCGCTCGCATCGGCGATCGCGGACAAGGTCGTCGAACTGATCGGCGACCCGGCGCTGCTCGAAGGCGTGCGCGAACGCAGCGTGCGCCTGAAGGGCGCGCTCGAACGCATCAACGCACGCTTCGGCATCTTCAAGGACGTGCGCGGCAAGGGCCTGCTGGTCGGCGCCGAACTCACCGCCGCATTCGACGGCCGCGCGAAGGACTTCGTCACGGCCGCCGCCGAGAACGGCCTGATCATGCTGATCGCCGGTCCGAACGTGCTGCGCTTCGTTCCGTCGCTGGTGATCCCGTTCGACCTGCTCGACGAAGGCGTGAAGCGCTTCGAGAAGGCGGTCGAACAAGTGCTCGCCGCACAGGAAGCCACCGCGCGCTGATCGGCGCCCCCATCGCAGACAGGAACGACGATGCTATTTGTTCGCCCCGGCAAACTCACGGATCTCGATGCCCTCGCGCAGATGGCGCGCACCGCGCAGCCGGTCCTGCACTCGCTGCCGCACGACCGCGCGGCGCTCGAAGCGCGTGTGGCGCTCTCCGAGGATTCGTTTCGCGCGGACGTCGACTTCGCCGGCGAGGAGTTCTACCTCTTCGTGCTCGAGGATTCGACAACCGGCAAGCTGCTCGGCACGGCGAGCATCGTGGCCGCGGCCGGCTACTCGGAACCGTTCTACGCGTTCCGCAACGACGCGCTGATCCACGCGTCGCGCGAGCTGCACGTGAACCGCAAGATCCACGCGCTCACGATGTCGCACGAGCTGACCGGCAAGAGCCGGCTCGCGGGCTTCTACGTCGATCCGTCGCTGCGCGGCGACGCGGCCGCGCACCTGATCTCGCGCGCCCGGATGATGTACATCGCCGCGAACCGTCGCCGTTTCACGCCGGAAGTGTTCACGCTGCTGCTCGGCGTGAGCGACGGCAACGGCGCGTCGCCGTTCTGGGAAGCGGTGGGCCGCAAGTTCTTCGGACGCGACTTCACCGACGTCGACATCGCATCGGGCGGCCGCAGCCGCACGTTCATCGCGGAAGTGATGCCGGCCTATCCGCTCTACGTGCCGCTGTTGCCGGAAGCCGCGCAGCGCGTGCTCGGCGAGCCGAACGAAACGGCACTGCTCGCGTACGACATCCATCTCGAGGAAGGCTTCGAGCCCGACCGCTTCGTCGACATCTTCGACGCGGGTCCGGTGCTGACCGCGCAGGTCGACCGCACCGCGTGCGTGAAGCAGGCGTCGGAGCGCGTCGTGCGCGAGGCCGCGCACCAGCAGGGCGACGTCGCGTACATGGTGTCGACGGGCAGCGGCGAATCGTTCCGCTGCGTGCTGGCCGACCTGCCGGGCGACGCGGCCAACGCGCACGGCACCCACGCGCCGCTGGCCGGCGACGTGCGCGCGGCGCTCGACGTGAAGGAAGGCGATGTCGTGCGCTGCGTGCCGCTGCATCGCCGCGACGATGAAGATTTGAAGGGAGACGCAGCATGATCGTCGTTCGGGTCGTACAAACGGGCGACGTCGACGCGCTCGTGTCGCTCGCGCAGGAAACCGGGCCGGGCCTGACCACGTTCAAGCCCGACCGCGACGCGCTCGCCGCGCGCATCGAACGCTCGCGCCGCACGCTCGAAGGCCTCGCGGCGCCCGGCGAAGCCGGCTACTTCTTCGTGATGGAAGATTCGAAGACGCGCGATATCGCGGGCGTGTGCGGAATCGAGACGCAGGTCGGCCTCGAACAGCCGTTCTACAACTATCGCGTGAGCACGGTCGTGCATGCGAGCCAGGAGCTCGGCGTGTGGACGCGCATGCACGCGCTGAACATCTCGCACGACCTGACGGGCTACGCGGAAGTGTGCTCGCTGTTCCTGAGTCCGCGCTATCGCACGGGCGGCGTCGGTGGCCTGCTGTCGCGCTCGCGCTTCATGTTCATCGCGCAGTTCCGCGACCGCTTTCCGGAACGCATCTGCGCGGAACTGCGCGGCCACTTCGACGAGGACGGCACGTCGCCGTTCTGGCGCGCGGTCGGTTCGCACTTCTACCAGATCGATTTCAACGCGGCCGATTACCTGAGCTCGCACGGCCGCAAGTCGTTCCTCGCGGAACTGATGCCGCGCTACCCGGTGTACGTCGACCTGCTGCCGCAGGACGCGCAGGACGCGGTCGGCCTCACGCATCGCGACACGCTGCCGGCCCGCAAGATGCTCGAAGCGGAAGGGCTGCGCTACCAGAATCACGTCGACATCTTCGACGCGGGCCCGGTACTCGAATGCCACGTCAACGACCTGCGCACGGTACGCGAGAGCGTCGTCGTGCCGGTCGCGATCGGCGTGCCCGACGCACGGGACGACGCCCCCAGGTCGCTCGTGTCGAACACGTCGCTCGGGGATTTCCGCGTCGGCGTCGCGCCGGGCGTGGTCGCGAACGGCGCGTTCGTGCTGTCGGCCGACGATGCCGCCGCGCTCGACGTGAAGGCCGGCGATCCGGTCCGCGTGCTGCCGCTCAAAGTCAAACAGGGATAAACGAATCATGACGGAACTCTTCATCGACGGCGCCTGGGTCGCAGGCTCGGGCCCCGTCTTCGCGTCGCGCAACCCGGGCACCGACGAAATCGCATGGCAGGGCGGCAGCGCATCGGCGGCGGACGTCGACCGCGCGGTCGCGAGCGCACGGCGCGCATTCGCCGGCTGGTCGGCGCTCGCCTTCGAAGCGCGCTGCGAGATCGTCAAGCGCTTCGCGACGCTGCTCACCGAACGCAAGGAAGCGATCGCGACCGCGATCGGCCGCGAGACGGGCAAGCCGCTGTGGGAAGCGCGCACCGAAGTCGCGGCGATGGCCGCGAAGGTCGGCATCTCGATCCAGGCGTACCAGGAACGCACCGGCGAGAAGCGCCAGGACATGGCCGACGGCGTCGCGGTGCTGCGTCACCGCCCGCACGGCGTCGTCGCGGTGTTCGGCCCGTACAACTTCCCCGGCCATTTGCCGAACGGTCATATCGTGCCGGCGCTGATCGCCGGCAACACCGTGGTGTTCAA
>NZ_LZXX01000109.1:0-69231 GCF_001729305.1 Burkholderia sp. A2 | reverse complement strand
CGTGCTGCTGCTGAGCGGCCTGAGCTTTCTCGGGCTCGGCGTGCAGCCGCCGTATGCGGACCTCGGCTCGCTCGTGCGCGAGAACATCGCGAGCCTCGGCGACGGCTCGGCCGTCGCGATCATGCCCGCGGTCGCGATCGCGATCCTGACGGTGGGCGTCAACCTGATGATCGACGGTCTGCCGCATCGCGGCCGCCGCAAGGGCGCGGACGGCGCCGCCGGAGGACACTGATGCGACACGAATCGAATCCGCTCGTCGAGGTGCGCGGGCTGCGCGTGGTCGGCGGCCGGCCGGGCGGCGAGGAAACGACGATCGTCCACGGGGTCGACTTCGACATCGGGCGCGGCGAGGTGCTCGCGCTGATCGGCGAATCGNNCGGGCTCCGGCAAGACGACGATCGCGTTGTCGCTGATGGGCCATGCGCGTACCGGATGCCGGATCGCCGGCGGCTCGGTGAAGCTCGACGGCACCGACGTGTGCACGCTTTCGGCTTCGGCGCTGACCGCGCTGCGCGGCCGCAAGGTCGCGTATATCGCGCAGAGCGCGGCCGCCGCGTTCAACCCGTCGCGCACGATTCTCGACCAGGTGATCGAGAGCGCGCTGATCCACAAGACGATGACGAAGCGCGACGCGCAGGCGAAGGCGATCGAGCTGTTTCGCGCGCTCGCGCTGCCGGAGCCGGAGACGATCGGCAAGCGCTATCCGCACCAGGTATCGGGCGGCCAGCTGCAGCGGCTGATGGCCGCGATGGCGCTGATCACCGATCCGGAGCTGGTGATCCTCGACGAGCCGACCACCGCGCTCGACGTGACCACGCAGATCGACGTGCTGCAGGCGTTCAAGAGCGTGATCCGGCGCTACGGGATGAGTGCGGTGTACGTGTCGCACGACCTGGCCGTGGTCGCGCAGATGGCCGACCGGATCGTCGTGCTGAGCGACGGCGTGATCCGCGAGGCGGGCGGCACCGAACAGATCCTGCATGCGCCGACGCATCCGTACACGCAGAGCCTGATCGCGGCCGTCACGCCGAACGATGCCGAGCGCGACGCGCGGGCGCAACGACCGGCCGCTCCGGCGCCGCTGCTCGACGTGCGCGGCGCGATCGCCGGCTACGGCGGCCGCGCCGCGAACGGCTGGCCCGCAAAGGTGATCCTGCACGAAGTCGACCTGCGCATCGGGCGCGGGCAGACGGTCGGCGTGATCGGCGAATCGGGCTCCGGCAAGACGACGCTCGCGAAGGTGATCGCGGGCCTCGTGCCGGCGACGGGCGGCGCGATCCTGCTCGACGGCGAGCCGCTCGCGCGCGATATCGGCAAACGGACGAAGGAGCAGCATCGCCGCGTGCAGATCGTGTTCCAGAACGCTGATACCGCGCTCAACCCGGTGCATACCGTCGAGCGCACGCTCGCACGGCCGCTCGCGTTCTATCACGGCATCAGGGGCGCACGTGCACGCCAGCGCGTCGCGGAGCTGCTCGAGCTCGTGCGGTTGCCGCCGGCAGTAGCCTCGCGGCGTACCGGCGAGCTGTCGGGCGGGCAGAAGCAGCGCGTGAACCTCGCGCGCGCGCTCGCGGCGGAGCCCGACCTGATCCTGTGCGACGAGGTCACGTCGGCGCTCGACACCGTGGTCGGCGCCGCGATCATCGAGCTGCTGCGCGACCTGCAGGCGAAGCTCGGCGTGTCGTACGTGTTCATCACGCACGACATCGCGAAGGTGCGCGCGATCAGCGACGACATCGTCGTGCTGTATGCGGGCCGCCGCGTGGAGACGGGCAGCCGCGATGCGCTGTGCGCGCCGCCTTATCACCCGTATTCGCACTTGCTGGTGTCGTCCGCGCCGGAATTGCGCGCGGGGTGGCTCGACGATGCGGCCGAGCGTTGCCACCGGCCGCTGGTGCCGATCGGCGAGCGCGAGAACGAGGCCGAGCTGTGTCCGTTCCTGTCGCGCTGCGCGATGCGCGTGGACGGCGTGTGCAACCGGACGGCCCCGTCGCTGCGCACGCTCGGGAACGGCGCGCAGGTGCTGTGCCATCGCAGCGAGGAGGATCTCGCGCGCTTCCAGGCGGAGCCGATTCCCGCCGGCGTCGCGCCGGTGCAGCCGTAGTGCGTGGCGCGCGAACCGTTCATCGCGCGGTGCGGTGAACGGCCCGCCGCATAGTGTGCCGCGGCGATCGTGCAAAACGGCAATTTGCACGCGTGCCGCGCGCGAATACGCGGCAACTGCGGTTTTTGACGGTGATTAAATGATTCTCATTGAACGGTCGCCGATCGTCGTTGCCGGCATGCAAAAGAAGGATCCGATGAAACTGGAATCGTACTGGCTGGATACCCGCCCCGCGTTTCGCGACGGCAGCGTTGGGGCCGTCGAAGGGCGAGCCGACGTCGTCGTGATCGGCGGCGGTTTCACCGGCTTGTCGGCGGCGCTCGCGCTCGCGCAGCGCGGCGTTTCGGTGGTCGTGCTCGAAGCCGCGCAGGTCGCAGGCGAAGCGTCCGGCCGCAACGGCGGCCAGTGCAATACGGGCGTCGCGCAGGACTACGCGTCGCTGGCCGCCCGCATCGGCGCCGCGCAGGCGAAGCAGTTTTATCTTGCGTATGAAAGCGCGGTGAAGAGCGTCGAGACGATCGTGACCGAACAGGCGATCGACTGCGATTTCCGGCGCGCCGGCAAGCTGAAGCTCGCCGCGAAGCCGCAGCATTTCGCGGGGCTCGAAAAGACCTTCAACGCGTTGCGGCGCGACGTCGATCCGGACATCGAACTGATCGAGCCGTCGCGGATCCGCGATGAAATCGCATCCGACGGTTTCTACGGCGGGCTCCTGCAGCGCAACGGCGCGCAGATGCACATGGGCAAGTTCGGCGTCGGCCTCGCGCAAGCGGCCGTGCGGGCCGGCGCACGCGTGTACGAGCACGCGGCCGTCACGCAGCTCGACCGGCTCGACGGCGAGCGCCACCGCATCACCTGCGCCCGCGGCACGATCGTCGCCGACCGCGTGCTGGTCGCGACCGGTGCGTCGCAGCACGGGCCATTCGCGTGGTTCCGGCGACGCATCGCGCCGGTCGGCAGCTTCATCGTCGTGACCGAGCCGCTGCCGGATGCGCAGTTGAACCGGCTGTTTCCGCACCGCCGTGCCTACGTGACGTCGCGCCAGATCGGCAATTACTTCCGCGTGACGCCCGACAACCGGCTGCTGTTCGGCGGCCGCGCGCGCTTCGCGATGTCGAGCCCGCGCTCCGATGCGAAGAGCGGCGACGTCCTGCGCGCCGGCATGGCCGGCTACTTCCCGGAACTGGCCAGCGTGCGGCTCGACTACTGCTGGGGCGGGCTGGTGGACATCACCGCCGACCGGCTGCCGCGCGCGGGCCAGCACGACGGGCTCTATTACTCGATGGGCTACAGCGGCCACGGCGTGCAGATGTCGGTGCACATGGGCCGCGTGATGGCCGACGTGCTGTATGGCGCCGCCGCGTCGAACCCGTGGCGCGAACTCGACTGGCCGGCGATACCCGGCCATTTCGGGCACGCGTGGTTCCTGCCGCTCGTCGGCGCGTATTACCGGATGCAGGATTTCCTGCATTGAAGCGAGCGCCGGGAGAATTCGACATGACAGTGCAATTCGTTGGCTCGCCGCGTGTCGCGCGGCCCGTGTCGCCGGCGATCGGCGACGTGCTGCGCACGATCGACGCGTCGTTCGCGCAGCCGCTGAACCTCGATACGCTCGCGGCGGTGGCCGGGTTGAGCGTGTCGCGTTTCACCGCGCGCTTTCGCAGCGAAACCGGGCTGTCGCCGCACCGGTATTTGTGTCTCGTGCGGATACGGCGGGCGCAGGACCTGTTGCGCGCCGGTCTCGCGCCGTCGGTCGTCGCGACCGACGTCGGCTTCTTCGATCAGAGCCATCTGTGCCGGCATTTTCGGCGCGTGCTCGGGATCACGCCGCGCGATTACGTGGTCGCCCGCACGGGCGGCGCACCGGTGCGAACACCATCGACACGCATGCACGCCGAACGCCGCGATGCGTCGTGTCACGCGGCGTAAGCACACGCATGGACGACATGCCCCGCTGAGGATGTCCGGCACGAGAGCCGGCGAACGACGATTTCCGTTATCGCGTGACAGCTTTCGAACGAATCCGTCACGCACTGCACAGGAGCAGAAATGACCGCAGTTTTCGTGTTGCACCGGGCCGACGGCGCACCGTCTTCCACCGCGTTCCGCAAACAGGCGTTCGGCGCGAGCGATCCGTTCGCGTCGCATCGCGAGGTCGCGTGGGAAGGCCTCGACGCGATGGCCGCGGGGCGCATCGACTTCGTGGGCGAACTCGACGTGCCGAGCTTTCCGCACATCGAAACGCTCGTCGTCGTCCAGGGCGAGCTGACGCTCGAAGCGGCCGGGGCCGCGCCGCTGGTGGTCGGCCCGGGACAGGGCGCCGTCATCGGCGGCGGCACGGCGCTGCGCATCGCCGCGCAATCGCCGGTGCGGCTGATGTTCTGCGCGGCAGCGTGCGCGCAACCGACGAAACGCGGCCTCTTTGCGCTGCACGCCGACGCGGACTTCAAACCGTCCGCCACGCTGCCGGCCGAGGTACTGCTCGGCCCCGCGCCGCAATGCCGCAGCGACAACGTGTTCACCGACGACGGCGCCGGGTACTGCGCGGGCACGTGGGATTCGACGCCGTATCACCGGATCGTCCGGCCGCATCGCGCGAACGAGTTCATGTTCCTGCTGGACGGCGGCGTCCGGTTCGCGGCGCCCGACGGCAGCGTGGAATCGCTCGGTACCGGCGATGCGCTGTTCGTGCCGCGCGGCGCGTCGATCGGATGGGAAAGCAGCGAACGCGTGGCGAAGTTCTACGTGATGCAGAACGTCAAACCCTCCACCGAACGAGACTGAGCATGTCCCCTCCGCTGCGCCATATCGAAACCTTGTCCACGCCGCCGGCCGCGGCCGACGTCGTCGTGATCGGCGGCGGCATCATCGGCGTCTTCACCGCCTACTACCTGGCCCGCCGCGGCGTATCGGTCGCGCTCGTCGAGAAAGGGCGAATCGGCGCCGAACAGTCGAGCCGCAACTGGGGCTGGTGCCGGCAGCAGAACCGCGACGCGCGCGAGTTGCCGATGGCGAGCAAAAGCATCGATCTGTGGGAACGATTCGCCGCCGAATCCGGAGAAGACACGGGCTTTCATCGCTGCGGGCTGCTGTATCTCAGCAATGACGAGGCCGAACTGTCGCGCTGGGCCAGCTGGGGCGAATTCGCGAAGACCGCCGGTGTCACCACGTACATGCTCGACAGCAAGCAGGCCGCCGAACGCGGACGGGCGACCGGGCGGCAGTGGAAAGGCGGCGTCTTCTCGCCGACCGACGGCACGGCCGATCCAGGCAAGGCCGCGCCGGCCGTGGCCGCCGCGCTGATCAAGCTGGGCGGCAGTGTCCATCAGCACTGCGCGGCGCGCGGCATCGAGCTCGAAGGCGGCCGTGTCGCCGGCGTCGTCACCGAGGCCGGCGTCATCAAGACCCGAACGGTCGTGATGGCCGGCGGCGCGTGGGCGTCGTCGTTTTGCCGCCAGCTCGGCATCCGGTTTCCGCAAGCGTCGATCCGTCAGTCGATCCTGAGCGTGTCGCCCGTCGACACGCCGCTGCCGGGTGCGATGTACACGTCCGGCGTGTCCATCACGCGCCGCGGCGACGGACGCTACGCATTGGCGATCAGCGGCCGCGCACGCGTGGACCTGACGCCGCAGTTCCTGCGCTTCGCGCCGCAATTCGTGCCGATGTTCGCGAAACGCTGGCGCAACCTGCTGCCGGGCGGCCTCGAAGGCGTACGCAGCGGCCATGAAACGTTGAAGCGCTGGCGCCTCGATGCGCCGACGCCGATGGAAGCGATGCGCATTCTCGATCCGAAGCCCGACATGCCGACGGTCGCCGAAACGTACCGCCGCGCGTCCGAACTGTTGCCCGAACTGCGCGAAGCGAAGATCACGCACGCGTGGGCCGGGTACGTCGACAGCACGCCGGACGGCGTGCCGGGCATCGGCGAAGTGCCGGGCGTGCCGGGGCTGATCCTCGCGGCGGGGTTTTCGGGACACGGCTTCGGGATCGGCCCGGGCGCCGGGCACCTGATCGCCGATCTCGCGACCGGTGCGCAACCGTTCGTCGACCCGGCGCCGTACCGGCCCGCCCGGTTCAGCGAGTCCGCATGGGGCAAGGTCGCGGATTTCTAGTGCAGGGCCGTCGCGCTGATGCGGGGCAGCCTGGACGAGGTGCTTCGATCCCGATCGCGGGCAAGCGGCCCATCGGCCCGATCGGCGCGGCGAACGTTCAGCAGCCTCGCAGCGCGGTGCGGTGCGATGGACAGCTTTGGAGTGCCTGATGCGTTTCAGTTCCTACTGGCTCGACACGTCGGAGCCATTCGCGAGCAGCGCGCCGGCGTTGCATGACGGAAGTTGCGACGTGGCGGTGGTGGGCGGCGGGATCACGGGTTCGGCCGCGGCGCTGGCGCTGGCCAAGAAAGGCGCGCGCGTGATCGTCTGCGAGGCAGGCACCGTCGGGCAGGCGGCATCCGGACGCAACGGCGGCATGTGCAACAACGGCTTCGCGCAGGATTACGCGTCGCTGTCGCAGCGCATCGGCACGGAACTGGCCAACCGGCTCTATCTCGCGTTCGACGCGGGCGTCGACACGGTCGAGCGGCTGGTCCGGGAGGAGTCGATCGATTGCGATTTCGTGCGCCGCGGCAAGCTGAAGCTCGCGGCGAAGCCCGAGCACTACGACAAGCTCGTGCGCAGTCAGGCCCTGCTCGCGGCGAGCGTGGACCCCGACACGCGCGTGGTCACGAAGGCGGAACTGCGCGACGAGATCGGCTCGAACCGATATCACGGCGGGCTGCTGTTCGGCAAAAGCGCCGGGATGCATGTCGGCCGTTATGTGCGCGGCCTCGCGCGCGCCGCGCAAGCCCGTGGCGCGCATATTCTCGAGCATGCGCCGGTGCTCGGCCTGACGCGGCAAGCGGGCGGCACGTACGCGGTGCAAACACCGCTCGGCGAGATTCGCGCGCGCCAGGTCCTGCTCGCGAGCGGCATTTCGCAGGTCGGGCCGTTCGGCTGGGTTCGCCGCAGGATCGTGCCGGTCGGCGCGTTCATCATCGTCACCGAGCCGTTGCCGAACGATCTGCTCGACCGCTTGCTGCCGACGCGGCGGATGGTCACCGACACGAAGAACTTCGTGAATTTCTTTCGCGTCACGCCCGACAACCGAATGCTGTTCGGCGGGCGCGCGCGTTTTGCCGCGTCGAATCCGCGTTCGGACGAAAAGAGCGGGGCCATCCTGCGGCAGCAAATGGCCGCCGTGTTTCCCGAGCTGGCCGACGTACGCATCGACTACTGCTGGGGCGGGATGGTCGACATGACGGCCAACCGGCTGCCGCGCGCGGGCGAACGCGACGGCGTCTACTACTCGATGGGCTATAGCGGCCACGGCACGCACATGGCCACGCTGATGGGCACGTTGATGGCCGAGATCATGGACGGACGCGCCGACCTCAACCCGTGGAAAGATTTCGACTGGCCCGCGATTCCGGGCCACTTCGGCAAACCCTGGTTTTTGCCGTTCGTCGGCGCCTGGTATCGACTCAAGGACACTCTCCAATGAATTCCCCTGTTGTTCACCTGATGCAAGCCGGCCGGCTGGATCGCTTTTTCATCGACGGCGACTGGGTGCTGCCCGAAGGCGGCGAGCGGTTTGCCGTCATCAGCCCGTCCACCGAAGACACGCTGTGCGAGATCCCGCTCGGCAACGCGCGCGATGCCGACCGCGCGGTGCTGGCCGCGCGCCGCGCGTTCGAACGCTGGTCGTCGACTTCACCGCAGGAACGCGCGGCGTTGCTCGATCGTGTGCACGCGCTGATGCTGGAGCGCGCCGAGCTGTTCGCCACCGCGCTCGCGCTGGAGATGGGCGCGCCGATCGGCTATGCGCGCGGCGCGCACGTGCCGCTCGCGGCCGAACATATTCGTGTCGCGCGCGACAACCTCGCGCGCTACCCGTTCATCGAGCGGCGCGGGACGACCGCGGTCGCGCGCGAGCCGATCGGCGTGTGTGCGCTGATCACGCCGTGGAACTGGCCGATCTACCAGATCACCGCGAAGGTCGGGCCGGCGCTCGCGGCAGGCTGCACGGTCGTACTGAAGCCGAGCGAGCTGTCGCCGCTCAGCGCGCTGCTGTTCGCGGAAGTGCTCGCCGATGCGGGCGTGCCTGCCGGCGTCTTCAACCTCGTGAGCGGCAGCGGCGAAACGGTGGGCGCCGCGCTTTCGTCGCATCCGGAGGTCGACATGGTGTCGATCACCGGCTCGACGCGCGCCGGCGTGCTCGTCGCGCAGGCGGCCGCGACGACCGTCAAGCGCGTCGCGCAGGAACTGGGCGGCAAGTCCCCGAACATCGTGTTGCCGGATGCGGACCTGTCGCGCGCGATCCCGCCCGGCGTGGCCGCCGCGTTTCGCAACATGGGGCAATCGTGCAGCGCGCCGACCCGCATGATCGTGCCGCGCGCCGCGCTCGGCGCGGTCGAGGCACTGGCCGTCGCGGCAATGCAAACGCTCGTGGTCGGCGATCCGTTCGACGAGGCCACGACGCACGGGCCGCTGGCCAATCGCGCGCAGTTCGGGCGGGTTGCGCAGATGATCGACGTGGGCATCGACGAACGCGCGAAGCTGATCGCCGGCGGCCCCGGCCGGCCCGCGGGGCTCGACCGCGGCTTTTATGCGCGGCCGACGATTTTCTCCGACGTGCGCACCGACATGGCGATCGCGCAGCAGGAGATTTTCGGCCCGGTGCTCGCGATCCTTCCTTACGACACCGTCGACGAAGCGGTCGCGATCGCGAACGATACGGTCTATGGGCTCGGCGCACACGTACAGGGCGCCGACAAGGAACGCGCCCGTGCGGTGGCCGCCCGCATCCGCGCGGGGCAGGTGCATCTGAACTACCCGGCATGGGACCCTCAGGCGCCGTTCGGCGGGTACAAGCAGTCGGGCAACGGCCGCGAGTACGGGATCGAAGGGATGGAGGAATACATGGAGATCAAGTCGATCGTCGGCTATTACGACTGACGCAGCCGCTGCGCGAGATTCGCGCCGGCAGTACAGTTGGAAGCCCGCTACATTCCGAAGGTGCCGAAATTGGATAACCCCGTCATCCCCGACACATCGCTGCAAGCGCATCACGCGCACTGGGCGAAGCTGCGCCGCGACCTGCATGCGCATCCCGAGTTGCGATTCGAAGAACACCGGACGGCCGACGTCGTTGCCCGCGAGCTCGAGGCGCTCGGCTATGCGGTGTCGCGCGGGCTCGGCGGCACGGGCGTCGTCGCGAGCCTGCCCGGCGCGGATCCGCGCCGCGGCATCGTGCTGCGCGCCGATCTGGACGCATTGCCGATCCACGAAGCAAACGACTTCCCGCACGCGTCGTGCACGCACGGGATCATGCACGCGTGCGGCCATGACGGCCATACCGTGATGCTGCTCGGCGCCGCGCGCGTGCTGAAGACGCTGCCGCAGTTGCCGGGCACCGTCCATTTCGTGTTTCAGCCGGGCGAAGAGGGCGGCGCGGGCGCGCGCAAGATGATCGACGACGGGCTGTTCGAGCAATACCCGACGGAAGCGGTATTCGGCATGCACAACTGGCCCGGGTTGCCGGCCGGGCATTTCGGGTTGCGCACGGGCGCGATCATGGCCGCGGGCTCGCGCTTCAGGATCACGGTGACGGGCAAGGGCGCGCACGCGGCGCAGCCGCATCTGGGCATCGATCCGGTGCCGCTCGCGTGCTCGATGGTGCTGCAGTGCCAGACCATCGCCGCGCGGCACAAGGACCCCGTCGACCCGGCGGTCATTTCCGTCTGCATGTTCCATGCGGGCACGACGGACAACGTGATTCCCGACACCGCGGAGTTGCGCGGCACGATCCGCACGCTGTCGTCGGCATTGCAGCAGAAGCTGCAGCGCGACGTGCGGCTCGCGTGCGAAGGGCTCGCGGCGGCCTACGGCGCGCAGGTCGACGTGGCGTTTTTCCAGTACTACCCGGCGACGGTCAACACGCCGGCCGAGACGGCGCTGTGCGAAGCGGTGATTCGCGACACGTTCGGCGACGCGCGCGTCGACCGCGACGTGCCGCCGAACATGACGTCCGAAGACTTCGGCTTCATGCTGGAGGAGCGGCCGGGCGCGTACGTGCTGATCGGCAATGCACAGGACGGCGCGGCCTCACCGGCGCTGCATCATCCGAAATACGACTTCAACGACGACATCATTCCGGCCGGTGTCCGGTACTGGGTCGCGCTGGCGCAGCGTTACTTCACGCGATCGCCGTGATGCGTCGGGGCGGCGTGGAAACCGGCGACGTCTGGTTGATCGAGCGTCAGGTCCGGGGCTGGCGTGCTTCCGGATCGCGGTGCACCCATGCCAGCCGGCGAGAACCGTGCAATTGATCGACGCTTCGATGTGATCGCCGCATATTTTTCTGACGTGCCGTGTCGCACGATCACACCATTTGAGAGGACTGCGTAATGAACCAGGAACCTGAAGTGAAGGAGCGCGACGCGACGTCGGCGCTTCGCTACCGCAGATTCACCGCGGCGGACGTCCCCGCCGCCCATGCCCTTTCCATCGCGCTTCGCTGGCCGTTCAGGGCGGAAGACTGGCAGTTTTCCGCGGAAACGTCGACGGCATTCGCGGCCGAGGAAAACGGCGTCGTCATCGGCACGGCGATGTGCTGGAAGTACGGTGCGGATCGCGCGGCGATCGGGCATGTGATCGTCTCCGACGCGCATCAGGGCCGCGGAATCGGCCGCAAACTGATGGAGACGCTCCTCGACGAACTGGGGCCGCGCATCACGTTCCTGCATGCGACGCCGGCCGGTCGGCCGCTCTACGAGAAGCTGGGGTTCACCGTATGCGGCTCGCTGGGCCAATATCAGGGGAACGTGGATCGGCCCGCCGCCGTTGTCGTGCCTGACGGCGAGCGGCTGCGCGCTGGCTCGCCGGCCGACTGGCCGCGCCTCGTCGAACTCGACACGCATGCGTCCGGTCTCGAGCGCGAAGCGCTGTTGTCCGCGTTGCAGACGCGGGGAGAAAGCGTGGTGCTCGAACGCGACGGCGAGATCGTCGGGTTTTCGGTGCTGCGGCGCTTCGGTCGCGGTTACGTGGTCGGTCCGGTGGTCGCGCCGCGTTCGAGCGACGATGCGCGCGCGAAGGCGCTGATCGGCTATTGGCTGACGAAACGCGACGGTGACTTCGTGCGTATCGATGTGCCTGACGGGAGCAGTTTGCCGGGCTGGTTGAGCGAACAGGGACTGAAGCAGGTGGATGCCTGTTCGAAGATGGTTCGCAACGCGCCCGCCACCGGGCACGACGGTGCGGCCGACCCGACATTCGGACTGTACGGGCTGGTCAGTCAGGCGATGTTGTAGCCGTCGGCTGCGCCGCGACGGACGAACTCAGCGCGCCCGGCCTCCGCTGCTCGTCGATCGTGCGGGTCAGCGGCGACTGGACGTCGCCGGTGGCGGTCGCGCCGAACCGGCCGCGCCCGCCGCCGGTTCCCCGCACCACCGCGCGGCGCATGAAAGCACCGCATTTCACTCAACGCGCGAGCGCGGCCGCGAAGTCGCGATACGTCCGCAACGGGCGGCCGAGGATCGCGGTCAGCCGCTCGACGTCGCCGGCTTCCGGCACCATTCCGTCGCTGACGTAGCGCTCGGCCATCAGCCGCATTTCGTACGCCATCCATTTCGGCATGAACGTCGCCAGGTTGTCTTCGAACGGCGTGGGATCGTCGCCGCCATACGCAACCGGCCGGCCGAGCGTGTCCGACCAGATCGACGCCAGTTGCGGGCCGGTCAGCGTGTCGGGCCCGACCAGGTTGATGGTGTCGACCGGAAGCTTGTCCGGCGCGTCGTTGCGACGGATCAACTCGATCGCCGCGACTTCCGCGATATCGCGCACGTCGACCATCGCGACGCCCTTGCCGCCGATCGGCATCGGGTACACGCCGTGCCCGACGATCACGTCCTTCACCATCGATTCGTTATCCATGAAATACGCGGGTCGCAGGATCGTCGCGCCGAAGCCCATCTGCTCGATCATCCGCTCCGCGCCGGATTTCACCGCGAAGTGCGGCACGTTCACGAAGCGGTCGGCGTGCAGGACCGACAGATAGACGACGCGCTCGATGCCCGCTTCGCGGGCCAGGTTCAGCGCGATCAGCGCCTGCGTGAATTCGTCGCCCGCCACGCCATTGAGCAGGAACAGCGTGCGCACGCCGGAGAAGGCCGCCCGCAGCGCATCGACGTCAAGCATGTCGCCCGGTGCGACGGTCACTGCCGCCGGAAAATCGGCCTTGGCCGGATCGCGCACCAGCACGCGCACGTCGGCGCCGCGATCGAAGAGTTGACGGACGACCTGGCGGCCCACACGGCCGGTGGCGCCGGTAACGAGAATGGTCATGATGTTCACTCCTGAGGTAACGATGGGATTGACTGCCCACGTAAGTTAGGTGATCCATACATGATCCGGAAGATGTGATAAATAGACATGTCGTCTCACTGGTGGAACACATGGACCTGCTCGCTCTCGCCGATTTCAATCTCGTCGCCCGCCATGGCAGCTTCGGGGAGGCCGCGCGGGTCGCGGATCGCCCGAAGGCGACGCTGTCGCGCCGCGTGGCGGAACTGGAGAACAGTCTGTCGCTGCGTCTGTTCGAGCGCGGCTCGCGCGGCGTGAAGCTCACGCAGGAAGGGCGCGCGCTCTACGAGCGGACGGGCGCGCTCCTCGCGGAGCTGGCCGACAGCGCGTCGGCGATCGCAGCCGGGAGCGAGCGGCCGCGCGGCCGGCTGCGGATCAGCGCGCCGATGCTGTTTTCCCAGTTCGCGATGGGGAAGCTGGTGGCGACGTTCGCGCTGAGATACCCGGACGTCCGGCTGGAGGTGACGACCGAAGACCGGCCCGTCGACATGATCGAGGAAGGATACGACCTCGTGATCCGCGTGAACCCGGCCCCCGACGAGAGCCTGATCGGGCGCGTGTTCCTGCGCGACCGGCTGGTGGTCGTCGCGAAGCCCGAGCTGGCGCGGCCCGGCGGCGACGCGCCCACACCGGCACCGGCCGTGGTGCGCGACGGGAACGACACGCGCACTGCCTGGGAGGTCGCCGGACCGGCGGGGACCGCGCGTATCCCGATCGAACCCGTCGCAAGGCTGTCGTCGCTGAGCATGGTGCGCGATACGGTCCGCCTCGGCCTGGGCGCCGCGTGCCTGCCGGCGTCGCTGGTGAGCCGCGACCTGGCCGCCGGCACGCTCGTCAGTTGGGGCGACGTGCCGGGTTCCGATATCGCGCTGTGGGCGCTGTATCCGTCCAGGCGATTATTGAGCGCGCGCGTGTCCGCGTTTCTCGATCACCTGAAGGACGCGTTTCCGTCAGGTGAGCCGGAAGAACTGGCGGCATACATCGAACCGGGGCAGTGAAACGACCATGATGGTCGCGGCAGCGCGCGTACCGCCGCCCGTTCCGACTCGAACCGCCGCGTTCACGCCGGCTCGGGCCGCGCGCAACACACGCGGTTCCGGCCTTCGCGCTTGGCGCGGTAGAGCGCCATGTCCGCCTGATGCGACAGCGCGTGCACGGAGGCGTGCCGCGCGCGCCGGCCGGTCGCACAGCCGATGCTGACGGTGAAAGCCGGCACGGTTTCCTTAAACCCGTCGAGCCGGTTACGCTCCACCTCGCGGCGAATCGCGTCGGCGACCCGCGCGGCGCCGTTTTCATCCGTATCCGGCAACACCGCGACGAATTCCTCGCCGCCGTAGCGCGCGGCGAGGTCGCCGCGCCGCCGCGTATGCGCGCGGATGCATTCGGCGAGAAAGCGCAGCGCGGTGTCGCCCTGCGCGTGCCCGTGCCGGTCGTTGTACTGCTTGAAATGGTCGGCGTCGATGAACAGCACCGACAGGGTGCCGCCGCTGCCGCGCTGCAGCCGCTCCCATTCGTTGGCCAGCGCGGTATCGAGCGCGCGACGATTGCACAATCCGGTCAACGGATCGGTACGCGTGAGATCGGTCAGCAGCGTCTGTTTGCGGAAATTGTCGCGCAGGGCGAAGGCCAGCAGCCAGACCACCGCACAGAACAATGCGCAGATCACGGATGCCGACACGCCGACCGTCCACGACAGGCGCCGGATGCCGGCCAGCACGTCGTTTTCGGCCGGCGCGACGACCGCGATCAGCGGGGTGCCCGGTATCCGCTGGTAGGTATACAACCGCACGATGCCGTCGATGCTCGAACGCGCGGGATAGAAGCCCGATTCGCTGTTCACCATCCGCTTGAAGGACGTCGAGCGACGCAGAAGGTTCATCTGGCCTTCGTTCAGCGACGGGTTTCTCGCGAGGATCGTGCCGTCCGCGCGGACAATCGCGCTGACCCCGTTGGGTCCGACGTCGAGGCGGGACAGCAGCTGCTCGAAGTAGGTGAGATCGACGGCGACGACCGCGATCCCGTCGAACGCATGATCCGGCCGTTCGATGCGTCGCGACAGCGCGATGGATTCCTTGCCGCCGCGCGAGCGTGCGCGATAGGGCTGGGAGACGTAGAGCCCGACGTTGTCCGCATCGCGATGGACCTTGAAGTAGTCGCGATCGGCGAAGTCCCAGCGGTGGGTCGTGCTGCAGCACCCGTCGATCAGCCGGCCGCGACTGTCGGTCACGCCCATGCCGGTCACGTACTGCGCGGCCGTGCGCTCGAACAGCAGGTCGTGCCGCAATCCGGCGTCCATGCGCTGCACGGCCGGCTTGCCGAGGTCGGCCGCCAGCGCGATCAGCGCGTTGTTCGACGTTTCGACCGTCCTCGCGATCTGGCTCGCGAGCACGGCCGCGACGTTGCGCGACGTCTCATGCGCATGCTCGACGACTTCGCTGCGCGCGACCCACAGCGTCACCGCGCTGATCCCGAGCGCCGCGAGCGACATCAGCGTACCCAACGCGCCGACGACGAACGGGTGGCGTCCGGCCCAGTCGGCGATTTTCTCGATCGAAGTGAATGCGGGCATGCTCGCGCTCGTGTTGAGACGCCGGCTGCACTTGCGCCGGCGCGGGTCCAATCCCCGTTAACGGCACGGCCGACAAAAAATCGAGGCCGGGATGGCCGCCCATCGACGACCACGGCCCGACGCGACGACGCAAACGTGTGCGGCCATGCGGCGATACGGCTCGAGCGCCGTCCGGCCCCGCGCCGATCACGTCGATTGATAACCGGACTGCATCAATCCTTCCAAAAATCGCACTTATCGTTTGATCGATACCGCGCCAACATGCCGGAAAACGACAATCGACCAGCCCCTCCCGCGTATTCCAGGATTTTCAGGAGACACCCAGATGCACCCCTCGTCCAGCCTTCCGGCCGAACGCTCGAAGGCCGCCGCGATCTTTCGCGTCACGGCCGGCAATTTTCTCGAGCAGTTCGACTTCTTCCTGTTCGGCTTCTACGCCACGCAGATCGCCAACGTCTTCTTCCCCGCGCAAAGCGAGTTCGCATCGTTGATGATGACCTTCGCCGTGTTCGGCGCCGGCTTCCTGATGCGCCCGCTGGGCGCGATCGTGCTGGGCGCGTACATCGACGAGGTCGGCCGCCGCAAGGGCCTGATCGTCACGCTGTCGATCATGGCGAGCGGCACCATCCTGATCGCGTTCGTGCCGGGCTACGCGACGATCGGGTTGCTCGCGCCCGTACTCGTGCTGATCGGACGGCTGCTGCAGGGTTTCTCCGCGGGCGCGGAACTGGGCGGCGTGTCGGTCTATCTCGCCGAGCTCGCGACGCCCGGCCGCAAGGGCTTCTTCACGAGCTGGCAATCGGCCAGCCAGCAGGTGGCGATCGTCATCGCGGCGGCCCTCGGCTTTGCGCTCAATCAGTGGCTGAGCGCATCGCAGATCGGCGCCTGGGGATGGCGCGTGCCGTTCTTCGTCGGCTGCATGATCGTGCCGTTCATCTTCCTGCTGCGCCGCAACCTGGAGGAAACCCAGGAGTTCAAGGCCCGCAAGCATCGTCCGGGCATGAAGGAGGTGTTCGGCACGCTGGTCCAGAACTGGGGCGTCGTGATCGCCGGCATGATGCTGGTCGCGATGACCACCACGAGCTTCTATCTGATCACCGTTTACGCGCCGACCTTCGGCAAGACCGTGCTGCACCTGAGCACCGCCGACAGCCTGCTCGTGACACTCTGCGTCGGCGTGTCGAACTTCGTGTGGCTGCCGATCGGCGGGGCGCTGTCCGACCGGATCGGCCGTCGGCCGCTGCTGGTCGGCATGACGATGCTCACCGTGGTGACCGCCTATCCGGCGCTGTCGTTCCTCGCTCACGCGCCGTCGTTCGCCAACATGCTGCTCGTCCTGCTCTGGCTGTCGTTCATGTACGGTATCTACAACGGTGCGATGGTCGTCGCGCTCACCGAAGTGATGCCGGTGCAGGTGCGCGTCGCGGGCTTCTCGCTCGCGTACAGCCTCGCGACGGCCGTGTTCGGCGGCTTCACGCCGGCCATCTCGACCGCGCTCATTCACGCGACGGGCGACAAGGCCGCGCCCGGCTACTGGATGAGCTTCGCCGCCGTGTGCGCGCTGCTCGCGACGTTCGCGCTCTATCGTCACCGCACCCCCAAGTTGACGCCCGCGCATTGATGTCCGGCCGATCCGGAACGTTCATTCACACCCACGCATCCGCATGACCACGACCATGAGAAACCTGTTCCTGAAATGCTGCGCGACCGCGCTCGTCGCCACCGCGGCGGTCGCGGCCAACGTCCACGCCGCCGAACTGCACGTGATGAGCTCGGGCGGCTTCACCGCCGCGTACAAGGTGCTCGGCCCGAGGTTCGCGGCCACGACGGGCAATACGCTCGCGACCGCGCTCGGCCCGTCGATGGGCAAGTCGCCCGAAGCGATTCCGAACCGACTCGCGCGCGGCGAGCCCGCCGACGCCGTGATCATGGTCGGCTACGCGCTGGACGATCTGATCAGGCAGGGCAAGGTCATTCCCGAATCGCGCGTCGATCTGGCCGACTCGCGCATCGGCATGGTCGTGCGCGACGGTGCGGCCAAGCCCGATATCGGCACCGCCGAAGGGCTCAAGCAGGTGCTGCTGCACGCGAAATCGATCGCTTATTCGGACAGCGCGAGCGGCGTGTATATCGAACGCGAACTGTTCAAGAAGCTCGGGATCGAGGAACAGGTGAAGTCGAAGGCGAAGATGATCCCTCGGATTCCGGTGGCGTCGGTCGTCGCGAACGGCGACTACGAAATCGGCTTCCAGCAGGTCAGCGAGCTGCTGCCCGTCAAGGGCGCGACCTTCGTCGGCAAGATCCCCGAATCGCTGCAGTCCGTTACGCGCTTCGCCGCCGGTATCCCGGTCGGCGCGCAGCATCCGCAGGAAGCGAAGGCGCTGCTCGACTATCTGGCGTCGCCCGACGTGCAGGCCGACGTGAAATCGACCGGCCTGGATTCCGTTTCCGCGCATTGAGCCCGATCGACGGGAAGGCGTGCATCAGACCGTCTTCCCGTCACTCCCGCCGCCTGCCGCGGCACTGTCTTCATCGGCCGCGTCCGCCAGGGCCGGCCCGGCCGCCGCGAGCCGCTGCACCAGACGCGTCCGATCGCACGCACCTTCCCACGACGACACGAAAATCACCGCGCACGCATTGCTGATCACGCTGGTCAGCGCGCGCGCCTCCGACATGAAGCGGTCGATGCCGACCAGCAGCGCGACGCCGGCGACGGGCAGGTCGGGCATCACGGCGAGCGTCGCGACCAGCGCGACGAGCCCGCTGCCGGACACGCCGGCCGCGCCCTTGGACGTGACCAGCATGATCGCGAGCATCGTCGCGACCTGTGGCGCGGAAAGCGGGACGTCGCATGCCTGCGCGATGAACAACGCCGCGAGCGTCAGATAGATCGCGGTGCCGTCCAGATTGAACGAATAGCCGGCCGGCAGCACGAGCCCCACGACGCCTTTGTCGCAGCCGAGCGCTTCCAGCTTGACGATCAGGCGCGGCAGGACCGGCTCGGTGGACGAGGTCGCGAGCACGATCAGCAGCTCCTCGCGCAGGTAGCGCAGGAGCCGCCACAGCGCGAAGCCGTGTGCGCGCGCGAGCGGGGCGAGCACCAGTGCGACGAATAGCGCGCAGGCCACGTAGAAGGATGCCATCAGCTTCGCGAGCGAGCCGACCGAACCGATGCCGAAGCGGCCCACCGTGAACGCCATCGCGCCGAATGCGCCGAGCGGCGCGAGCCGCATGATCATCGCGAGCACGCGAAAGACGACCTGGGCGATGCCGTCGATCAGCGCAAGCACGGGCCGGGCGGCGCGCGGATGCGCATTCAGCGAGAAGCCGAACAACAGCGACAATAGCAGCACCGGCAACACTTCGCCGGTCGCGAACGCGCCGAGCATCGTGTCCGGAATCATGCCGAGCGCGAACGCCACGAGGCTGCGTGGCTCCGCATGCTTCGCATACGGCGCGAGGATGCTCGCATCCAGATGATGGACGTCGATATGCATGCCGGCGCCCGGTTGCAGCACGTAGGCGACGACGAGCCCGAACGCGAGCGCGGCGGCCGTCAACAGATAGAAGAGCGCCAGTGCGCGCACGATCGTGCGGCCGATCGCCTGCCCGTTCGACAGCGACGTGATGCCCGACACGATCGTGCAAAAGACGATCGGCGCGATGGTCATCTTCACGAGCGCGACGAACGCGTCGCTGAGCGGCTTGAGCATCGCGCCCGCCGCCGGCCACACGTGACCGATGCCGATGCCGAGCAGCATCGCGAGCAGGACCTGGACGTAAAGCGATTTGAACAGCCGGGTCCACCTCACGATGCCGCCTTCCTTTGTTTCCGTTCCGTCGTCGTCATGCCGATGTGCCGCTGCCGGCGTCGCCGCGCTTCGCGTCGACGATCATCCGGTGAAACGCCTGGGCGGCCGGCGTCAGCGAGCGGCCGCGCCGCTTGACGATGCCCACGCGCCGCTTCACGGCCGGCTCGACGAGCGGCACGCTCGTGAGGACAGGATGGTCATGCCCCGGCATCGCCATCGACGGCACCGCGGCGACGCCGAGCCCCGCCTCGATCATTCCGAGCAGCGTCGTGACGTGGCGCGCCTCGCAGACGCTCGGCTTGCGCGGCGCGACGGCCGCCAAGGCCTGGTCGAGCAGCAGGCGGTTACCGGACGTCTTGTCCACCGAGACGTAATCGTGCTCGTAAAGCTCGTTCCAGGTCACGCGCTTCTTGCGCGCGAGCGGGTGGTCGCGGCGACAGGCGGCGACGAACCGTTCCTGGAGCAGCACCTTGAACTCGATTTCCGCCTCCTGGCTGCCGATGAAGCTCACGCCGAAATCCGCCTCGCCGCTGATGACGGCGCCCAGCACTTCGTTGGCGCTGGCGTCGAGCAGCTTCACCCGGATGCGCGGAAAGCGCTGATGATAGCGGGCGATGATGGGGGGCAGGAAATAGTAGGCGACCGACGGCACGCACGCGATCGTCACATGCCCCAGGCGGCTCGACGACACGTCGCGGATGCCGAGCAGCGCGGCGTCGAGATCGTCGAGCAGTTGTTCGGCGCTCTGCGCGAACACGCGGCCGACGGTGGTAAGCGCGACGCGGCGCGTGGTGCGCTCGAAGAGCCGCACGCCGAGCGCGTCCTCGAGCTTGTCGATCCGGCGGCTCAACGCAGGCTGGGAGAGGCTGACCGCTTCGGCGGCCTTGCGGAAACTGCCCGTTTCCACGACCGCGCGAAACGCCTGCAAGTCCGTCAAATCGAAATTGATGCCCACCGGTCACGCTCCGCCACTCAGATGCGCAGCATTTTGCATGATTCCGTCGGCGTCATGCGTGTTGCGTCGTCCATGCGGCAGTGTTGGCGTGGCACGGTGGGCGGCCCGGCCGGCCGGAATCCCGCGGCCCGCACCGCTAATCGGGCCTCCCGACACGGCTTCCTGATGTACCGTATCGCTTTTGGGCGGGCAATGCTCAAGCGCCGGCGTCGGCCACCCGGGCCCACGCCGGAAGCATGCTCAACGTCCGGCGCGACTAGCGCCGTGCGTGTTGTCCGTGATCCGGATCGCTGCTCGACATGGCTCGATATCGTCTGACATACCGATCCGACACCACCGACCGTCGCTGAATCCATGCAAGCGCGAGTTCGAGCGCCTGGTCACTTGCTTCGCGGGTATCGGCGAAGTCGCCGTCAACGCCGAGCGTCCGGGTTTCACCGTCGCGATCCGTGAGGATCGCCGCCGCCGAGTAGCGGCCCGTCTCCGTGTCGGTGACCACGGCCCGGACCGTATATCCGCCATGTTCGATCGTCCTGTTGGTATGCATCAGATGCCTCCTGCAGGGAAATGCGGCATGTGTGACGACGCGGCGGCGCCGGCGCCGCCGCGGAAGCGGGGCGCCGGCACTTCACGCCGCGAGCGCAAGCCAAGCGGCGCGGACCGCGCCGGGTCGATGAAACGCTCCCGGCGCATCCACTCACCCGGTCGTCACCGGGATCCGCCGCGGCTTCGCTTCTTCGCGTCGCGGGATGCTCAGTTTCAGCACGCCGTCGCGCAGTTGCGCGTCGATGCGCGACACGTCGAAATCCGGGCTCAGCGTGAATGCGCGCGAGAAGTGCGGATGCTGCACTTCACCGTGCTGGAGACGCAATCCCGGTGGCGTCGGAACGACGGCCTCCGCTTCGATGGCAAGGCTGCCGTCGTGCACGCGGACGTCGAGCTTCTCGCGCGGCACGCCCGGCAGGTCCGCGTACAACGTGATGCCGTGCGCGTCCTCGACGATGTCGACGGCTGGCGCAATCCGCGTGCGCGGCGTGTCGCGCTGAGCCGCTTCCCGATTCGTCACGGCCGTTCGCGTTTCGGCCGGACGGGTGGTCAGTTCAGTCGTGTTCGTGTCACTCATGATGTCCTCCGTCATGCGTTCGTGACGTCGTGCTGTTTACTGGACGGTGATCGCCCGCGGCTTCGAGGCTTCCGACTTGCCGACGCTGATCGTCAGGCAGCCGTTCGTATAGCGCGCCTCGATCTTGTCGGGGTCCGCGTGCTGCGGCAGTTCGACCACGCGGCGGAACGCGCCCATGAACCGCTCGTTCGCGTAAACGCGCCGCTCGTCGCCGGTTGCGGCGTCGTCCGCGGGAGTACGCTCGCCGCTGATCGTCAGCAGCCGGCGATCGACGGAGATGTCGATCTTCTCGGGGGCGAGACCCGGCGCGAACGCGACGATCTCGATCGTGTCGTCGGTGCTGCCGATATTGACCGGTGGAAACGCACCGGGCCGCGGCGCGCGCAGACTGGCCGGAAAGCCCGTGAACACGCTGGCCATCTGCCGTTGCAGGCGGTCGAATTCCGCCAGCAGATCGGTGGGAAAGAAGATATCGCTCATGACTGGCTCCTGTTGTGTCCCTTGCGAAGGGACGAACCGGACCACGCGCTCCAGTTCGTCCATCCGCGACAGGGTCGCTGACAAACAAATCGAAACACGCAGCGCGTCAACCGCGACTGCCTCGAGCGATACCTAAAATAGGATACGGCGCGTGGATTTCAAGGGGGGCATCGGCATTCTGTCGATACGTGCGGGTGCCATGTGGGGGACTCATCGTTGGAGCGGACCGGCATGGTCGACGTCGAGACGGCAGGGTCCGACATGTCCGACGTTGCGCGGATCGGAGCACGGCGATAGAGGGCGGAATTTGCAACGGCACGCTGGAAAAGACGCGGCGGCGTACCTCCGCCGCCGCGTCGTGTCCACTGTTCAGCGTGACGGCCCGGACGGCGGCTTCACTTCGGACAGGTCGTCCTCGCGAACCTCGGCCTGACGCACCGTGGTGCCGTCGTCGCCGGTTTCCGAAATATCGGTTTCGAAGGTCTGCTGCCCGTCGTCGCGTTTCTCCGCGGGCTTCTCGTTACCTGTCTGCTTGTCTGCCTGTGGCTGTTGACGTGTCATCTTGCTCTCCTGGTCGCAACCTGGGATGTTGCGCACGTTGCAGGGGAGCAAGGCGCGGGCCGCGCCAGGCTTTCAAATGGAAAGGTTCACGCGATGCCATCAGCAACCACGGCCTGGCGATTGACCTCGACCCTCGGCACGGCGCGACCTCGACGTGCCGAGCGCCACCGCCTCTATACATACCAATCCAGCGTCTTCACGATCCCCGTTTCGAAGCTCTCCGCCGGCCGCCATTGCAGTTCGCGGGCGAGTTTCCCCGCATCGATCGCATAGCGCCGGTCGTGACCCGCGCGATCGGTGACGAACCGGACGAGGCGCGCATGCGGCGCGTGTTCGGGCCGTCGCGCGTCGAGCAGCGTACAGATCAGCGCGACGATGTCGACGTTGCGCCATTCGTTGCAGCCGCCGACGGTGTAGGTCTCGCCGACCGTCCCGCGCCGGATGACCGCGTCGATCGCGCGGCAATGGTCGTCGACGTACAGCCAGTCGCGCACGTTCGCGCCGTCGCCGTACACGGGGATGTCGGTGCCTTCGATGCAATGACGGATCACGGTCGGAATGAACTTCTCGCCGTGCTGGCGCGGCCCGTAATTGTTCGAGCAGTTCGTCGTGGTGACGGGCAATCCGTACGTATGGAAATAGGCCCGGACCAGATGGTCCGAGCTTGCCTTGGTGGCCGAGTACGGAGAGTTCGGCGCATACGGCGTCGTTTCCGAAAAAGGCGGGTCGTCGGGACCCAGCGAGCCATACACCTCGTCGGTGCCGATATGGTGAAAGCGGCGGCGCGCGAGGGCGTCGGCCCGGCCGAGTTTTTGGTCGTTCAGCCAAAGCTGGCGGCACGCGTCGAGCAGCGTCCAGGTGCCGAGCACGTTCGTGCGCACGAATTCGCCGGGGCCGTCGATCGAGCGGTCGACGTGGCTTTCGGCCGCGAAGTGGACGACGGTGTCGATCGCATGATCGCGCAGCAGCGACTCGACAAGCGTTCGGTCGCAGATGTCGCCGAGGACGAAGCGATGACGATCGGCGCCCGGCAGGTCGTCGCCGAGATTGTCGAGGCTGCCCGCATAGGTCAGCAGATCCAGCGTGGTGACGCTGACCTGCGGGTCGCTTTCGAGCAGATGCCGGACAAAATTGGCGCCGATGAAACCGGCGCCGCCCGTCACGAGAACATGTTTGGGTCGATAGCTCATTGGGTTCGCTTCCAGGTGGCAAACACGTCGGTGAGACCCGCGATCCACGAAGGCGATTCGACCCCGAAGTGTTCTCGCAGGAGGCTGCAGTCGAGCGCGGAATTCGCCGGTCTCGGCGCAGGCAACGGATAGGCGTCGGTCCGGATCGGCCGGACCAGCGGCACGCGGTCGATGAGGCCGGCGCGCCGCGCCTCGGTGAAGATTGCTTCGGCGAAGCCGTGCCATGTCGTCACGGGCGTGCCGCACAGGTGATAGGTGCCCCAGCGCAGCACTTCACCGGTCCGATATCGCGCCGCGATCGTCAGCAGCGCGTCGGCGATCGCACCGGCATGCGTCGGGCCGCCGTACTGATCGGCGACGACGCCGACGACCTCGCGCTCGCGCGCCAGGCGCAGCATGGTGCGCACGAAATTGCCGCCGTGCGCGCCGAACACCCATGCGACGCGCAGAATCAGGTGACGGTCGGGCAGTCGCTCGCGCACCGCTTCCTCGCCCGCGAGTTTGCTCCGGCCGTACACGCCGAGCGGCGCGACGGCGGCGGTTTCCGCGTACGGGCCGGGCATGCGGCCGTCGAACACGTAGTCGGTCGACAGATGAATCAACGGAATCCCGAGCGCGGCGCACGCGTCGGCCAGCACGGCCGGCCCGTCGCGGTTCGCCCGCCACGCGGCGTCGGGCTCGGCCTCCGCGCGGTCGACGGCGGTCCATCCGGCGGCATTGATCACGAGCGAGGCCCGGTGTTCGTCGAGCGCGCGGCGCACCGAGCCGGCATCGGCAATGTCGAGCGCGGCGCGCGACAGCCCGACGAGCGGCTGCTCGCCCGCGCGCAACACCAGTTCGCGGCCGACCTGGCCGAGCGCGCCGGTCACGACGATCGTCATCGCGCACCCCCGTATACGGGCAGCAGCGCCGGCGCGCCGGCTGCCAGTTCGGCGAGCGGCGGCTGCCGACGATCCTTGTCCGACAACTGATACGGTGCGCCGGAATCCGGCCAGTCGATGCCGATCTCCGGATCGTCCCAGCGCACGCCCGCATCCGAATCGGGATCGTAGTACTGCGTGCACTTGTACGCGAAGTCGGCCTCGTCGGACAACACGCAAAAGCCGTGCGCGAAGCCGGGCGGAATCCACAGCATCCGGTGCGACACGTCGTCGAGCCGTGCACCGAACCAGCAGCCGAAGAACGGCGAGCCGCGCCGGATGTCGACGGCGACGTCGTAGACCGCGCCGCGCGCCGCGTGCACCAGCTTGCCTTGCGGATTCACCCGCTGGTAGTGCAGCCCGCGCAGCACGCCGCGACGCGAGCGCGACTGGTTGTCCTGGACGAAGGTGGCGTCGACGCCGGCGTCGCGCAGCCAGCTTGCCCGGAAGCTTTCGACGAAAAAGCCGCGCGCATCGCCGAACACGCCGGGCTCGATCAGCAGCACGCCGGGCAACGGCGTTTCGATCACGCGTGTCATGCCGCGACCTCCTTGCTCAGCAGATCGAGCAGATAGCGGCCGTAACCGCTTTTCGCGAGCTTGTGGGCGAGCGTTTCGAGCTGCTCCGCATCGATCCAGCCGAGCCGGTACGCGATTTCCTCGGGACACGCGATCTGCAGGCCCTGCCGTGCCTGCATCACCTGGATGAAATTGGCCGCGTCGAGCAGCGATTCGTGCGTGCCGGTGTCGAGCCATGCGTAGCCGCGCCCGAGTATCTCGACGTTCAGCGCGCCGCGCGCGAGATACGCGAGATTCAGGTCGGTAATTTCCAGTTCGCCGCGCGCGGACGGTCGCACGGCCTTCGCGAGTTCGACGACGTCGTTGTCGTAGAAATAGAGGCCGGTGACCGCGTAGTTCGACTTCGGCTCGCGCGGCTTCTCCTCGAGGTCGATCGCGCGGCCATCCGTGTCGAACGATACGACGCCGTAGCGCTCCGGATCGCGCACGTAATAGCCGAACACCGTCGCGCCGGTCGTCCGTGCGGCGGCCTGTTGCAGCAGCGACGACAGCGCGGGCCCGTGATAGATGTTGTCGCCGAGCACGAGCGTCGCCGCGTCGCGACCGATGAACGGCGCGCCGATCACGAATGCCTGCGCAAGACCGTCGGGGCTCGGCTGCGCCGCATACGAAAAGCTCATGCCCCACTGGCTGCCGTCGCCGAGCAGTTGCCGGAACGCGTCGAGATCGCGCGGCGTCGAGATGATCAGCACGTCCCGGATGCCGGACAGCATGATCGTGCTGAGCGGATAATAGATCATCGGTTTGTCGTACACCGGCATCAATTGCTTCGATACCGAATGTGTGAGCGGGTGGAGCCGGGTGCCCGAGCCGCCCGCCAGAATCAGTCCTTTACGGCCAATCGCTGTTTGCATGAGGTCCCTCGCTGCAAGAGGAAAAGTGCGTGCGTGATACGCGGAATACACCGAATGCTTCGATTGCGCCCGATTGCCTTCGATACCGTGCGCGCCCGGCTACGGCTGCTCGGCACCGTCAACGTGAATCGCACGGAATACGATCGCGAAGCCAAGCGCGTACAGCGCGGTGATCACCGCGAAGCCGACGGCCGTCGCGCGATCCGGATCGTCGATCACGTGCAGGATCACCGACGCGATCGCGATGCCGACGAGCGAACCGATCTGCCGGCTCGCGTTCAGCGACGCGGCGGCAAGGTTCGCGTCCGCCGTATCGGCCGACTGCATCACGACGAGATTCATCGCCGGAATGGCCTGGCCGGCGCCGAAGTTGGCCAAGCCGATCGCGACGGCCAGCACCGGATACGGCATCGCCGCGACGCCGACGAGCGCCACGCTGCCGAGCGCGGCCAGCGCGAGCCCGGAGAGCAGCGTGCGGCGCGCGCCGAACCGGGCACTGACCTTCGCGGACGCGAGATTGCCGATGCCGAACATCGCCATCAGCGGAAACAATTCGAACCCGGCGACGAGCGCGCTCGCGCCGCGGACGTTCTGCAAATAGAGGCTCAACAGAAAGATCTCGGCGAGAATGCCGAAGTTGATCGCGAGGCCCAGCGTGCTGCCCGCGACGAAACGCCGGTTCGCGAGCAGTGCCGGCGACAGGATGCGCGAATTCGCGTAGCGCTCGCGTAACGCGAATGCCGCGGCGGCGGCGAACGTCGTGGCCACGCCGGCGAGGATCGACGGCGAGTGCCAGCCGGCGCTCGGCCCTTCGATCAGCGTGAAGCTCAGCGCGGCGAGCGCGAGCGCGCCGAACAGATGGCCGAGCGCATTCAGCGGGCCGGGATGACGCGGCGCCCGCGCGATATGCCGGTACGTGAGCCACAGGCCGGCCGCGCCGACCGGCAGGTTCACCCAGAAGATGCCGCGCCAGCCGATCGCGTCGACCAGCACGCCGCCGACGCAGGGCCCGAGCGCCATCGCGGCCGACACCAGCGCGCCCCAGATGCCGATCATCCGCGTGCGCATCGGTCCCGGCGGGAACGCGAGCGTGAGCAGGCTCAGCGAACTCGGCATGAACAGCGCCGCGCCGACACCCTGGGCGAGGCGCGCCGCGACCAGCGCGCCGCTGGACTGCGCGGCCGCGCACAGCACCGACGCGCCGACGAACAGCGCGAGCCCGGCGACGTAGACGGCCTTCGACCCGTAGCGATTCGCTACCGCGCCGCCGAGCAGCAACAGCGCGGCGAAGCTGAGCGTGTACGCATCGACGACCCACACCAGCGCCGTCAGCGACATCGACAGGCTGCTTTCCATCGCCTTCAGCGCGACGTTGACGATCGTCACGTCGAGCATGGCCATCACGAAGCCGCACGCGAGCGCGACCATCACGAGCACGGGACGCGCCGCGGCGGATGTGTATGCGCCGGCGGCCGGCGTGGCGCTCCCGCCGCTCATGCGGCCCTCCCACCGAGGTACAGGCGCCGCATCTCGTCGCTGTCGAGCAGCTCGGCCGCGGGGCCTTCGAGCGCGACGCGCCCCATCGTCAGCACGATGCCGCGATCCGCGATGCGTAGCGCCTCGATCGCATTCTGCTCGACCATCAGCACGCCGATATGCTCGGTGTCGCGCATCCGGACGATCGCGTCGAACACCTCGTCGACCATCTTCGGCGACAGGCCGGCCGACGGCTCGTCGAGCAGCAGCAACACCGGGCGCGGCATCAGTGCACGCGCGAGCGACACGATTTGCCGCTCGCCGCCGGACAATGCGCCGGCCAGCGACCGGTAGCGACGCCGAAGCACCGGATACTGCTCGCACAGCTCGTCGATCCGCGCCTCGCGCGGAAACGCCGACATCGACTGGCCGCCGAGCATCAGGTTTTCGCGCACCGTCAGCGACGCGAACACGTTGTCGGTCTGCGGCACGAAGCCGATCCCGTACTCGCGGATCTTTCGGTGGACCGGCACGCGCGCCACGTCCGTGCCCTGGATCGTCACACTGCCCGCACGAGGCAGCACGAAGCCCGCGATCGACTTCAGCAGCGTCGATTTTCCGCAGCCGTTCGGGCCGAGGATCGTCACGATGTCGATGGCGCCGACCGTGAGCGACACGCCATGCAGGATGTCGACTTCGGGCGTATAGCCGGCGACGAGTTCGCGCACGTCGATCATGACGCCTCCAGCGGACGAGGGGCGGCATGGGCGCGCCCCAGATACGCGTCGAGTACGCGACGGTTGCGCTCCAGCTCGGCCGGCCGGCAGTTCGCGATCGTCACGCCGCGGTCGAGCACGACGCAGCGGTCGCACAGCTCGCGGATGAAATGCATGTCGTGCTCGATGACGACCAGCGTGACGCCCTGTTGGCGAATCCGTCGCAGTTCGTCGATCAACTCGCCGCGCAGGTTCGGGTGCACGCCGGCGGTCGGCTCGTCGAGCAGCAGCAGTTTGGGCTCGGTCATCATCGCGCACGCGATGCCCAGCAGCTTCTTCTGGCCGCCGGAGATCGACGCGGCGCAAAGGTGCGCGACGCCGGACAGTTTCAGTTCGTCCAGCAGCGCGGCGGCGCGTGCACGCGTATCGGCATCGAGCGCGCGCGTCGCACGGCCGCGCCAGAGGGCGGCGGCGATTCCGTGGTGGGCGGACGAAGCCGCCATCGCGAGTTCGAGCACCGACATGCGCGCGGGCATCGACGGCAACTGGAACGTGCGGCGCACGCCCAGCCGCGCGATCCTGTGCGGCGACAGCGCGTCGATCCGCTGACCGTCGAAGCGGATGGCGCCCGCCGCGAGCGGCGCGAACCCGGTGATCGCGTTGAGCGCGGTGCTCTTGCCGGAGCCGTTCGGGCCGAGCAGTCCGACGATCTCGCCGCCGTCGACCGACAGCGTGACCCCGGACAAGACGACGTTCTCGCCGTAGCGGATCGTCACGCCGTCGAGATCGAGCAGCGCGCTCATGGCCGCACCTCCAGGCGCTCGGGTACGAGCCCGTGCGGACGCCAGAGCACACACGCGAGCAGCATCAGGCCGACCAGGCCCAGTCGCACCGCGCCGGTCAGGTCGCTGCCGACATCGAGCCAGTCCTTGAGAAACGGCGCCAGCGCGTAGACGGCCTGCACGATCAGCGTGCCCACCAGCACGCCTGCGTGGCTGCCGAGGCCGCCGACCATCACGACGGTCCACAGCGCGAAGGTCTCGGACGCGATCATCGCGTCCGGCCCGACATAGCCGATGTACCACGCGGCGAGTGCCCCGGCGAGCGCGGCCGGCAGCGCGCCGGCAATGCACGCCCGCGTTTTCAGCGCGAGCGGATCGTAGCCGAAGCAGACCGCGAGCGCGGGTTCTTCGCGCATCACCTTCAGCGCCCGGCCGAAGCGGCTTGCGGTCAGGCGCCGGTACGTCGCATAGGTGAGCGCGAGGCAGCCGGCCGTGACCGCGAGGAACGCGAGTTCGGCCCACGGCGCCCGCAGCCCGGGGAATAGCGGCGCGATGCCGCCGATGCCTTGCGCGCCACCGGTCAACCAGCTTTCGTTGAGCGCGATCGTGCGCAGGATCTCGGCGATCGCGAGCGTCGCGATCCCCCAGTAGTCGGCGGAGAGCTGCCGCCCGAGCCGTGCGACAACGATCGCCAGCGCACCCGCGGCGGCCAGCGCGAGCGTCAGCGCCGAAGGCAGCGGCCAGCCGAGCTGCGACGCGATGCCGGCCGCATACGCGCCGAGCCCGCTGAACGCAATGAAACCGAAATTGACGAGGCCCGCATAGCCGGCCTGCAGGTTCAACCCGAGCGCCATCGTCGCGTACAGGCAGCCGACGGTCAGCAGATGGATGACGAAGCTAGACACGCCGTACCTCCCGATCGAAGATGCCGTAGGGCCGGAAGATCAGTGCGACGAGCAGGATCGCGAACGACACCGCGCCGACGTACTCGACCGGAAAGAATTGCATCGGGCGATCGACGAGCCCGCCGAAATCGACGTTCAGTGCGACGGTTTCGGCCACCGCGATCAACAGCGCGCCGGCCGCGGCACCGAGCGGGTTGCCGAGACCGCCCAGGATCGCCGCGGAAAATACCGGGATCAGCAGTCCGTAGCCGAGATTCACATGCACGCTCTCGGTGGCGCCGAGCATCGTGCCGCCGAGCGCCGCCAGCACGCCGCTCGCGAACGTGATCACGTTGGTCACGCGCGTCGCGTCGATGCCGGTCGCGAGCGCCAGCGCGCGATTCGAGGCGAGCGCACGCATCGCCCGCCCGAGCCCGGTGCGGTACAGCAGCGCCGCGAATATCGCGAGCGCGCCGGCGCCGCATGCGATCGAGCCCAGTTGCGGCACGGACAGCGCGACGCCGGCGATCACCATCGGCGGATGCACGTCCTGCGCATACTGTTGCGGTCGCGAGCCGGCGATGCCGAGCACCAGCGCGACCGCGAGCATCGAGATCGCGAGCGAGCCGATCATCGCCACCGCGCTGCCGGAGCGCAGCAGTCTCGCAAAAACGAACAGGTTCAGCAGCGTCGCGGCGGTGCCGACCAGCGCGCAGGACACGGCCGTCGCGAGTGCGAACGGCAGCCCCGCGCGTTCCAGCCAGAGCGTCGCGAATGCGCCCAGCATCGCGTACTGGACATGTGCGATGTTGGGAAAGCGGATCAGCGAATAGAGCGTCGACAGGCCGACCGACACCAGCAGCAGATCGGCGGTGCGGATCAATACGTCGACAATGAATGACAGCATGGCGAGGTCCTCTGGTTCATCCGGGCGGGCGCTTACTGCTGCGCGACGACCGATTGGCGGTAGACCACCTTCTCGTACGGCTGGACTTCCCGCTGGCCGTCCGCATCGAACGCGATCGCGCCGGTCACGCCGGTATACGACTTGCCCAATGCCGCGAGCGCCGTGCGAATCTTCGCCGGGTCGATGGATTGCGCGCGACCGATCGCCGCGGCGGACAACAGCGTTGCGTCGTACGCATAGCTGCCGAACGCCGAGCGCGGCGCCTCGTTGTACGCGGCTTGATAGGCGCTCGCATACGCTTTCGCGCCCGCGCCGAGCGCGGCGACTTCGAGGCCGATCTGGCCTTGCGCGATCTGCGCGGGCGTGTCGCTCGTGCACATCGTCAGATAGATGCCGTACCACGGGTGCTGGTTCAGACGCATCTCGAATGCCTGCCGGTTCAGCGTCGCGGCCTCCTGGCCATAGGCGCTGTAGACATACGCGTCGGGCTGCGCGCGTGATGCCTGCTCAAGTTCGCGGCGATAGGTCGATTGTCCTTCCGTGTAGAGCACCGTCGACACCACGGTGCCGCCGAGCGCCTCGAAACGCTTCTTGAATTCGCCGGCGATGCCCTGGCCATAGCCGTTGTTCGGCGCGATCAGTGCGATGCGCCGCAGCTTGCGGGCGTACACGTCCTGAGCCGCGAAGCGCGCGGACAGGTCGTCCAGCCCGATCACGCTGAACGAGCCCGCGCCGATCTTGCGCACCTGCTGGCTCGACGAGCCGATGTTGATATGCACGTCGCCCTGACGCACCAGGAACTGTCCGACTGGAATCGTCACCGACGACGAGAACTCGCCGAGCACGACCGGCACGTGCTCGACGGTCGCGAGCTTGCGCGCGGCGTCGAGTGCGGTATTGGCCGAGCCGCCCGAATCCTCGATGCGCACGGCGAGCTTCTGGCCCAGCACGCCGCCTTTCGCATTGATCTGCGCGACGGCAAGCTCGATGCCGCGGCGCTGGTCTTCGCCGATCGACGCGCTCGCGCCGGTCAGCGGCAGCACCGCACCCACGCTGACGTCGGCCTGCGCGGCGCCCGACGCAAGCGCACCGAGTGCGATCCAGACACCGACACTCCACTGACTTGCCTTCATCTTCGTTCTCCCGTCGCATGGTCGGCCGCACGGATGTCGGCCTGGTTTGATATACAGAAGTGTCGACAGAATCACAGATCAAAAATCGTTTGCAAATAAATTTTCGAGTCGCTGTGCGGAATCGTGAAAGTCTCTGGAACGATAGAAAAATATCCCTGTTTTCATGCATTTATGCACGCTTTCAAAGAGCGTGGATAGTCGTGGTGCACAAGCGCGCCAATCTGGCGCAATGGAGGATATTTCTGAAAAAAGTGTATACAGAGGTGAATTGCAGTGCTTAAATCAGCCCAACTCGACACGACCTCGGAGGACAGTCAGATGGTGGAGATCAAGCGATACGGCGTGAGTGAACGGATGAGCCAACTGGTGGTCGCGGGCGGGCTGGCCTTCGTCGCCGGGCAGGTGGCGGACGATACGTCGCTCGACGTGGCGGGGCAGACCCGTCAGATTCTCGACAAGATCGACCGGCTGCTCGAAGACGCCGGGCTCGACAAGCGCCGGATCGTGTCCGCGAGCATCTGGCTGGCCGACTATCGCAGCTTCGCCGAGATGAACAGCGTATGGGACGCGTGGGTGCCGCAGGGCGAGCCGCCGGCACGCGCGTGCGTCGAATCGAAGCTCGCGTTTCCGCAGTACACGGTCGAGATCGCGGCGATCGCCGCGAGCTAGTACAGGAGAAGCGGAGTATGAAGACGATCGTGCTCGGCGGCGGCATCGTCGGCGTGACCACTGCGTATTTTCTCGCGAAGGCGGGCGACGAGGTGACGGTGATCGAACGTCGCGACGGCGTCGCGCTCGAAACGAGCTTCGCGAATGCGGGGTTGATCGCGCCCGGCCATTCGTATACCTGGGCATCGCCGCGTGCGCCGAAGATTCTCTTCAAGTCGTTGTTTGCCGACGGCCAGGCGCTGCGGCTCAAATGGACGCCCGACTGGCGGATGTGGGCCTGGTGTGCGCTGTTCCTGCAGAACTGCACGGCCGAGCGCTCGCGACGCAACACGTCGATCAAGGTGCGGCTGTGTCGTTACGCGCAGCAGCGGCTTCAGCAGGCGACGAATGATGAACTGCTCGAGTACGACCGGACGAGCGGAGGATTGTTGTACCTGTATCGCGACCCTGCATCGTTCGAGCGCGGCGTCGCGAACATGCGGATCCTGACCGACAACGGCCTGCCGCTCGACATCCTCGATGCGCGGGCCACCGTCGAACGCGAGCCGGCGCTGCGCCACGCGGCGGGCGCGATCGCGGGCGCGATCCATTGCCCGAGCGACGAGAGCGGCGACGCGCATCTGTTCACGCGCGCGCTCGCCGAGCGCTGCCGCGCGCTCGGCGTCGAATTCCGCTTCGGCACGTCGATCGACGGCGTGCGCGCGAGCGCCGATGCGATCGACTACGTCGAGACGTCGCAGGGCCGCGTGACCGGCGATCGATACGTGCTCGCGCTCGGCGCGTACTCGCCGTTCGTCGCGCGCACGCTCGGCTACCGGCTGCCGATCTATCCGGTCAAGGGGTACTCGGTCACGCTGCCGATCGACGACACGCACGAGCCGCCCGCGCTCGGCGGCGTCGAGGAGAATCAGCTCGTCGCATGGGCGCGCTTCGGCGACCGGCTGCGGCTGACCGCGACCGCCGAGTTCAGCGGCTACGACACCACGCATTCGCCGGGCGATTTCGCGCACATGCTCGCGACCGCGCAGGCGCTGTTCCCGAACGGCGCCGACTACGCGAAGCCGTCGTACTGGGCCGGGCTGCGGCCGATGACGCCGGAGGGCACGCCGATCATCGGCGCATCCCGGCACCGCAACCTGTTTTTCAACACCGGCCACGGCCATATGGGCTGGACCATGTCGTGCGGCACCGCGAAGATCGTCGCGGATCTGATCCACGGCAAGCAGCCCGACATCGACATCACCGGGATGACCCTGCAATGAGCGAACTTCTTTCCACCTCCGAGGCGTCCGATCCGGGTGTCGGCGCGGGCCCGGCGCGCGATGCGTACGCCCGCTTCGATTTCTCGCTCGACGCCGGCATCGCGCGGCGCGCGGCGATCGGCCTCGTCGTGCTGGCGACCGACCATACGATCGAATACGAGTGGCGACGTCTGCTCGCGATCGATGGCGTCGCGTTCTACGAAAGCCGGATCGCGAATTCCGCGGAGATCACCGCCGAGACGCTCGCTCAGATGGACGGCGGGATCTGCGCCGCGGTCGAATTGATCCGGCCGGGCGAGCGCCTCGACGTCGTCGCGTTCGGCTGCACGTCGGCGTCGATGGTGCTCGGCGAGGAGCGCGTGTTCGAGCGCATCCGCGAGGCGCGGCCCGGCGTCGCGTGCACCACGCCGATTACCGCCGCGCGCATCGCGCTGACGGCGCTCGGCGCGCGCGGGGTCGCGCTGCTGACGCCGTACGAGCGCACGATCAACGAAGCGATGGCCGCGTACCTGCGCGCACGCGGCGTCGATATCGTGCGGGTCGGCTCGTTCGAGCACCGCGACGACAACGAGGTCGCCCGCATCGAGCGCGCGTCGATCGAGCACGCGGTGCTGACGCTCGCCGCCGATCCGGCCGTCGATGCCGTATTCGTGTCGTGCACGAGCCTGCGCATCGTCGATGCGCTGGCCGATATCGAAGCGCGTGCGGGCAAACCCGTGCTGTCGAGCAATCATGCGCTCGCCTGGCACGCGCTGAGGCTCGCGGGCATCGACGATCCCGTGCCGGGCTTCGGCAGCCTGCTGATGCGCTGACGCATAGCGCGTGCATGTAAAAAGACGCGCGCGGGCAAATTGCCGATGGATAATGACGCGCGGTGACAACAGGTGGAACCAGGAGACGAGATGTCGACTTCCGTTATGGCTGGCCGGGAGACCGCAGCGCCGACGCGCACGGGCCTCACGGTCAACGAGATTTACGAGCAGTTGAAACAGATGGCCGTGCTGTACGAGATCCGGCCGGGTGAACGGTTCAACGAGCTGGAGCTTGCCGAGCGCTTCAACGTGAGTCGCACGCCGATTCGCGAGGCGCTGAACCGGCTCGTTGCCGAAAACCTGCTGGTGTTCGTGCCGAACCGCGGTTTCTTCATTCGGGAACTGGAGGGGAAGGATGTGTTCGATCTGTTCGAATTGCGTCGCTCGATCGAGACGACCGCGGTGATGCTCGCATGCGAGCGCGCGTCGGACAACGACATCAAGGCGCTGCGTCGCTTCTGGAAGCAGGTGATGAAGAATGCCGCGCGGATGTCGTCGTCGGAGCTGGTCGTCAAGGACGAGCAGTTTCACCTGGAACTCGCCGCGTTGTCGGGCAATGCCGAGATCGGCCGGGTGCTGCAAGGGATCAACGCGCGGATTCACTACGTGCGCTGGGTCGATGTCGATCAGCGACGCAACGAGGCGTTTACCGAGCATCTCGAGATTCTCGACGCGCTTGCCGAACGCGATGCGGAGCGGTGCGCGACACTGACCGACACGCATATCCGCTGGCGGATGGAGGAAATCACGCGCGTCGTCCAGGCGAGCGTCGTCAAGCTGTACGCAAAATAAAGCAAGATCGGCCGCGGCGCCTGCGACGATCGCGTGCAGCACGCGAACGGGCAGGGCAGGCCGGTCGACGAGACAAGCAGTCGTGCAAAGGAGGACGGGCCGCCCGGATCGACCGGCGCGGCGCATCGCTACTTGATCGTCACGAGGTGCCGTCATGACACACGGTACGTTGGTCACGCTGTACAAGCCGTCAGCAGCGCAGATCGAGCATTTGCTGACCTTGCCTGCGAAAAGCCCCGCCGTCGTCGCGGTCGACAATTCGCCCGTCGCCGACCGCGCACTGTACGCGCGGCTCGCCGAAGGCGGCGTCGACGTCATCGCGAATCACAATCGCGGCGGCATCGCCGGTGCGTTCAACGCCGGCGTCGAATTCCTGATCGGCCGCGGCTGCGACGTCTTCTTCATCTTCGATCAGGATTCGCACGTTCCGGACGACTATTTCGACCGCATGCTCGCCGGCTGTGCGCGGGTGGGCGACAGCCGCTTCCTGGTCGGCCCGCGGATCTTCAACCGCAATTTTCAGCGCGACCTGCCGTTGTTCACGGTGCGCCGCTGGTCCGCGCAGATCACGCCGATCCACGGCGGCGCGCAGGGCCTGCTGTCGTGCTCGGTCATTATCTCGTCGGGCACCGCGATCTCGCTCGACGCGTATCGCGCGCTCGGCCGCTTCCGCGAGGACTTCTTCATCGACCACGTCGACGCCGAATACTGCATGCGCGCGCAGGCGCACGGCGTGCCGGTGCGCGTCAACGCCGACGTGTCGCTGCCCCACGAACTCGGCAGCCCGTCCGCGCAGCAGCACTGGCCGCGCGTCGAGATATTCGACCAGAGCGCGCTACGCCACTACTATGCGGCGCGCAACTGCATTCTCGTCGCGCGCGACTATTGGCGGCGCTATCCGGCGATGCTGCTGATCAATCTCATCACGCTCAAGCACGTCGCATTCGTGCTGCTGCATGCGCGCAACAAGCGTCTGAAGCTGAAGGCAATCTATTGCGGCGTGACGGACGGGCTGCGAGGGCGGTACGGGCGCGTGTGACGCGTGATTTATCGTGGTATTGGCGCATGACCGACGCGCCATACAATTCGGATCACTTACTATAAGAGAGGATTGCAGATGAGCCTGACTACGCCGATTCACCGCCGCTATACGGGCGCGTTCTCCGTCGCGCCGACGATCTTCACCGAGTCGGGCGAGATCGACATGCCGGGCCAGAAGCGCTGTGTCGACTTCATCATCGACGCGGGCGCGGACGGCCTGTGCATCCTCGCGAACTACTCGGAACAGTTTTCGTTGACCGACGACGAGCGCGAGCGGCTCATCGCGGCGATCCTCGAGCACGTTGCGGGGCGCGTGCCGGTGATCGTGACGACCACGCATTTCAATCCGACGATCTGCGCGGCGCGCAGCCGCGCCGCACAAGCGGCCGGTGCGGCGATGGTGATGGTGATGCCGCCGTACCACGGCGCGACGATTCGTTGCGGCGAGGCCGCGATCGAGCAGTTCTATGCCGAACTCTCCGATGCGATCGAGATCCCGATCATGTACCAGGACGCGCCGATGAGCGGCACGCAGGTATCGGCCGCGTTTCTGGCGCGCATCGCGCACACGATTCCGAATCTGCGCTATTTCAAGATCGAGGTGCCGCAATCGGCGGCGAAGCTGCGCGAGCTGATCGCGCTCGGCGGTGATGCGATCGAAGGGCCGTTCGACGGCGAGGAGGCGATCACGCTGCTCGCCGATCTCGATGCCGGCGCAACCGGCAGCATCCTCGGCGGCGGTTATCCGGACGGGCTGCGGCCGATTCTCGCCGCATATCTCGCCAGGGAGCGCGACGAGGCGGTCGCCCAGTACGAGCAATGGCTGCCGTTGATCAATTACGAGAACCGTCAGGCCGGCCTGCTGGCGGCGAAGGCGCTGATGAAGGAGGGCGGCGTGATCGCATCGGACGCGCCGCGGCGTCCGCTCGCGCCGCTGCATCCGGCGACGCGCGCGGGTCTGATCGAAATTGCGCGACGGCTCGACGCGCTGGTGCTGCGCTGGGCACGCTGACGCAACCGCCTCGCAGCACGACGTTGCGATTTCCGCCGCAGCCGGCACGCACGACGCGTACGGGCGGCCTTCTCACTCGATCACCCAACCAAGGAACCCGAAGAATGAGCATGCCGACGATACGCGCGGTCCGCGCGCTGACGGTGCGTGGTGGCGGCGCCGACTACCACGATCAGGATGCCTGTCACTGGATCGACGACCACATTGCGACGCCGATGTCGCGCTACCCCGAATACCGGCAGAGCCGCCAGTCGTTCGGCATCAACGTGCTCGGCACGCTCGTGATCGAAGTCGAGGCCAGCGATGGAACGGTCGGCTTCGCGGTGACGACCGGCGGCGAGATCGGCGCGTTCATCGTCGAGCGGCATCTCGCGCGCTTCATCGAAGGGCAGCGCGTGACCGACATCGAGAAGATGTGGGATCAGATGTTCTACGCGACGCTGTACTACGGGCGCAAAGGTGTCGTGCTCAATGCGATTTCGGGCGTCGACCTCGCGCTGTGGGATCTGCTCGCGAAGGTCCGGCAGGAGCCCGTGCACCAGTTGCTCGGCGGCAAGGTGCGCGACGAGCTGGCGTTCTACGCGACCGGCGCGCGACCCGATCTCGCGAAGGAGATGGGTTTCATCGGCGGCAAGCTGCCGTTGCATCACGGCCCGGCCGAGGGCGAGGTCGGCCTGCGCCGCAATCTCGATGCACTCGCCGAGATGCGTTCGCGCGTCGGCGCGGATTTCTGGCTGATGCTCGACTGCTGGATGAGTCTCGACGTGCCGTATGCGACGCGGCTCGCGCACGAAGCGCATGCGCTCGGCCTGAAATGGATCGAGGAATGCCTGCCGCCCGACGACTATTGGGGCTATGCGAAGCTGCGCCGCGACGTGCCGCGCGGCATGCTCGTCACGACCGGCGAGCACGAGGCGACCCGCTGGGGCTTTCGCATGCTGCTGGAGATGGAGTGCTGCGACATCATTCAGCCGGACGTGGGCTGGTGCGGCGGGCTCACCGAGCTGATGCGGATCTCGGCGCTCGCCGATGCGCGTGGCGTGCTGGTGATTCCGCATGGCTCGTCGGTCTACAGCTATCACTTCGTCGCGACGCGGCACAACAGCCCGTTCGCCGAATTCCTGATGATGGCGCCGCAGGCCGATCGTGTCGTGCCGATGTTCGATCCGCTGCTGCTCGACGAGCCGGTGCCGGTCGGCGGGCGGATGAAGGTGCCCGATACCCCCGGTTTCGGCGTGCGCCTGAATCCGGACGTGCGCATGCAGCGCCCGTATGAACACTGAGTGTACGGAGGGGCCCAATGACGAAGTTGCTCGAAGACAGGATCGTCGTCGTGACGGGCGGATCGCGCGGGATCGGCCGCGCGATCGCGCTGGCGTGTGCGCGGCATGGCGCCGACGTCGTCGTCAACTACTGGACGAACCCGCTGCTGCCCGCGCAGGCCGATCACGAGATCGACGCGCTCGTCGACGCGATCCGCGCGACGGGGCGCGACGCGCTCGCCGTGCCGGGCGACGTCGCGCAGCCCGACACGGCAAGCGCACTCGTCGCGACTGCGGTCGAGCGATTCGGGCGGATCGACGTGCTGGCGAGCAATGCCGGAATCTGCCCGTTCCACGGCTTCCTGGACTTGCCGCCCGAGCTGCTGCAAAGAACGATGGAAGTGAACCTGCACGGCGCGTTCTACGTGACCCAGGCCGTCGCCCGACAAATGGCCGCGCAAGGGCACGGCGGCGCGATCGTCGCGACCAGTTCGATCAGCGCGCTGGTCGGTGGCGGCATGCAGACGCACTACACGCCGACCAAGGCCGGTGTCCATGCGCTGATGCAGTCGTGCGCGGTCGCGCTCGCGCCGCATCGGATCCGCTGCAATTCGGTGCTGCCCGGCACGATCCGCACCGAAATCAACGACGACGATCTCGCCGCGCCCGGCAAGACCGAATACTTCGAGCGCCGGATTCCGCTCGGCCGCCTCGGCGAGCCGGACGACGTCGCCGACTGCGTCGTGTTTCTCGCGTCCGACATGGCGCGCTACGTGAACGGTGCCGCGCTGCTCGTCGACGGCGGCATGTACGTGAACCTGCAATGAAACCGCGAGGCATGACCATGGAAACGATCGCCTTCAGGATGCGCCTGCACCCCGGCAAGCGGGATGAGTACCGACGCCGGCACGATGCGATCTGGCCGGAACTCGCCGACGCGCTGCGTGCAGCGGGCATATCGGACTACTGGATTTTTCTCGACGACGACACCCATCACCTGTTCGCCGTGCTCAAACGGCCGGCCGATCACCGGATCGCGCAACTCGCCGAAACGGACGTGATGCGCCGCTGGTGGGCGTACATGGCCGACCTGATGGCGACCGGGCCGGACGGACGTCCGGTCGAGAAATCGCTGGAGCCGATGTTTCATCTGGAATGACGCCGGCCCGTTCAACGGATGGGCAGCGCTCGACGTGTGCCGACCCATTGCAGCGGATCATCGTATCGTATCAACTCACGGAGCCCACATGCAGGTTGTCGATCCCCATGTCCATTTCTGGGACGCCGACGCGTTGAGCTACAGCTGGCTCGATCGCGCTCAGCCGGCGTTTTCGGGCGCGGTGGCGGACTTGCCGCGCCGCTACCTGCCCGCGGACCTGCGCGCGGACGCCGGCGCGGATATCGACGTGCTGAAGGTCGTGCATGTCGAGGCGATCCACGATGCGTGGACGACGCCGAGCGAAGTCGACTGGCTGCAGGCGCTTGCCGATGCGCCGGCGAGCGGCGGGATGCCGGACGGCATCGTCGCGGGCGTCGACCTGTTCGCGCCGGACGCACGCATCCGGCTCGCGGGCGCGGCGGCGCACCCGAACGTGCGCGGTATCCGGCAGGTGTTGAACCGGCATCCGGACCCCTGGTACAACTACGTCGACGTGGACTATCTGGCCGAGCCGCGCTGGCGAGAGAACTTCGGGATGCTGAGCGAGTTCGGTTTGTCGTTCGACCTGCAGCTGTACCCCGCCCAGATCGGCGCGGCGCTCACCGTCATCGACGCGCACCCCGACACGCCCGTAATCGTCAATCACACGGGCATGTTCGTCGACCGGACCAGCGTGCACGGCTGGCGCGAATGGCGCGACGGACTGCGCGGGCTCGCGCGGCGGGCGAACGTGACGATGAAGCTGTCCGGGCTCGCGATGTTCGACCATCGCTGGACGGTCGAGAGTTTCCGCCCGTACGTGCTGGAGGCGATCGACGCGTTCGGCGCGGCGCGCTGCATGTTCGCGTCGAACTTCCCGGTCGATCGGCTCCATGCCGGCTATCAAGCGCTCTGGCACGCTTATGCGGCGATTGTCGCGGGCGCCGGCGACGACGAGCGCGAGGCGCTGTTCGTCCGCAATGCGATGCGAACTTACCGGTTGTGAGCCACGTGCCCGCCATCGGGTGGCGAGCGTTGTCACCGGAGCACGTGCCGGGCGCGCGTCCCGGCAGCATCACCCGAACGCGCACGCTGCAGCCGCGCTGGCTGATGCCTCATCGGGGCTTGTTCGCCCTAATCGCGCAACGCAGTCGCGACGACGCTCGCCAACGGCGTCGTGGGCCGACCGATCAGTCGCGCGAGGGCGCCGCCGTCGTCGAACAGCGCACCGCGCGAGGCGGCCACGTCGGCATCGGCCAGGACGCTGGCAAACTCGGGTGGCAACCCGGCGCTCGTCAGCACGTCTGCATAAGCGTCCTGCGCAAGATCGTTGTAGACGACGGTCTTGCCGGACTGCCGCGAAACCTCGGCAGCCAGTTGCGCCAGCGTGTACGCATCGTTTGCCGCCAGTTCATAGGTTTTTCCTGCGTGGCCGTCCGTCGTCAATACCACGGCCGCCGCCGCCGCATAGTCCTTCCGCGCGGCGGCAGAGAAGCGTCCGTCCTTCGCGGCCCCGATGAACGCGCCATGCTCGAGCGCAGCGGGAAGGGCCATCAGATGGTTCTCGGTGTACCAGCCATTGCGAAGAATGACGGCGGGGAGGCCGGAGGCCGCGATGGCTTCTTCCGTCTGCCGGTGCTCGATCGCGAGTCGGACGGGCGACGTGTCGGCGCGCAGCATGCTCGTATAGGCAAGCAACGAGACTTCAGCCCGCCGGGCCGCGTCGATCACCGCGCGGTGCAATGGCAGGCGGCCGGCGACTTCCGTCGATGAGATCAGCAGGAGTTTGTCGACACCGACGAACGCGGTGGCGAGCGTTTCAGGCCGCTTGTAATCAGCCTCGCGCACCACCACGCCGCGCGCTTCAAGGTCGCGTGCCTTCGCCGGATTCCTGACCGCCGCGACGATCCGGTTGGCCGGCACGGCTTCAAGCAATGCGTCGATCACAAGGCGCCCGAGTTGCCCGGATGCTCCCGTTATTGCATACATGTTCATGTTCTCCGTGTATCGATAGGTGAGGCTCCAAGTGTAGGGATGAAGGTTTCCGTTGGAAACCATCTATCCATCAGTTACCATCATTTTCAAGTAACCAAATGGAAACCATCCCCGGGACGACGATGGGTTTGAGAATGAGAAAGAAGGTGGAGCCGCTTCCCGGCTGCCCGATGTCGAAATGCATGGCGTTGATCGGCGGTCTGTGGACGCCCGAACTGATCTGGTGCCTGAGCAAAGGCCCGCGTCGGTTTTCGGAGTTGCGGCGCGACAACCCGACCATCACCGCGAAGGTGCTGACCGGCAGGCTGCGTGATCTCGAGGAGCGGGGTGTGATCCGGCGAAGCGTGTTGCCGACGTCGCCGCCGTCCGTGGAATACGAGTTGACGTCGCTGGGCCAGGAACTGCTGCCGGCGATTACGTCGATCGTGGAGGTCGGGTCGCGCCTGCTGCTGCGCGATCGGGCGCGCTAGCCATTCGCCACCGTGCGGGCTACCGCGCCGCCGTCGAACGCTGCCGCTTCGTATTCGACAACGGCTCGTGCTGCATCGGCCCTCTGACGAGTTCGCTCATCGCGTCGCAGATCCAGCGGTTGGCCGGCTCGTGATGAAAGCGCGGATGCCAGTGCAGTAAAGTTCGTATGTGGGCGCGGGGAAGGGCAGCGGCAGCAGCTTGGCGTTCACGAGCTCCGCGAAGCGCCACCCGACGGCCTGGAGCACCGTGGCGATCATGTCCGCCCCCCGCGACGATGAACGGCGCGCCGATAAAGCGCGGCGTACGAAAGCGTACGTTGACACGAATCCCGAGAAACGGATCGCCGGGTGCGACACCACGCCGGCGCAACGCTTTACGCGTCTTTCAGCCACGGCATTTCCACGGGTGACACGATCAGCTGCCTGAATTCTCGTTTCAGATCGAAGATGAACCCGACGAGGATCATGGAGTCGGCGTAAGGAATCGGAAAGACCTGCGGATTTTCCGGGGTACGCAGCGGCCGCTCCGGCGTGTCTGCCGTCGCCGCGGCGTTTTCGCGAACGCTTTCCAGGTCGTCTGCCATGGCCGGGCCGCCGGCTTTCAGCACACGGCTACGCAGCTCGCTGAAGGGTTCGATGCGCGCGGCGTCTTCGTGGTATTCGGGCACTTCATAAACGAACCAGGACATTGTCGTCTCCCATGAGAAGGGGCGCTATTCTAACGCTACGCGAGGGCCTGCCGAAAATCGGCCATGCTGTGCGATGGGCCCGGTCGCTGCGGGAAATACGCCTGGTGTTGCAACTGTCAGCAGCATAAACGCGGCGCCTTGGCCGTCAGTTTATGCGTTGCCCACAAAGGTTCGGACAGGTTCGCTCCGTCTCTCCGATTCACGCCTGTCTATCAATTCTGAAGTCCGCAGCCGCCTCCCTGATGTGTTTCCAAAGCAGATCTGCGATCGGCCCGTGCGGTAAATCGCGCCGGCGCGCTGCCGTGATTTCGACCCGCCCTCCTTGCAGATGCCGTCCGCCAATCGACGGAAGGCGTCCGTCCCGCAACTCCTGTTCGATCGGATAATCGTGGGGATGGCCCCAGGCCGCGCCCTGCATGATGATCTCCTTCTTCATCAACTGATCGCCCACCGCGCAGGTCCGCGCTCCCTCGATGAGGTAGTAGTTCGGCCGATCGATGTGACGCGCCGTGTCTCGTATCACGCATTGGACGTAGCCACGCATCTGCTCAGGCGTGATCTCGTCCGAGATGGGCAAATGAAGAAATCCCGGCGCTACAACAGGGACGAGTTTCACCACGCACAAGTCGATGTACTCGAGCCGAGGATCGGCTTTGTCGGCGTGAATCGCGCCGATACCCACATGCGCGAGGGCACATGGCCCGAAGCGGCCGAGATCAGCGGAATCGAGTGCGCAGGAATCGTGAAGGCTGATCCGGACGGGCGCCTGACTCCGGGACGCGGGCAGGGGATCCGGTGTCAGGCGTTTCGTTCGAGCAATCGAAGCAGCGATTCCTCCGTCATGGCGCGAGAAGTCCTTCGCGCAGGGCCGGTGGGCATGTTTCCCGCCAGGAGCGAAGGCATGGATGCCACAGCCTCGCGCAATGTGTCCGAGCGTACGCCGACGACATTGCGGTCAGTGGAGCGAAGTGCGGCCGAAACCAGGGGCGCGGAATGGCGCGCCGATCCCATCGTTGTCTTGCGGCGCGAAAACCGGGCATGCCGTGTATCCGCGCCCGTGCGCTCAAGCGCCCGGCGTAGCCGGAGCCGCAGCGTTCGGAGAGACCTCGCGCGCTTTTTCGAGTGCGCTCGCAATCGAGGCGCGGCGCACCTCCTCGCTGCGTCCGAGCCCTTCCGCGACGATGAACTCGATATCTTGGACACCCATGAACGTGAACACCGAGCGAAGCAGGGTCTCGGCATGTTCGAACGCCTGATACGGGGAGCCCTCGCTGTAAACATTGCCGCGCGCCAGCGCGACGATCACGCGCTTGCCCTGGGCGAGACCGATAGGTCCGCTCTCACCGCGCGCGAAGGTCTTGCCGCGCACGACGATATGATCGATCCAGGCCTTGAGCTGGGTGGGAACCGAAAAATTGTAGAAGCCGGCCCCGATCACGACGACGTCGGTTTCGAGGAACTGCTGCACGTCCTTGCCGGCGTCGAGCGTCATGAACGCGTCGAAGGAGAGATGCGGGAGCGTCTCGCTGGCAAGATCGCGATAGGTGACATTCACGGCGTCGTTGGTTGCGACGATCCGCTCGACGATGGCGGCAGAGAGCACGCGGCTCGCCGAGTTTGCGCCCATGATGCTGGAATCGAGATGAAGCAGTTTCACTGGATGCCTCCGGTATGGATTTGTGACCGGCACTATGCTATGTAACTAGAGGCAATCCGCCAAGAACGCATATTTTTAGGACCAGGTCAGATGGATATGCCTGCCTCACCGGGCGTCAGCACCCAATGCCATCAGGTCGGCAAGGTGCTCGCAATCGTCGGCGACAAATGGACAGTGATGATCGTCAGAGTGCTGGTCGAGCGGCCACGCCGCTTCAACGAGATCAAACGGACAGTCGGCGGCATCTCACAGCAGATGCTTACGCGTACCCTGAGGGCACTCGAGCGTGACGGCATGGTCAGCCGCACGGTCTACCCGACGGTGCCCCCGCAAGTCGAATATGCGCTGACGCCGCTCGGACAATCCCTGGCGGTGCCGGTTCGCGCACTCGGTGCGTGGGCGGGCGAGCATCTCGAAGCGATCGAGAACAACCGGGCACGCTATGATCAGGGCAAACAGGCTCGCAGCGAACGAGGTGGTTCAGAGCCGGCCTGACGTTCTGCGGGAGACGACGGCTCGCATCGTTCGAAGCGCTGATGGTGCCTGGGTTCGTCAACTGTTTGGCGCCGGCGCGCATAACGAGCGAATTTCAATATTAATCGGGCCCCGTTGTCATACCCGGATTCAGATGTCGTAGCGCCAGCTAAATTCAGATGTCGCATGTTTCATCGGCCTTTCCATCATTGAACGTTGAAGCGCCGAGTCTGAAGCAGCAGGGCGCTGACGTTCACCCGCGGGCCTTCGCAGACCGCCGCTCAGTTTCTGCTTTTGACGCAACTTCCAGAATCGCCGTTTCCATGTCAGCCACCGTGAACCGGCGGGGTTTCTTCGTGCCGGGTTGCAGTGCTGCACAGGGTGACCCGGTGTATCGGGCCGCCGATCAGCTCGGCAAGTTGCTGCGCACGCTTTTCTTGTGCGACTACTTCAGTAACGCAGCGTTCCGCCGGGAGCTGCATACGCTGCTGAATCGCGGCGAGTCGGTCCACCAGCTTCAGCGTGCGATTTACACTGGTCGTGTGGCCCCCGAGCGCGGCCGACGCCGAGATGAAATGGTCGCGATCTCGGGGTCGTTGACGTTGCTGACGAACCTCGTGATCGCGTGGAACACGCAGCGCATGCAGGCAACGGTCAACGACTGGCGTGACTTTGATTTCCACGCAATTTTCCGGTTAGGGCGAACTCGGTTGTATGCGGCCTCGCGGACTACCAATAAATATTGGTTTTCATTCAAATGGTTGCTATCTGGTTGCCAAGCCGGCGCTTTCCGGGCCGATCGTCGAAAACGCGGAACAAGAAATTAAAGTCGGGATAGTCAGGACTATGTTCCCATTCATTTCGGATATTCCCTGAACACGTGGATCGGATTGTCGACATGCGTGATTCAAGGCTATTAAGACGGGCGTTGCCCTTCTTTGCGCAAAGATCCTGTCAGATGACGAAGTTCGTCCAGCAGTTTGACGGCGGGCGTGGGTAGCGTGCCTCGCCTGCGCCGAAACGCCGTCAGAGTGCGTTGCGCATCCAGGCCTTCGATATCCAGGGCGTCGATGACGCCGGCTTTGCTTTCAGTGTCGTACATGGGTTCGGCCATCCAGGAGACAAAGCCACATCGTGCTACGAGGCTTTTGAGCACGGTGACCGAACGGGTCTCGACCGCGATGGCCGGCATCGGCAGACCGCGGGCCTTGAAGGTTTCCTGCATGTGGGCATAAGGTCCGGTTCCCTTGGGCGTGAGTGCCCACCGTTGTGTCAATGTGTCATCGAGTCGAAGACCGCGCTTCGCGCGCAGCGGATGATCGGGTGCCGCGACCACGAAACTCCTGTCGGTCCATGAACAATCGGAGAGCGCAGCGACATCCTCGGTTTCCACTCCCGATGTGCATAGCGCCAGGTCGATTTCATAAGCGAGCAAGCCCTCGACGAGACGATCCCACACGCCTTCGATCACCTCGACGCGCAGATTGGGCCATTTCTCGAGCACACATGCGATGGCCATCGGTAAGACGAGGCTCGCTATGCTGCCCACCGCGCCAACCTTGATCACCCCCTTCGCCAGGCCCCGCATCGCGTCCAATTCCTCGCGCGCCTGTTCAGCCTCCCTTTGCAGCGACATCGCATGCGGCATCAATGCTTCGCCGAGCGCGGTCAGTTGCATCCCTTTGGTGTGGCGCTCGAAAAGCGGCGCCCCGACGGATTCCTCGAGCCGCTTGATCGATCTGCTCAGCGCCGGCTGCGTCATGTTCAGTATGGTCGCGGCTCGTCCCAGGCTACCCGCGGAGACGATCGTGGTGAACATCATCAACTGCTGCAGATTGAAACTCATCGTGACGAACCAGGATTGAAAGGGGTGAAGGGAGCGAAGGCGATCCCGGCTCGCCAGCGCTGGCTAGGTGTCTTCCCTGAACGGAATCGCCGTGCCCGCTCAATGCGGCTGCCACCGAGCCCGTGATGACGCCGGAAAACCTTGGCCAGCAAGGCTTCGGGGCGAAATTGGGGCATCCGGCAAGCTGATCGAGCATGCCAAAATGTAATGACTTTTAGCATATTTTGCAATTTTCAAACAAGGCATCGAATCCCATACTGCGGCTCATCCAGTCACCGCCAGCCTGAGTGGCGAACCGCAGAGGATTCGAGATGCAACGAAACACAAGTGGGCAGCCGACCGTTCGCGATGCCGTCGTGGACTTGATGCGGCGCCTCGAATTGACGTCGGTGTTTGCCAATCCCGGCTCGACCGAGCTACCGATGTTCCGCGATTTCCCGGAGGACTTCCGGTACGTGCTCGGGTTGCAGGAGGCGGTCGTGGTCGGTATGGCGGACGGGTATGCTCAAGCGACCGGCAATGCCGCCCTTGTTAATCTGCATTCGGCGGCCGGTGTCGGCAACGCGATGGGCAACATCTTCACGGCCTTCAAGAACCGGACGCCGCTGATCATCACGGCCGGCCAGCAGGCCCGTTCGATCCTGCCGTTCGATCCGTTTTTGTCGGCCTCGCAAGCAACTGAGCTGCCACGGCCCTATGTGAAGTGGAGCATTGAACCGGCGCGTGCCGCGGATGTTCCGCTGGCGCTCGCCCGTGCTTACCACGTGGCGATGCAGGAGCCGCGCGGCCCGGTGTTCGTTTCCATTCCGGTCGACGATTGGGACCGGCAGGCCGACTTCGTCGAGGTGACGCGGGTCAGTACCCGGTTCCGTCCCGATCCAGTACGGATCGCGGAGATCGGCGATGCGCTGGACAATTGCAAACGGCCGGCCATCGTCGTCGGCGCGGAACTCGATCGTGCCGATGCCTGGAGCGAGGCAATCCAGCTGGCCGAGCGTCATAACGCACGGGTTTATGTTGCGCCGATGTCGTCACGCTGCAGCTTCCCTGAAGATCATCGTCTTTTCGCCGGATTCCTGCCCGCGATGCGCGAAAAAATCGTTCGGATTCTGGACGGACATGACCTGGTCTTCGCCGTCGGGGCGCCGGCTTTCGCGTATCACGTCGAAGGCAGTGGGCCGCATGTGCCCGACGGCGCGGCGTTGTACCAGCTCATCGACGATCCGGCTACCGCTGCGTGGACACCGGTCGGCACGTCGGTGGTGGCGAACATTCGCCTGGGGCTCGCGGACCTGCTCGCCCGTCCGGCACCGCAAGGCCGGCCTCTGCCGGCGCCGCGCGAGGTCATCGAGCGAGCCGAGCCCGCAGCAGTGATGTCGGTTGCCTATGCGTTACAGACACTGTCCGAGGTCCGCAACGCAGCGGATATCGTGGTCGAGGAGGCGCCCAGTTCACGCCCCGTCATGCAACGTTATCTGCCGTTCACGCGCAGTCAGACGTTCTACACGATGGCAAGCGGCGGTCTCGGCTACGGCATGCCCGCCGCGGTGGGCGTGGCCCTGGCCAAACCCGGCAGCCGCGTGATCGGCCTCATCGGCGACGGCTCGACGATGTATTCGCCGCAGGCGATCTATAGCGCGGTCCAGCTCGATCTTCCGATCACGTTCGTGATCCTGAATAACTCGCGCTACGCCGCCTTGCAGGAATTCGCGCCCGTGTTCGGCTTCGCCGCGTCGGATCCGGTACAGGGCACCGACCTCCCGGGGCTGGATTTCGTTTCCCTGGCCAACAGTATGGGGTGCGAAGGCGTTCGAGTGAGCGACGCGCTGTTGCTGAAGCCCGCGCTGGAGGACGCGTTGTCTTCCGGAAAAACACGCGTCGTCGAAATTGTCGTGGCCTGACCGCGAGTTGGTGATTCGGCAGGCCGGTTTTCCAAGAATATTCCAGGAGACGGTAATGAACCAGGTATCGATGTTGATTAACGGCGAGCGTGCGATGGCTCGCGATGGCGCGACATTCGAGCGCCGCAACCCGCTCGATGACACTGTTGCCTCGACGGCGCCGGCCGCGACTGTCGCCGATGCACAAGCGGCGGTGCAAGCGGCGGCCGCCGCGTTTCCCGCATGGTCGGCGATGGGCCCCGGCGAACGACGCGCGCTACTGAATCGGGCCGCGGATGCGCTCGAAGAAAAAGGCGACGCTTTCGCGCTAGCCATGGCAACCGAAACGGGCGCATCCCGCCTGTGGGCGGATTTCAACGTCAAGCTTGCGGCCGACGGGCTGCGTGAAGCGGCTGCGATGATCACGCAGATTTCGGGCGAGGTGATTCCGTCGGACGTGCCGGGCAGTCTCGCGCTCGGCGTGAGGCAGGCCGCTGGCGTCGTGCTCGGGATCGCACCGTGGAATGCGCCCGTCATCCTCGGCGTGCGTGCCATCGCGTTGCCGCTCGCGTGCGGCAATACCGTCGTGCTCAAAGGCTCCGAAACCTGCCCCGCGACCCACGGCCTCATCATCGAGGCGCTGCAGGACGCCGGACTGCCGCGCGGCGTCGTGAACTTCGTCACGAACGCGCCGGCGAATGCGGGCGACATCGTCGAAGCGATCATTGCCGAGCCGGCGGTCAGACGGGTGAACTTCACGGGTTCGACGCGCGTCGGCCGCATCATCGCGACCCAATGCGCGAAATATCTGAAGCCTTCGGTACTCGAACTCGGCGGAAAGGCGCCGTTTCTGGTGCTTCACGATGCCGATATCGAAGCTGCCGTTCAAGGCGCGGCATTCGGGGCGTTCGCCAATTCCGGCCAGATCTGCATGTCGACCGAACGCATCGTCGTCGACACGAAGATCGCCGATGAATTCGTCGCGCGACTGGCGGAAAAGGCGCGAAGCCTGCCGCTTGGCGATCCGAGAAAAGGGCCGGCCGTGCTGGGCTCCGTCGTGGACATGGCGACCGTCAGGCGGTGCAACGACCTGATCGACGACGCGCTGGCGAAAGGCGCGACGCTGGTATGCGGAGGGAAAGCCGAGACCACGCTGATGCCGGCCACATTGCTCGATCACGTGACGGCGGACATGCATATCTACCGGGAGGAGTCGTTCGGGCCCGTCAAGGCGATCGTTCGCGTCAATGGCGACGAAGAGGCCATCGCATGTGCAAACGACAACGAATATGGTCTGTCCGCGGCAGTCTTCAGCCGTGACGTCGCGCGGGCGTTGACGGTAGCGAAGCGTATCGAGTCCGGGCTTTGCCACGTCAATGGCCCGACGGTTCACGACGAGGCGCAAATGCCGTTTGGCGGGATGAAGTCCAGTGGTTTCGGGCATTTCGGCGGCAAGGCGGGAGTCGCGGAATTTACCGATTTGCGCTGGATCACCGTGCAAACGACGCCTCGTCACTATCCGTTCTGATTGCTGCCGCGGTCAGCGCGCGTGTTTCTCGCCATGGATGCGATCGGCTTCCGGATGGTGGGCACGAACACAATAACAACCCGATACCGTTGAGACGCCTTCGCTCCTGGAACGACGAGCGATCGGCTTAAGGAGACTGCAATGCCTGTCATCAATTTCGAGTCGTCGCTCGATCGCACCTGGTTCGAGTCCGACCGTCACGTCGGAAAACGCATTACGCAGGACCGCGATTCGGACTTCGCCCGCCGGGCCGGGGGAGCGAAATGAACGATCGCAATCCGCGTCTGCCGACCGTAGACATCGGCCGCACACTTGATGATGGACCGTTCTCGGCGTTCCAGCGAATGGTCGTCCTGCTCGCCGCGCTCGCGATCGTGATGGATGGATTCGATGGGCAACTCATCGGATTTGCCATTCCCAGCCTGATCAAGGAATGGGGCATCACGCGCAATGCATTTGCGCCCGCCGTTGCCGCCGGTCTCGTCGGCATGGGTATCGGCAGCGCGTTCGCCGGGCTTTTCGCGGACCGGTTCGGTCGGCGCTGGGCAATCATCGGGAGCGTGCTGGTATTCGGCCTGGCGACGAGTTCGATCGCGCTGTCTCCGGACGTCATGACCATTGCGATCCTGCGTTTCTTCGCAGGACTGGGTATCGGCGGCGCACTGCCGAGCGCGACGACCATGACGGCGGAATTTACGCCTGCTCGCCGACGAACGCTCGCCGTGACCGCAACCATCGTTTGCGTACCGTTGGGGGGCATGCTTGCCGGGTTGTTCGCGAGCGTCGTGCTGCCTCATTATGGCTGGCGCGGCCTCTTTCTGATTGGCGGCACGCTTCCCGTCGCGCTGGCGTTCCTGCTGTATTTCGTCATGCCGGAATCGCCACGTTATCTGGCCCGCCGTCACGAACGTTGGAACGAACTGCGTCACCTGCTGACCCGCATGTCCCGCTCGATTCAGCCGGACGCCGTGTTCGCCGATCAGAAGGAGCAGAAGGCAGGACAGCGTCCAGGCTTTCGTGCGCTGTTCGCCGACCATCAGGGCCGAGACACGCTTGCAATCTGGGTCGCTTTCTTCATGAACCTGGTCGCGGTCTACAGCGCATTCAGCTGGCTGCCGACGATGCTTGCAGGCGAGGGGCTCAGCCCTTCGGTGGCGGGTTCGGGGCTTACCGCCTACAACCTCGGCGGCGTACTCGGCGCAATGGGCTGCGCAGTCGCGATCGGTCGGTTCGGGTCGCGCTGGCCTTTGCTCGTCTGTTGCCTGATGGCGTCCGCGAGCGCGCTTTTTCTGCGCGGTCTCGACGTCTCCGCCCACACGACGCTGCTCGTGTTCGGCATCGGTTTGCACGGTCTGTTCGTCAACGCGGTTCAGTCGACGATGTATGCCCTTTGCGCGTATGTCTATCCCACTGAGATTCGCGCGACCGGGACCGCATCCGCGCTCGCGTTTGGGCGGCTCGGCGCGATTCTCAGCGCGTTCGCGGGGGCCTTCGTGATCACGCAGGGTGGAGCGTCTGCGTACCTGGGCATGCTGGGTGGAGCGATGGCGATGGTCTTTATCTGCCTGATGATCGTGCGTCGCCATATTCCGCCCATCAAGGGCGTCTGAGATTAGTGTCGAGGGCGACATATGTTACGAGCTCCGCGCAGAGCACGTAACGACGTCGCTCATGTTCAACCGAATGACGGAAAGCGTCTGACAGTACCTTCAGTTGGAGATAGCATGCGCACTCAAGTAGGCATTATTGGCGCCGGTCCTGCCGGCCTCCTTCTCTCTCATCTTTTGCATCTGAAAGGTATCGAGTCCGTCGTGCTCGAAACCCGCGGACGCGAGCAGATCGAATCGACGATCAGGGCGGGTGTACTCGAGCAGGGGACGATGGACCTGCTTGAAGCGTCCGGTGTCGGTGAACGAATGAAGGCGGAAGGTGCGTTGCATCACGGCTTTGAACTCGCGTTCGACGGCAAGCGGCGGCGCATCGACCTCAAGGCGTTGACCGGGCGGGCCATCACCGTCTATGCGCAGCACGAAGTCATCAAGGATCTGGTGGCGGCTCGCGTTGCTGCGGGCGGCTCTATCCTGTTTGGTGTCGCGGATGTCTCGATTCACAACATCGACACGTCAGCCCCGTCGATACGGTTCATGCATCAAGGGCAATCGCATACGCTGAACTGTGATTTCGTGATCGGATGCGACGGTTCGCAAGGGGTGTCCCGTTCGGCGATTCCCGAGAGCGTTCGGCGCGATTTCGAGCGCGTCTATCCCTTCGGCTGGTTCGGCATTCTGGTTGAAGGTGCACCGTCCGCCGACGAACTGATCTATGCACGTCATGATCGTGGCTTTGCATTGGTCAGCACCCGTTCGCCGACGGTTCAGCGTATGTATTTCCAGTGCGACCCGAAAGATTCCGTCGATATGTGGTCCGACGATCGGATCTGGGCCGAAATGCACGCACGCGTCGACTCCGCCGATGGTCAGCGCGTTGTCGACGGGAAGATTTTTCAGAAGAATATCGTCGGCATGAGAAGCTTTGTCTCAACGACGATGCAGCATGGCAGGCTATTTCTTGCCGGTGATGCCGCTCATATCGTTCCGCCCACCGGAGCAAAAGGTCTCAACCTGGCAGTCTCCGACGTACGAATCCTGAGCGGTGGACTGGACGCGTATTACCGGACTGGCGATGAAGCGCAACTCGCTGCGTACAGTCAGTCCGCGCTGAAGCGGATCTGGCGCGCGGAGCATTTCTCCTACTGGATGACCCGCATGATGCATCGCCTCGACGATGCCTCGCCGTTTGAACAGCAGTTGCAGGTTGCCGAACTCGAACATGTGACTACGTCCGAGACTGCGGCGAGGTCCATGGCGGAAAACTATGTCGGCAGCGTTGTCGTTTAGCTTTCGGTGCTGTTGCTCGGTCGTTTTCCGGCTCGGACGATCGACGGAGACGCGCGAAACCGGCGTGCAGTGCGTCTCGTGCTTTTTGCATTACGACTTACTCTGACAGTACTTCAATCATGACAACAGGATTTCCCGGAATTTTCTCCGTCAGCGACTATCGTGACGAAGCCAGACGGCGGCTGCCGCGCATGGTGTTCGACTATCTGGAAGGCGCGGCGGACGATGAATCGGGATTGACGCATAACCGTTCGGCGTTCGACAGGTTGCAGTTGTTGCCGCGCCGGCTGTCGGATGTCAGCACGCGAGAGCAGTCGGTGCCGCTTTTAGGGCGGCGGATTCCATTACCGCTGGTGATCGCGCCGACGGGCCTCAATAGCGCGTTCTGGCCGAAGGGCGACCTCGCACTTGCGCGCGCAGCGGGCAAGGCCGGTATTCCGTTTGCGCTATCGACGGCTTCCAACATGTCCATCGAAGAGGTGGCAAAAGGGGCCGACGGAGACCTTTGGTTTCAGCTGTACGTCGTTCATCGCAACCTCGCGAAGAGTCTGGTCAATCGTGCCCGTTCGGCTCGCTATTCGACCTTGATCCTCACTGCCGATGTCGCGGTGAACGGCTTTCGCCGACGCGATCTTCGCAATGGCTTTGCCATGCCGTTCAAGGCAAGTGCACGTGCGGCAGTCGACGGACTGTCGCACCCGCGCTGGCTTTGGTCCTATCTGATGAACGGCATGCCGGAGTTGAAGAATTTCGCCACGGACGATGCATCGGACACCGCCTCCCAGGCGGCGATTCTTCGCCGGCAGATGGATGCGAGCTTCAGTTGGGACGACCTGCGCCGTTTGCGGGACGAATGGCCGGGCAAACTCCTCGTCAAGGGCATCGTGACGGCCGACGATGCCGCGCGGTGCGTCGCGCTCGGCGCGGACGGCGTCATCGTTTCGAACCACGGCGGCAGGCAACTCGCCGACCTGCCCGCGACGGCCGACGTGTTGCCGGATATCGTCGAGCGCACCTCGGGTACGACGGTCATTCTTGACAGCGGCATCCGGACGGGGACCGACGTCGTCAAGGCGGTCGCGCTGGGGGCCCACGCCGTGATGCTGGGGCGCGCCACCTTGTACGGGCTGGCTGCCAGAGGAGAAACCGGCGTGAGCGATGTCATCGACATGATCAAACGGGAAACTGACCGGACGCTCGCGCTCATCGGTTGTCGCTCGGTGGGCGAGCTCGATCGCAGCTATATTTCGAAGCGGCCATCATAGTTAACTGCGCATTGACGGCGGATTCTGGATGCGCAATTGTTCGGGGTAACACTCCCGCGTATTTGCCGCCGGAACCTTGTGCCATGAATCAAGTGACGACCACGGATCATTACCATCGCGACGACCGGCTTTTGGCATGGGCGGATCAGGTTCGGGCCAGTTGCGTCCCCATGGTTTTCAGCACCAAATCCGATCAGGGATTTCGTGGCGAGATTTCCAGCGTGAACACCGGCGGAGTGTGTGTGTCGCGGATCTCGGCGGTCGATCACGTCGCGGCTCATGACTGGGACGACGTGCGGCGCACGGCGGACGACTACCTGCTCGTGTCGATACAGATCGAGGGGCGAGGTGCACTCGAGCAGGATGCCCGCACCGCGTTCGTCGACCCTACAGACATGGTGCTGTTCGACTCATCGCGCCATTTCGTCTGGCATTTTTCCGGACAACACTACACGATCCGCTTTCCCCGCCAGGCGCTGGAGAAACTGGTGCCGTGCGGCCGGCAGCACACCGCGGTGCGTATTCCTGCGGCTACCGGGATACGCCGTATCGCCGCGGACCATATCGCGTCGCTGCACCGAGTGCTTTCGTCAGACAAAGACGCGATGACCGCTTGCGAGAGGCTTGGCGATGTGTCCGCCAACCTGGTCGCGCTGGCGTTGGCGGATTATTTCAACACGGTTCCGCTGCCCAGATCCAACGTGAAAGAGATGCATCTGCTTCGGGCACGTGCGTTGATCAAGGACCGGATTCACGAACCGGAACTGGGACCCGAACGGATCGCCGATGAACTGGGGGTGTCCAGCCGTTACCTCTACCGGCTGTTCGCCGAGGTCGGGGAGTCGATCGGCGAGACCATCTGTACGGCCCGACTCAACGGGTGCGGCGAGTGGCTTCGGCAACGTGCATACGCAAACCGCTCGATTACCGATATTGCGATGGCATGGGGTTTCAATAACGCATCGCATTTCAGTCGCACGTTTCGACGTCACTTCGGCATGTCCGCGCGCGACTACCGTGCGAAGCACCGCAGCGCTATTTGAATCGCCCTGAGCGGGCTGCGCGGCGATCCCACCGGCTGGCAGCATAAGTAAAAATCCTGTTCTGTCAGAGTCAAGCGTCCGCCATATTGGCCCCGGACACTTCCTCTACAACGTTGCGGGCGTCCCGTCCCGCGAGTCGTGGAGGAGTATCTTGGCTCTCAACCATCCCCAATATAAGGCGGCTGTCGTGCAAGCCGCCCCGGCGTTCCTTGATCTTCAAGCCGGAATCGAAAAGTCCATACGCCTGATTGAAGAGGCGGCGCAGGCCGGCGCCGCCCTGATCGCATTCCCTGAAGTGTGGCTGCCGGGCTACCCGTTCTACGTCTGGCTGGGTACACCGGCCTGGTATATGAGCAAAGGCTATGTTCAGCGATATTTCGACAACTCGCTGAGCTACGACAGTCCGGAAGCCGATGCACTGAGGGACGCGGCGAGAAAAAACCGCATCACGGTGGTGATGGGACTCTCGGAGCGCAAGGGCCATTCGTTGTATATCTCCCAATGGATCATCGGCCCCGACGGAGAAACCCTCCTGCAACGACAGAAACTCAAGCCTACCCACCTCGAGCGGACGGTCTTCGGTGACGGGGAGGGCAGCGGCCTGACCGTAATCGACAGTCCGTTGGGAAAGCTCGGCGGGCTTTGTTGTGCCGAACACGTGCAGCCTTTGACCAAGGCCGCCATGTATGCGCAAGGCGAACAGGTCCACGTTGCGGCCTGGCCAAGCTTCTCGCTCTATGAATTTGCCAGCGCATTGAGCCACCAGGTGAACAACGCGGTTTCGCGGACGTATGCCGTCGAAGGAGGTTGCTTCGTCCTCGCGCCTTCGACAGTCGTGACCCAGGAAATGGTCGAGAGCCTTTGCGACACCGAGGACAAACGTCAGCTGTTGCGGGCAGGCGGTGGCCATAGCGTCGGATACGGGCCCGACGGGGCGGAACTGTTCGACAAGATCGACGAAACCGCGGAAGGCCTGCTCTACGCCGATATCGATCTCGGCATGCAATCGCTTTCGAAGTGCGTTTTCGATCCGGTGGGGCATTACTCGCGGCCTGACGTTCTGCGGTTGCTGATCGACCGGCGAGCGCGCCCCCCTGTCGCCGAGATTTTCGACAGAGCGCCTGGGGAGGAGGTTGCCGATGATCAGACTGCATCGGACAACAGCTGCCCGTCCGAGCCAGCGAGAAGTGGCGGAGATCGGTAGTGGGACCGCCGGACTCGCCATGTCATTCGATGGCGAGCCGGTTGGAGACTTCGTGTCGCTGCCGTGTGGGCTTGATGCCGATTAAGGTGGGATGGCTATTCTTCGAAGCGATGACCATCCAGTCAAGACGATATAGTTAGGATGTCGATATGAACTACAAAGAAAATAGAAGCTACGAATGGAAGATGGTCGTCTTGCTTGCGGTGCTGTTCGGCATCGTCGGTCTCGACCGTCTGGTCATCGTGTACCTGTTCCCGGTTCTTCTGCCGGAGCTCAAGCTGAACAACACGCAGGCCGGCGCCATCGCGTCGGTTCTCGCGCTGACCTGGGCCATTTCGACTTGGGTGCTCGGGAGTTTGTCCGACCGCCACGGGCGTCGCAAGATCCTTCTTGGGTCGTCAATCTTCTTTTCGGTGATGACCTCCTTTACCGGCGTCGCCAAGTCGTTCCACAGCATGCTGCTCGTGCGAGGCCTCCTTGGCGTGGGCGAGGGTGGCGTGTTCAGCGCCAGCGTTGCGACCATCGACGAAATATCGACGCCGAGCCGGCGCGGCCTGAATCTGGGCATTCATCAGTCGTTTTTCCCGCTTCTGGGTATCGGCCTCGGGCCGATCATCGCTACCCAGCTCGTGATGCACATGCACTGGGAGTGGGTGTTTTTCGTGCTCGGCATCCCGGGGCTTTTGCTGACGTTCCTGATCGGCAGGACCATGCGCAAGACGGAGACCGGTCGCGACAAGCAGGTCCGATCCGCATCGGGCGGCCCGTTGACCGTGCTGAGATACAAGAACATCTGGTTGACCACGGTCATCGGATCGCTGTTCCAGACGGGCCTGTTCGTGTTCTCGACGTTCGTCGCGCTCTATCTGACCAAAGTGGTGGGCCTCAGCCTCGGTACGGTCGGCCTGATCATCTCCGGATGGGGTTTCGGCGGGTTCATCGGGATGATCGCCGTTCCGGCGATATCGGATCGGCTCGGGCGCCGTATCGTGCTCGTCGTCTCCGCGACCTGCTATGGCCTCCTGATGTTGGCGTTCGTGCTTTGTCACGCTTCCCCGATCGTGATGTTCGCCAACCTCTTTGCTGCCGGGATCTGTGGCTTCGGGATCGCGCCGCTCTTTCTTGCCGTGATTCCTTGCGAATCCGTACCGTCGACGCTGACCGGCTCCGCCGTGGGCGTTCCAACCGCTGTCAGTGAACTCATTGGCGGGGTCCTGATGCCGGTGGTGGCAGGCGGGCTCGCCGACACGTTCGGCCTGGGTTATCCGATGCTGATCGTCGGGTGTGTGTCGTTGGTGAGCGCGTTCGTCGGGATGTTTCTCGACGAAACGGTGCCCGCCGCGACGTCGAAGCATGCCGTCTCGAACATCGACGCGGCCTGAACGTCCGGTGATGAGGCGACGCTGCCAGGGTTGACTGCGTCGTCGTCATTTCTGACGATGCGCGACAAAAATGTCGGCGCGCAATCTACGAAGACCGACATGCACGAGAGACGTAGATGCCAACCCTGCCGCAGCTTTCAGTCGTCGACGCAAAAGGCGCGATCGATCGACGCGAGATTTCCTGCCTGGAATACGTTCAGGCGCTGGTCGATCAACAGGCCAAAACCGAGTCGCTGAACGGGTTCGTGTATTTCAACGCCGAGGCGCTGTTGCAAGCAGCGCGGGCGCACGATGAAGCGCTCGCAGCCCGAACTGGCCGGATGTCACTTGCCGGCATTCCGTTGGCCATCAAGGACAACATCGACTGTGCGGGCATGCCGACAGCCGCTGGAACGGCAGCGCTCCGCCACGCCGTACCGCGAGCGAACGCGCCGGTCGTGGCACGCGTGATCGAGGCCGGTGCGCTGGCAGCCGGCAAAGCCAACATGCACGAACTCGCTTTCGGCTGCACCAACGACAACGGATGTTTTGGCCCGGCCCGGAATCCGTATGACCCGTCCAGAATTCCCGGCGGAAGCAGCGGTGGGTCTGCCGTGCTGGTGGCGAGCGGTGCGGTGCCGGCGGCGCTCGGCACCGACACGGGCGGATCGGTACGGATACCGGCGGCGCTGTGCGGACTGGTCGGCTTTCGTCCTACGCATGGACGCTATCCGTCCGGGGGCGTCGTACCGATATCGCCCACGCGTGACACGGTCGGCCCGATTGCCCGCACCGTCTCCGACGTGATACTGCTGGACGAGATCCTGTCGGGAAGTGATTCAGCGCTTCCCGTGATCGACGGCGAACGTGACTTTCGCCTGGCAGTCCCGTACTCGACGATGTGGGAGGGGCTGTCGCCCGATGCCCGGCCGGTACTCGAACGAGCGCTGCAGCAGCTCGAGGAAGCCGACTTCGAACTGGTCGACGTGGACCTGCGACGTTATCCGTTTTTCCGTGCGAAGAAGAACGCCACCATCCCCTTCTTCGAATTTGCCGGTGCCGTGGCGCGCTATCTGGAAGCAGGCGGCGTAGCCGTGACGTTCCCGGAGATCGTCGCCCGCATCGAGAGCCCGGATGTGGCCCGAATCGTCGGCCACATCCTCGGGGGCGGTGCGATTTCCGCGACCGAATACGCCGAAGCGCTTCTCGCGCGAGAGCAGTCGCGCACGTCGTACGTGGCGTGTCTTCGCGAAGTGGACGCAGACGCACTGCTGTTTCCCACAGTCCTGATTCCGGCCTGCAGCATCGGCGCTGAAACGGTGGTGGTCGGGTCCGAAGCGCTCGATGTCTTTGCCGCATACACACGAAATACCGAACCGGGCAGCAACGCAGGGGTACCCGGCATCACCGTGCCGGCAGGTCTGACCCAGGATGGGCTCCCGGTTGGATTGGCGCTGGACGGTGCTCCGTATTCGGATCAGCGAATTCTGCAGATCGGCAAGGAAATGGAGCGTGTCCTGTGTGCCGCGACGTTCCCGCGTCTCGACACACCCGTTTGAACCATCCGGCAACGGCTTAACGAGAAAGGCAAGCAAATGAATCGTCGAAATGTCCTGAAGAGTATTGCGCTCGGTGCTGCAAGTGCCGCGGTGGGCGTTGGCGGGCTCGTGCCGGCATCGGTACGCGCGGCAAATCAGCCGCTGAAGTTGGCGCTGATGGCGCCGATGAGCGGGCCGGCCGCATTCTTCGGCCAAGCCTGCAAAAACAGCGCAGCGATGGCAATCGCGGAGATCAACGCGCGCGGGGGCGTGTTGGGGCGCCCGCTCGAGTTGCTGGTGGGCGACGCCGGCGCAGCACCTTCCGAGTCGGCGCAGACGGCGCTCCGCCTCTGGAAGCGCGACAAGGCGGAGGTCTTCGTCGGATCGCACGACAGTGCCGTGCGCACGGCGCTGGAAAGTCTGTTCCGAGGCCTGGTGCCATACTTCTATACGCCGATGTACGAGGGGGGCGATTGCGCGAAGGGGACGTTCTTCGTCGGCGAGACGCCCGCGCAGCAACTGACGCCGGTCATTCCGTGGCTGACCGCCCAACACCAGATCAAGCGCTGGTTCCTGATCGGCAACGACTACATCTGGCCGCGCAAGTCGAACGAAGTGGCGAAGAAGGCGATTCAGGGTGCCGGCGCGACCGTGGTCGGCGAAGAGTACGTGCCGTTCGACGTCGACAACTTCGACGCGGTACTCGGCAAGATCCGGGACAGCAAGGCAGATGCGGTGTTCATCACGCTGGTGGGCGGCTCGGCCGTCACGTTCAACAGAAGTTTTGCGAGCTTCGGTCTCAGCGACAAGATGATCCGTTTCGGCACGATGATCGAGGAAAACACGTTGATCGGCATCGGTGCGTCCAACGCCAGGAACCTCTACTCGGCTTCCGGCTTTTTCTCGACGCCGACCGCCACGTCCGCGCAGTTTCTGGAGCGCTATCACAAGCAGTTCGGCGCTTCGGCGGTATTGAGCAGCATTGGCGAGTCGACATACGAAGGCATCCTGATGTATGACGCGATGGCCAGGAAGGCGAATGCCGTGTCGATCGGCGAGCTGACGAAGGCGTCCGATGGGGCCAGTTACAAAGGCCCGCGCGGCGTGGTGACGATGAAGTCCCGCAATGTGACGGCCGACATCTTTCTCGCGAAGGCATCGGGCGCCCGCTACGACATCGTCAAGACGTTCTCGCAACTCGGCTCGGCCGAGACCTGTGCGAGCGGAGCGGGCGCGGGTTAACGTCATGCTGCTTTCCTATCTTCTCAATCTCGGGTACGCGTGTGCGGCCCTCGCGCTCACGACGATAGGCCTGGCCATCGTGTTCGGCCTGCTGGGCGTGCTGAACATGGCGCATGGCGAGTTCATCATGCTCGGCGCGTACTCGGTTGTCGTCGTGCAGCGTCTCGGGTTACCTGCCTTGCTTGCCATACCTTTGGCGATCGTCGTATGCGCCGCCGTCGGATGGATCGTCGAACGCCTGCTGGTGCGTCCTTTGTATCAGCGGCCATTCGATACCTTGCTCGCAACCTGGGGCGTTTCGATCCTGCTGCGCGAAGGCGTGGTCGCATTGTTCGGAAAGGGTTACCAGGACGTGGCCGGTGTGGATGGCGCATCGATCGATGTCTTGGGCACGCCGTATCCGGCATTCCGGCTCGCGATGATGTTCGCGGTGGGCCTCGCATTCGCCGGGCTCGCGGCATGGTACAGCCGCAGCCAGACGGGCGCGCGGATCCGAGGCATGGTCGCGAATCCCATTCTTGCGAAGGCGGCCGGCATCAACACGACGCGACTGGCCAGCGGCACTTTCATCACGGGTGTGGTGCTGGCCGGACTGGCGGGGGTGCTGCTCGCACCGATCGTGCGGGTCGAGCCGTACATGGGCCTCGACTATCTGCTCAATTCGTTTTTCGTGCTCGTCGTCGGTGGCCTGGGCAGCTTGCTCGGTCTCGCGGTAGGCACGTTCGTCATCGGCGGAACGCAGGTCGCGGTGTCGAGTTTCATCGATCAGACGTCGGGTTATACGGCTGTTCTGATCCTGTCCATCTATTTCTTGTGGAGTCGCCCAAATGGCCTCGTCTCGCGCCGTTGAAACGGCCCTCCAGGTTGCCACGGCGGCGATTCTTCTGAGCTTGCCGCTGCTGTGGGCCGGCGACTACAGCGCAAACCAGATCGGGCTGCTGTTGCTGTATGGAATGGCGACGCAAAGCGTTGCCTTGTGCTGGGGGAATTCGGGTTTCTTGCCGCTCGGCCAAAGCCTGTTCTTCGGGCTGGGCGCGTATGTCAGCGCGTTTGTATTGCGCTCCGCGGGCGCGGCCGGCGGCAAATGGCAGATCATTCTGCTTCCGCTTGCCATAGCGGCGCCGGCGGCGCTGGCCTATGCGATCGGATTCATCGTCTTTTCGCGCCGGATCGACAGCGGGCCGTTTTTTTCGTTGATTACTCTCGCGTTGTGCATGTTGGGGTTTCTGCTGGCCAATCAATGGAGCAGCGTGACCGGCGGTTTCAACGGGCTCACCGATATCCCCGATCTGCCGATGACCGACCGGTATGGAAATCTGTATTACGTGATCGCAGCGGCTGCGGTCGGGGTCACGGCACTGATCACTTGGCTGAACCGCAGACCGATCGGGACGCTCTGGGCAGCGATTTCGGAGAATGAAGATCGCCTCCAGTTTTTTGGATTTGCGACGCACAAGCTGAAGGCGGCCGCTTTCGGCCTCTCGGGCGCGATCGCTGGTTTGGGCGGCGCCCTGTATGCGCCGCACGAAGGTCTGGTCGGTCCGCAGGCGGTCGGCGTGGCATTGTCGGCGCAGTTCGTCATCTGGGCGGCCGTCGGCGGAAAGCGCAGTCCATTGGGCGCGCAACTCGGCGCCGTCGTGATCGGACTGCTCGCCGCGACGTGGCGTGACCTGTTCACCTATTGGGAAGTGCTGGTCGCGCTGATTTTCATCGGTGTGGTGCGGCTATTTCCCGATGGCCTGGCCGGCGCGGCGGCCGCGCTTGCGCGCATGGCCGGTCTGCGCGTCGCGAGCCCCATTCCGGAGAAACGGATCGATGCGCACGACATCGCGACGATCGACCTGCGACCGGCTCAATCCACGCTGCTCAGTTTCAGGAAGGTGGAAGTCAGCCAGGGCGGCGTCAACATTCTCAACGGGCTTGATCTCGAGGTGGGAGCAGGGGGCGTCAATTGTTTCATTGGTCCCAACGGCGCCGGGAAGACGTCGACGTTCAACGCAATGACGGGCCGCTTGCCGGTTCGTTCCGGTGAAATCCACTTTCGCGGGGCCGAGATTTCGTCCTCGCCGGCGTGGCAGGTCGCCCGACTGGGCGTCGGCCGCAAGTTCCAGATTCCGTCGGTTTTTGCGCAGTTGTCCGTCAACGAGAATCTTCAGATCGCGCTGTGGGCGAACCGGATCCGTCCTCGAGAGATGTTGGCCGCGGCGCCGCTGCATTGGAATTCGCTTCAACGCGTTCGCACACTCGAAAAATTCGGATTTCTCGAATCGAATATGGCCGTTCGTGCGGGGGATCTTTCTCAAGGGATGCGCCAGATGCTGGAGTTCGCGATGGTGGCGATCACCGAGCCGCGTCTTTTGCTGCTCGACGAACCGTGCGCCGGTCTCTCGGCGCACGAAACCCGTCACATGATGGACGCGATCACGTCGACCGTAAGCGAACTGGACGCGTCGGCCATCGTGATCGAGCACGACATGAGCGCACTCGAAAAGATCGCCGACAACGTGGTGGTCCTGCATCAGGGCAGAAGCCTCGCGGTCGGATCTTTGGCACAGGTCAAGATGTCGGAAGACGTCAAGGCCGTCTACTCGGGAGGAAGAAAGTGAGCGAGCGCCGGGGAGAAGCCATGCTGAGGTTTTCGTCGATCGTCGCGGGCTACGGCGACACGATGGTGCTCAAGGGGATCAGCGGCGAGGTGGCCGCAGGTAGCGTACTGGGCGTATTCGGCCGCAACGGCGTGGGCAAGTCGACGCTCATGCGCGCTTTGGCCGGCGTCATCCAGCCCGCGTCCGGTACGGTCACCGTCAACGGCAGCGAAGTGGGCAAAGTGCCGTCGCATCAACGGCGACGTTTGGGGATGAGCTATGCGCCGCAGGAGCGGGTCGTCTTCGACAATTTGAGCGTCGCGGACAACCTGACACTCGGATTCAAGACCCGAAGCCTGGACGCATACGACGATCTCTTCCGGATTTTCCCGCGGCTTAAGGAACGCTTGTTCCAACCGGCCGGGAAGTTGAGCGGTGGTGAAAAAAAGTTACTTTCCTTCGCCAGGGTCATCGCAGAGCGTTCGCCTCTCACGCTGATCGACGAGCCGTCGGAAGGTGTTCAGCAGGAGAATCTGGAGCGGATGGCGTCGGTCATCCGGTCTCGAATCGCGGACGGAGCGGCGTTCGTGGTCGTCGAACAGAATCTGACGTTTCTCACGTCGATCGCCGACCATTTCATCGGTCTGGATCATGGAGAGGTCGTGCTGTCGGGCGACTCGATCGATATGTCTCGCGACCGGCTCGAAGCGGTGTTGGCAGTCTAGTCTCCCGTATCGGGCGATTCGTCTCATCGTGCGTACGTGGCCGTCGACCGCGCCGTTCAATCGTCACGACGGCGCGGTCGTGACGGCCGCGGCGACGCAGGCAGCAAGCTCCGCGCGGTTGGAGAATCCCTTCTTGTCCATGATCCGCCGCAAATGGGTGCGCACGGTCGACAGGCTGATGCAGAGAAGACGGCCGATATCCTGATCGGTACAACCCTTTGCGACCAGCTGCGCGATCTCGCTCTCACGGTCCGTGAGTCCCGTTGCGCTGCCTGCCCGACGTTTGATCGCGCGGCAAAGGAACGGTTCGATCGCATCGAGCACGAGTTTGTCGCGCATCTCGAACTCAGGCCGATTCCTCGTTCGCCAGATTCTCAGATCGCTGAGCTGGCGTTCGCCGTCGAAGACAAACACGTTGATCCCGTGATGCAAACCGTCCTGCGCGAGAAACTCGTTGTAGAACTCGCTTTTCTCCAGTGCAGGCCGGTCCATCACTTCCTCCACCAACGTGGCCCTGCGCAGCTTGCAGAGTTGCGCCGTCATCGGGTCATTGTGCTGGTACCAGCTCGTGTAGCGACGCACGTGATCCGAATCGACGTTGACCGCAATCGGGTCGACATAGGTTCCTTTTTCGGCATCCCAGTTGTAGGAGACGCAGAAATCGGATCGCAGCAGCCGGGTCAAGTCTGACAAAACGACGCGCCTGACATCCACGATCGGTCCGAGCTCTTCGAGCCGTCCGATGATGTCGCCGAAAAGTCGGAGTTCGTCGAGCGTGAGATCGTGAACTTGTGGCTTCAAGGGTGCCTCATCGGTGGGAAGAATCAGGAGACAGCATGCGTGACAGCCTTGAAAGACTGGTTCGCATTACACACCAAGCATAGCAGCGCAAAAAATCCTGATCAGCAACGAACTTCGCTGCCTCTGTCCGTCCGTTGTATTCATGCCGCAGTCAGGTGCACTGCCTATTGCGGATCGGATGGGACGCTCGCGCGGGGCCTGAATTTCGTGAGCGCAGGCTCGGTCCGGAATGTCCCTGTCGATATTTCTAACGATGGGGCTCAAAAAACGCGGCTCATAGAGTAGACGCACAGTGGGAAGCGGACGTGCTGAGCCTGTTCGTTGTAGAGGCGAGCTGGAGGATTACCCGGAGACGCCTGCCCATTGACCAAACGATTCCGACGCATTTCCGGCGGGACGTTTTCCTCAGTCATTTCGTTAACGAAAACTACGCCATAAAATTAGGAAAGCGATATGAATACGGTCATCAAGCGAAGCATGGTGGTGTGCGCCGCGGTTGGGTGTGGCGTGGCACATGCGCAGTCGTCAGTGACGCTGTACGGGCTGGTGGATGCCGGCATCACGTACACGAACAATGCGAAATCGAGCACGGGACATGGTGCGCTCGTGCAGTTTACGTCTGGGTCCTCGCAGGGAGATCGTTGGGGGCTGACGGGTAAAGAGGATCTGGGTGGCGGGCTTAAGGCGATCTTCACGCTCGAAAGCGGTTTTCAACTTTCCAACGGCGCGTTGGCGCAGAGCGGGCTGTTGTTCAATCGCGCAGCCTTCGTCGGCCTTGACGGGCGCTTCGGCACGCTGACGCTCGGGCGGCAATACGACTTCATCGGTGATATTTTCCCGGCATACTCGATTGCGGGCAACACGGCGGCGGGTATTTTGGGCTGGGGAATCCCGGCGTATGCGGCTGGCGGGTATACGCTCGATAACCGACTGTGGGGCGACAACATCAATAACTCGGTGAAGTATCTGTCGCCCACGATTTCGGGTTTCAGTGTCGGCGCCATGTATGGTTTCGGCAATGTCGCCGGCTCGTTGGGCACCAACAGTTCGATGAATTTTCTGCTGAACTACAGCCAAGGCGGGCTTGCCGCATCGCTGTCGTATTTCAAGCAGCATAACGCGACGACTTCCGCGAATTTGACCGAGTACGCCGGTGGCGCAACTTACAGCCTGGGGAAAGCCCAGATATTCGGCGTGGTGACCGATGTCCAGCTGAGCAGCGGGACCCAGGCTCGGGCGCTGACCTATGACGGCGGCATGACATACTTTGTCAGGCCCGATATTTCGCTCGGAGCAGGGTTCCAGTTTCAACAGCGTAACAACGGGGTTGGCAGCGCGAATCAGATAACCATCGGTGCGGACTACTTCATTTCCAAGCGAACGGACGTTTATTTCGTTGGCGCGCTCGCGCACGATCATGCACACGGCGCTCAAATCGAGGCTGCGCTCGGATCGCCGTCCAGCACGAGTTTTCAGACCGCAGCGCGGATCGGCATTCGGCACAAGTTCTGACGGTTGCGGGCCGAGAACGATGGCGAACAGCGTGGGGCGCCGACTGGGATGTCGTGTGGCGGCTGATCGAACTCGGTGTCCGCACCGATACGCCCAAGGCAGCGGTCGGGCTGGTCGGGATATTCAAGATTCCCCGCGCCACCGTGCCGGACAGCCCGATATACCCCTTCAAAGTGAAGGTATGGTTGGTCTCGATGGCGCGCCAGGACGTGGCACTCATACAGCTTCTCGCAGGCCAGCGTCGGCCCGAAATCGGCGTAGCGATCACGGATGATCGACAGTGCCCGATCGGCCAGATCAGCGTCCAGCCGCCGATTACCGGGACGCCACGCTTGCGCGAAGCCAGTCCGGCCGGGCCAGCAGCCCGATACCGGGCGACCAGCCGTTCTACCTGGCGCACGCTCAGGCCCAGCCGTTCGGCTGCACGCCCGGGCTTCAAACCCATATCCACCACGGCCTGGATCACCTTGAGTCGATCAAGCTCTCGCATCGTCAGTGTCACCAATCCGGCTGGCTGCATGGTCGGCTCCCGCGCTTGCTCAACGAGCCGTCCAGCATGCCAGCAGTCAAAAACACGACATCTGTAAATAGCCAGAACACGACATTAGGATATGGCTGCCACAAACAAAAATGTCGATAACACGCATTATGTCAATTTACATCGACATAAGTACCGTCCGCACGCAGTCTGCGGCCCTACGGTCCGCCAAGGCTCGAACATCGCCGTGAGCGATCAGCAAGATCCCCCGAATCACCTCCCGTAGTTGTCATGCGATCCTCGCTCGCCGACGCCCATCGACATTTAATGACTCCACGTCACAACCAGAAGATATCAAAAGCATAAAAAATTGATTTTACGGCACGCGGATCATCAACAATCGAAGTCAATATTTAATAAAAAATGATTCCGACCATTCACTTAACTCGAGATCTCATCGCCCGCGCTCCTTACAACCCTGCCACGACGATAAAGCCGCAAAGCGTCGCGGTGACACGCCGTAGAGACATCGCCCCGTTATCGCCATCGACACGATCATTTCAAATTCCTCACCAAATCCCGACTTGATTAACGGCAACGATATGAAAAATTAATAACAAAGAAAATATCTTGTAATTATAAAAATCACCTCCTAGCATCCCCCTGCTGTTCGCGACATGTCTTGTTTAAAAGTCATCACTTGATGCATTCCTCGAACAAACCCACTCATAACCTGGGGAATTACATGAAGAAACTGTCTCGACTGCTGCCCATCACCGCGATTACCGTCGCGAGTCTCAGCGCTTTTGCGCAGGCCGGCGACCAGCCGGCCGCGGTCGACAAGGCGCTGCAACTGATCCAGCAGAACCCGACCACCTTCAGCGTGGCGGCCAGCGGCGCGGCACGCACGTTGAAGTTCGCCGGACCGCAAGCAGGCGCCCCAACCGACGGCGACCAGTTCCAGGTGCGTGACGTGATCGTCGATCCCGACGGCACCGAGCACGTGCGCTTCGATCGCTTCCACGCGGGCCTGCCCGTGATCGGCGGCGACGTGGTCGTCCATTCGCGCAACGGGCAGTTGAAGCAGGCAAGCGTGACGCAGCTCGCACCGATCAATCTCGCCGGCACGATCGGCAAGGTCGGCAACCGCGCCGTGGTACGCAACGCACCCGACGTAGGCGCGACGCGGGCCAGACACATCGCGGCCGCGCGCTTCAACTCCGACGTGCGCCGCGTCGATGACCCGGAACTCGTCGTGTTCGCCCGCGACGTCACGCCGACGCTGGCCTATGCGGTACGCGTCTACGGCAAGTCGACCGACACGCACGGCGACGCCGTGCTGTACTACGTCGACGCCCGCACCGGCGCCGTGCTCGACGCACAGGACCTGATCAAGACCGCCGCCGCGACCGGCACCGGCCGGTCGCTGTACTACGGCAACCTGACGCTCACGACGGACCAGACCGGCACGAACGCATACCGGATGCTCGATCCGGGCCGCGGCGGCGGCTCGGTCTACGATGGCCGCGGCCTGAGCTCGGACGAGGTCGAGCAAGCGACCGACCTGCCGATCTTCACGAGCAGCACGAACGTGTGGGGCAACAACACGACCACCGACCGGCAGACGGTTGCGGCAGACATCGACTACGGGCTCGCGTTGACTTGGGACTACTACAAGACCGCGCACAATCGCAACGGCATCTTCAACGACGGTCGCGGCGTGAGAAGCTACGCTCACGTGGTGTTCAATACCGGCAGCGGCACGACCGGCGCGAACGCGGCATGGCTGTCGTCGCGCGTGATGGCGTACGGCGACGGCGAGCCGGGCACGCGTCTGCCGAAACCCGTGGTGTCGGTCGACGTCGCCGGGCACGAGATGAGTCACGGCGTGACCGAAGCCACCGCCAACCTGAACTATTCGGGCGACGCGGGCGGCCTGAACGAGGCGACGTCCGACATTTTCGGCACGCTCGTGAAGTTCTACGCGAACAACCCGAACGATCCCGGCAACTACGTGATCGGCGCGCGCGTGGTGAGCGGCGGCCTGCGCAAGATGTACAAGCAGGATCTCGACGGCCGGTCGTTCAGCTGCTACCCGTCGGGCGGCTTCTCGTGGTCGAATCCGCGCCACGATCCGCACTTCACGTCGGGGGTCGGCAACCGCTTCTTCTACCTGCTGTCGGAAGGGCCGTCGGTGCCGTCGACCGACACCGGCCTGTCGAGAGCGCAACTGGTCTGCAACGGCGACACGACGTTCAGCGGGCTGGGTCGCGACAAGGCCGGCAAGATCTGGTACCGGACGCTCACCGTGTACCTGAACGCGAACTCGAGCTACCCGAACGCGCGGCGCGCGTCGATCCAGGCGGCGAACGACCTGTATGGCGCGAACTCGGCCGAAAGCGCGGCGGTCGCGCGCGCGTGGAGTGCTGTCGGGGTGAATTGACGGCGCTTGCGGATACGTCGAACGCCAGAGGTCGCGTGATGGTGCTTCGCTTCGGAAGAAAGCGATTCGGTAGTGGTCACGCGGCGCTCGGATAAATGACGGGAACGTGCTGACCGACCGCCTGCGCATGCAGGCGGTCGGTGGACTGTGTGTTCTTGCAGTCAGACGC
>NZ_LZXX01000108.1:0-134845 GCF_001729305.1 Burkholderia sp. A2 | reverse complement strand
GAAGTGCCGCCACCCGAAGTGCCGCCACCCGAAGTGCCGCCACCCGAGGTACCGCCACCCGAAGTACCACCACCTGAACCACCGTTGCCGGACGCATTGCCCCCGCGGCCCGTGCCGTTCGTACTGCCGGAGGTTCCGCCCGTCGTTCCGCCGACACCGGCGGGTCCGACGGCGCCGTTCCCGTTGTTGCCGCCGCTACCGTTCCCGTTCCCGGTGCCGCCGCCGTTCCCGCTGCCGCCCGCACCCGCGCCGCCATTGCCGATGCCCCGGCCGGCATAAACGTGTACCGCGCACGCAGCCGGATTGGCGGCGCACGGCGATGCGTTCTCGACCAGCGTCATGATGGTGTCCGCGCTGGCGTTCGCGTCGGGCGCGGCGTCAGGCGTCGTGTTCTGTGCGACGGCATACGAGCAGCAGCACGCGAACGCGGCCACGGCCAGCAAGGTTGCACGCGGGCGCCGTCCCGCCGCGCGGAACGGTTGTTTCGTTTTATGCATCATGGCCTCCCCATGCGCGCGATGCCTCGTAGCCGCGCGACGATTTACGTGTGGTGCAGGGGGGCGTAAAAGATTCGTAGTCCTATCGTCGGCCGATCGCCTTCGGGCCGACGCTGGATGTCAGCCGCGAACGCGAATCGGCACGCGGGCCCGCCGTGCGAATCTCACTCTGCGAGATTCGTGCCATCGGCCGCGGGGGCCCGTCGCAAAAGGCGGGCGCAGTCGCGTGACCGCGCGTGCAACGTCGTAGGGGAGCGTTTTGTTTCCGGAATGAAACGTCGGAGGAGTCGTTCAGCGCGCCGGCGCGTCGGCCGCGCGTTGCCAGCGGTGGAACAGGATCGACGCGATCCAGCAGACGAGGAACAGCGCGACGATGCCGTAGCCGATCGAGCCGAAGCGTTCGCCGAGCGCATCGAGCGTGTCGCGCACGGGGCCCGTCAGCGACAGTTTGTCGGCCAGCAGGCCGGCCGCCTCGATCCCGCCGATCGCCAGCGCGACGGCCGCCGACACGAACGTGATGCTCGCGTTGTAGAGCAGCTTGCGCTGCGGATCGTCCATCGCCCAGCCGTACGCCTGAATCATCAGCACGTTGTCGGTCGAGTCGATCAGCGTCATGCCCGCGGTGAAAAGCGCGGGAAACAGCATGACCGTATAGACCGGCAGCCCCTGGCTCGCCTGTGCGGCGGCGATCGCGAGCAGGCCGATTTCGGTTGCAGTATCGAAACCGAGCCCGAACAGCACGCCGACCGGATACATGTGCCAGCTTCTCGACACGAACCGGAACAGCGGCCGCAGCAACCGCGATACGAGTCCGGCGGGACGATGCTCGTGCGCGCCGTCGTGCGTGTGCCCGGACGCGCCGCGATAGCGTCGCCACACGTCGCGCAGGATCGTCAGGTTCACGCACGCGAGCACCAGCAGGAAGGTAGCCGATACCGCCGTGCCGATCGTGCCGCCGATCTCGCGGAATGCATCGAACCGGTCGCGCAGCGCGAACGCGGTCAGCGCGATGCCGAGCGTCGCCGCGATCACGATCGTCGAATGACCGAGCGAAAAGAACAGGCCGACGCTCACGGGGCGCTGGCCGTCCTGCATCAGCTTGCGCGTCGCGACGTCGATCGCGGCGATGTGATCCGCGTCAACCGCATGACGCAGCCCGAGCCCGTATGCGATGGCCGCGGTGCCGAGCAGCAGCGGATGGTCGCGCAGCACCGCGAGCGCCCACAGCCAGACGGCGACGTTCGCGGCGATCAGGCCGGCATAGAGGGTCAGCAGGCGGCGCAGGGCAGGGGTGGGCGGCATCGGGCAGGTTCCATCTGACGAATCGCCATCCATTGTGGCACGCGAAAAAAAGCGTGGCGCGCCGATCAACCCGCCGCGAACGCGATGCGCGCCGGACGAAAAAAAGCCCGTCCGGAACGAACCGGACGGGCCTTGTGCGCATGCGCCGGAGCGCGAGCGAGCGGCGCTTACTTCACTTTCGCGTTGATCACGGCTTCCGACACGTTCGCCGGCGTTTCCGCGTAATGCTTGAACTCCATCGTGTACGTCGCGCGCCCCTGCGTGGCCGAACGCAGCGACGTCGAATAGCCGAACATCTCCGCGAGCGGCACCTCGGCACGCACCAGCTTGCCGCCGCCGCCCGCGATGTCCTCCATCCCCTGCACGATGCCGCGCCGGCTCGACAGATCGCCCATCACGTTGCCCATGAAGTCCTCGGGCGTCTCGACCTCGACGGCCATCATCGGCTCGAGCAGCACCGGCTTCGCCTTGCGCATCGCTTCCTTGAACGCCATCGAGCCGGCCATCCGGAACGCGTTTTCGTTCGAGTCGACGTCGTGGTACGAACCGAACGTCAGATGCACCTTCACGTCGACGACCGGGTAGCCCGCGAGCACGCCGCTCTTCAGCGTCTCGGTGATGCCCTTGTCGACGGCCGGGATGAACTCGCGCGGAATCACGCCGCCCTTGATCTCGTCGAGGAACTCGTAGCCCTTGCCGGGGTTCGGCTCCAGCGTGATCACGGCATGGCCGTACTGGCCGCGCCCGCCCGACTGCTTGACGAACTTGCCTTCGACGTCCGCGGCCGTCGTACGCACCGTTTCGCGATACGCGACCTGCGGCTTGCCGACCGTCGCCTCGACGCCGAACTCGCGCTTCATCCGGTCGACGAGGATTTCGAGGTGGAGCTCGCCCATCCCCGAGATGATCGTCTGGCCCGACTCTTCGTCGGTCTGCACGCGGAACGACGGATCCTCCTGCGCGAGACGGTTCAGCGCGAGGCCCATCTTTTCCTGGTCGGCCTTTGTCTTCGGCTCGACCGCCTGCGAGATCACCGGCTCCGGGAATTCCATCTTCTCGAGGATGATCGGTTTCGCCGGATCGCACAGCGTGTCGCCCGTCGTCGCTTCCTTCAGGCCGACCGCCGCCGCGATGTCGCCCGCGCGCACTTCCTTGATTTCCTTGCGCTCGTTCGCGTGCATCTGCAGGATCCGGCCGAGCCGCTCCTTCTTGTCCTTCGTCGCGTTGAGCACCGTGTCGCCCGACTCGACCACGCCCGAATACACGCGGAAGAAGATCAGCTGGCCGACGAACGGGTCGGTCATGATCTTGAACGCGAGCGACGAGAACGGCTCGTCGTCGCTCGGATGACGTTCCGCCGGCTTTTCCGGATCGGCGAAGTCGTGGCCGAGAATCGCCGGCACGTCGACCGGCGACGGCAGGTAGTCGATCACCGCGTCGAGCATCGCCTGCACGCCCTTGTTCTTGAACGCGCTGCCGCACAGCATCGGCACGATCTCGTTCGCGATCGTGCGCTGGCGCAGCGCGGCCTTGATCTCGTCCTCGGTCAGCGATTCATGGTCGTGCAGATACTTCTCGAGCAGTTCCTCGCTCGCTTCGGCGGCGGCCTCGACCATCTTCTCGCGCCATTCGTGCGCGAGCTCGACGAGGTTCGCGGGGATGTCCTCGTACGTGAACTTCACGCCCTGGCTCTCGTCGTCCCACACGATCGCCTTCATCTTCACCAGATCGACGACGCCCTGGAAATGATCTTCCGCACCGATCGGAATCTGGATCGGCACGGCGACGCCTTTCAGGCGCTCGCCGATCTGCTTCTGCACGCGGAAGAAGTCGGCGCCGATCCGGTCCATCTTGTTGACGAACGCGATGCGCGGCACCTTGTACTTGTTCGCCTGGCGCCACACAGTCTCGGATTGCGGCTGCACGCCGCCGACCGAGTCGTAGACCATGCACGCGCCGTCGAGCACGCGCATCGAGCGCTCGACTTCGATCGTGAAGTCGACGTGCCCGGGCGTGTCGATGATGTTGATCCGGTGTTCCGGATAGTTGCCGGCCATGCCCTTCCAGAAGGCCGTGGTCGCCGCCGACGTGATCGTGATGCCGCGTTCCTGCTCCTGCTCCATCCAGTCCATCGTGGCCGCGCCGTCGTGCACTTCACCGATCTTGTGGCTCACGCCGGTGTAAAACAGGATGCGCTCGGTCGTCGTGGTCTTGCCGGCATCGATGTGAGCGCTGATCCCGATATTTCTATAGCGCTCGATGGGGGTTTTGCGGGGCACGTGAACCTCCTGGTGGTTCGGATCGTAAGCGGGCCGGCTAATGGGTGCCGGCCCGGGCTGGAACTAGCGAGATTTAAAGGATAGCGCTTGTCCGTGGCTTTTGCAGATGCGGGCAGCGTGTGCCGAATCAAGGTGGGTGTCGCCGGCGGGCGAAAAAAAAGCCGGCGCCCGATAAGAAACAACGGGCGGCCGGCTTTTCGGTCGGTTCGCGGTGCGCGGTGCAAGGCCGCCGCGCGGGCCGCTGCGGTTACTGGGCGCGCGGCAGGCCGTCGAGCTTCATGCCGGGCTTGATGCCTTTCGCGGCGAACCAGCCCTTGCTCATCTCGAGCGCATAGACGCCGTTGTTGCGCGGGCAGTGGTTGTCGGTCGTCTCCGCGCGCATCTCGTCGATGTCGGTGATCGTGCCGTCCGCGCGGATGAACGCGATCGACAGCGGAATCAGCGTGTTCTTCATCCAGAAGCAGTGCACGGCGTTCTCGTTGAAGACGAACAGCATGCCTTCGTTCGGCGCGAGCTGCGAACGGTACATCAGCCCCTGTTCGCGGTCGGCGTCGTTCGCGGCGACGGCCGCGTCGATCACGTACATGCCGGCGCGCAGCTTCACGCGCGGGAACTCGCTCGGCTGCTTGGCGCCGGGCGGCACTTGCGCGCCGGCGGCCTGCATGCCGAGCGCGAGGACGGCGAGGGCGGCGGGAAACACGGCGGCGCGCACAAGGCGGCCGAGCGACGAGCGCAGGGAGAATGGCACAGCATGGCTCCTGTCTGGAAAACGAGACCCGCATGGTACGCGATGCGCGCCGGCGGGCACAAAAAGAAAAAGGCAGATCGCCTTGCGGTGATCTGCCTTTCAACGCCGTAAGAACGGCAGGACTGCGTGTTCTTGACTGCGTTATTACAGCTTGCTTACTTAGTTCGAAGCAGCTGCCGGTGCTGCTGCGTCGCTTGCTGCAGCCTTCTTCGATGCCTTGTGGTGCTTCTTGGCAGCGTGGTGCTTCTTGGCAGCGTGCTTAGCCGGTGCCGAAGCAGCTTCTGCTGCTGCCGGAGCAGCTTCCGGAGCCGAAGCTTGTGCGAAAGCAGCCGTTGCGAAGAGGCCAGCGACCAGAGCGGCGATCAGTTTGTTCATGTTGTGTTCCTCAGCTTTAGTTAATTAACCAAATGACCCGGCAATAGGAGTCATGTCGTCTAACGGTGCCATCCACCTTTCGGTTGACAGACGCTTCGAGAAATTTCTCTTTGCGCTGCGGGCGCCGAATCGTATTCGAATAAAACGTCGCTTTCGTGACGCAAACACGGGTTCGGCTGCCAATGCCGGATAGCTAAGGTTGGCATCTGCGTGGTTTAACGCGCGATCTCCGCGGGCGGTTGACGAAAAAGATGACGAAAAATTCGCGCGTCCCGGATTCGTCATCCTGCCGACGCGAAACCGTCCCACGGCGCGCGCGGCGGCAGTGCAATTGTTTCGCCCGGTGCAATGCCGAGCGCGAATATATCGAGTGCGCCGATGCCGACGCGCACCAGACGCAACGTCGGGAAGCCGACGGCCGCCGTCATCCGGCGTACCTGCCGGTTCTTGCCCTCGGTGATCGCCAGCTCGATCCACGTGGTCGGGATCGCGGCGCGGTAGCGGATCGGCGGATTGCGCGGCCACAGCGTGTCGGGCGGTTCGATGAATTCGGCGCGGCACGGGCGCGTCACGTAGTCGCCGAGGTCGACGCCGCGTGCGAGCGCTTTCAGGTCGGCCGGCCCCGGCGCGCCGTCGACCTGCGCCCAGTAGCGCTTCACCAGCTTGTGGCGCGGCTCCGCGATGCGGGCCTGGAGCGCGCCGTCGTCGGTGAGCAGCAGCAGCCCCTCGCTGTCCGCGTCGAGCCGGCCGGCCGCGTACACGCCGGGCGTTTTTACCCAGTCGCCGAGCGACGGCCGCGTCTCGTGCGCGGAAAACTGGCAAATCGTGCCGAACGGCTTGTTGAGGGCTATCAGGTTCATGGCAGGGCGCCCCGCGGGGAGCGGGGGCGGGCGGTGTATGGCAAATGGCGGAATCTTAATGCATAATACGGAACGGCAAGTCCTCTGTCTTATATAAGACATAAGTGAGGTCTTGATGCGCAGTGCCGCGGTTCGCGCCGAAGTGCCCGGTTGGGGCGCTAGAATAGCGGCTCGCTGTTGTCGTCACGGGGTGGCCATGCCGCGCCCCGCCGCGCGCGCAGCTTCGACCAGCATCACCTGCTCAGCCACGTCACTGGAGTCGATCATGCCGTATCAGCACATCAAGGTTCCGGAGGGCGGTGACAAGATCACCGTCAACAAGGACTTCTCGCTCAACGTTTCCGATCAGCCGATCATTCCCTATATCGAAGGCGACGGTACGGGCTTCGATATCACGCCGGTCATGATCAAGGTCGTCGACGCGGCGGTCGCGCATGCGTACAAGGGCCAGCGCAAGATCCACTGGATGGAGATCTTCGCGGGCGAGAAGGCGACCAAGGTGTACGGTCCGGACGTGTGGCTGCCGGACGAAACGCTGCAGGTGCTGAAGGAATACGTGGTGTCGATCAAGGGGCCGCTCACGACCCCGGTCGGCGGCGGCATCCGTTCGCTGAACGTCGCGCTGCGCCAGGAGCTCGACCTGTACGTGTGCCTGCGCCCGGTCCAGTACTTCAAGGGCGTGCCGTCGCCGGTGCGCGAGCCGCAGAAGATCGACATGGTGATCTTCCGCGAGAACTCGGAAGACATCTACGCGGGCATCGAGTGGGCCGCGGGCTCCGAGCAGGCGAAGAAGGTGATCAAGTTCCTGCAGGACGAGATGGGCGTGAAGAAGATCCGCTTCCCGGAAACTTCCGGGATCGGCGTCAAGCCCGTGTCGACCGAAGGCACCGAGCGCCTCGTGCGCAAGGCGATCCAGTACGCGATCGACAACGATCGCAAGTCGGTCACGCTGGTGCACAAGGGCAACATCATGAAGTTCACGGAAGGCCTGTTCCGTGACGCCGGCTACGCGCTGGCGCAGAAGGAGTTCGGCGGCGAGCTGATCGACGGCGGCCCGTGGATGCGCGTGAAGAACCCGAAGACGGGCAACGAGATCGTGATCAAGGATTCGATCGCCGACGCGTTCCTGCAGCAGATCCTGCTGCGCCCGGCCGAGTACGACGTGATCGCCACGCTGAACCTGAACGGAGACTACATCTCCGACGCGCTGGCCGCGCAGGTCGGCGGCATCGGTATCGCGCCGGGCGCGAACCTGTCGGATTCGGTCGCGATGTTCGAGGCGACGCACGGCACGGCGCCGAAGTACGCAGGCAAGGATTACGTGAACCCGGGTTCCGAGATCCTGTCGGCGGAAATGATGCTGCGCCACCTCGGCTGGACGGAAGCAGCCGACACGATCATCGCCGCGATGGAGAAGTCGATCCTGCAGAAGCGCGTCACGTACGACTTCGCGCGCCTGATGGAAGGCGCGACGCAGGTGTCGTGCTCCGGCTTCGGCGAAGTGCTGATCGAGAACATGTAAGACCCCTTCCGGGGTGGGCCGGCAGGTTGCCGGCCGCCCCGGCGCTGATTGCCGGCGCCGGAGCGTTTCGTGGATGGCAGGTTTGTTGGCAGGGTGGCCCGGCATGCGGGCCGCGGCGCCGCGAAGCGGCCCGCAAGCCCTGCAAGGTAGAACATGACGGCCCTCGCAACACCGCCGCCCGGCTGAGCCGGCGTGCCCCTTTCGCGATCGACCCGGTCGCTCCCCGCCGGTTACCGCCGGCGCTCCTCAGTCCCATCATCACGTAGCAATGCTTTGACCACCATGTCCACTTCGCCCAAGATCATCTACACCCTCACCGACGAAGCGCCGGCGCTCGCGACCTATTCGCTGCTGCCGATCGTCAAGGCCTTCACGCGTTCGTCCGGCGTCGCCGTCGAAACGCGCGACATCTCGCTCGCCGGCCGCATCATCGCGGCATTCGCAGACGTCCTGCCGTCGGAGCAGAAGGGTTCCGACGATCTGGCCGAACTGGGCCAGCTCACGCTGAAGCCGGAAGCGAACATCATCAAGCTGCCGAACATCAGCGCATCGGTGCCGCAGCTGAAGGCCGCGATCGCCGAACTGCAGGCGCAGGGCTACGCGCTGCCGGCCTATCCGGAAGATCCGTCGACGGACGAAGAGAAGGCCGTCAAGGCGCGCTACGACAAGATCAAGGGCAGCGCGGTGAACCCGGTGCTGCGCGAAGGCAACTCCGACCGCCGCGCGCCGCTGTCGGTCAAGAACTACGCACGCAAGCATCCGCACAAGATGGGCGCGTGGAAGGCCACGTCGAAGGCCCACGTCGCGCACATGACCGAAGGCGACTTCTACGGCAGCGAGAAGTCGGCGCTGATCGCCGAGGCCGGCAGCGTGAAGATCGAACTGACGACGACCGACGGCGCGAAGAAGGTGCTGAAGGAAAAGACGGCCGTGAAGGCCGGTGAAGTGATCGACGCATCGGTGATGAGCCGCACCGCGCTGCGCAGCTTCATCGAAGCGCAGATCGCCGACGCGAAGGCGCAGGACGTGCTGTTCTCGGTGCACCTGAAGGCGACCATGATGAAGGTCTCGGACCCGATCCTGTTCGGTCACTTCGTGTCGGTGTTCTACCGCGACGCGCTCGCGAAGCACGCGGACGTGCTGGCGAAGGTCGGCTTCAACCCGAACAACGGGATCGGCGACCTGTACGCGCGCCTGAAGGACCTGCCGGCCGACACGCGCGAAGCGATCGAAGCCGACGTCAAGGCCGAGTACGCGGTGCGCCCGCGTCTCGCGATGGTCAACTCGGACAAGGGCATCACGAACCTGCACGTGCCGAGCGACGTGATCGTCGACGCATCCATGCCGGCGATGATCCGCGATTCGGGCGGCATGTGGGGCCCGGACGGTCAACTGTACGACGCGAAGGCCGTGATTCCGGACCGCTGCTACGCGGGCGTGTACCAGGCCGTGATCGAGGACTGCAAGCAGCACGGCGCGTTCGATCCGGTCACGATGGGCAGCGTGCCGAACGTTGGCCTGATGGCGCAGGCGGCCGAGGAATACGGTTCGCATGACAAGACGTTCCAGATCCCGGCGAACGGCGTCGTGCGCGTCACCGACGACGCCGGCAACGTGCTGCTCGAGCACGCGGTCGAGGCGGGCGACATCTGGCGCATGTGCCAGACGAAGGATGCGCCGGTGCAGGACTGGGTCAAGCTCGCGGTCAACCGCGCCCGCGCGACCGGTGCTCCGGCCGTGTTCTGGCTCGATCCGGCGCGCGCGCACGATGCGCAGATCATCGCGAAGGTCGAACGCTACCTGAAGGATCACGACACGAACGGCCTCGACATCCGCATCATGACGCCGGAAGACGCGACCCGCTTCTCGCTCGAGCGCATCCGCGCGGGCAAGGACACGATCTCGGTCACCGGCAACGTGCTGCGCGACTACCTGACCGACTTGTTCCCGATCATGGAACTCGGCACCAGCGCGAAGATGCTGTCGATCGTGCCGCTGATGGCCGGCGGCGGGATGTTCGAAACGGGTGCGGGCGGCTCCGCGCCGAAGCACGTGCAGCAGTTCGTCGAGGAAGGTTTCCTGCGCTGGGATTCGCTCGGCGAATTCCTCGCGCTGGCCGCGTCGCTCGAACATCTCGGCAACGCGTACCAGAACCCGAAGGCGCTCGTGCTCGCGAAGACGCTCGACCAGGCGACCGGCAAGTTCCTGGACGAGAACAAGTCGCCGGCGCGCAAGGTCGGCGGCCTCGACAACCGCGGCAGCCATTTCTACCTGTGCCTGTACTGGGCACAGGCGCTGGCCGAGCAGACCGAGGACGCCGCGCTGAAGGCGCAGTTCGAAGGCGTCGCGAAGGCGCTGTCCGACAACGAAGCGCGCATCCTGGAGGAACTGGCGGCTGCGCAAGGCAAGCCGCAGGCGATCGGCGGCTATTACCGTCCGAACGTCGACCTGACGAGCCAGGCAATGCGCCCGAGCGCGACGCTGAACGGCATCGTCGACGCGGTTGCCTGACGCCGGCCGCGCCATCGCGCGAGCCGATGCATGTGTCGATGCGGCGCGGTTACCCGTTCGCCGCCCGACACGCAACGAAAAACGCCCCGGTCTCCCGGGGCGTTTTTCGTTGCGGGCGTGCCATTCAGACGTGAACGATTTCCCATTCGGTGATTTCGTCCGGCACTTCGAGCGTGGCCGTGTCCAGTTCGGACACTTGCGCGCAGTCGCCGCGGGAGATGCGGTCGGCCGCGATTTCCGGGCACGAGAACGCGCCGAGCGAGGCGTTGCCGAACGTCGCTTCCCAGCCGCCGTTTGCCGGCAGGATGTAGAACGACCCGAGCGCTGAACCAAAGCGAAATCCCTTCATTTCCGTTCTCCCTTTCTGATGACGAGCGATTCTGTTGTGGCGCCTGCCGGCTCGGCCGGCTGTCGCCCGACGGACGGCTTGCGCCGGATTCCGTATCGAACGTCGTGGCGAAGCGTCAGTGCATGGAACAAAGTCTACGTCCGCGACGCGGTTGTATGGTGCATGTAGAACTGCTTCTCGAAACAAAAAATCATTACTAAAAACAATGGCTTATATTTGTCATTTTGTATTGCGGAAAGGTTTTCGGCATCGCGAAACGGCGAATTTGTGCCCTGCACCACGAATTTTTATAACGCAGGGACTTGTTCCGCATCGTGAAAAATTGACGGGTTTACGGATCGTCGAGGCATCAGGCGGGAATCCCGGGGGGCGGGCGCGAAAGCGCAAAGGGACGGCAGTTGCGCAGCGATGGCTGCCGAAGCGCCGCTCTGCGATGTCAGGCGCGGCGCCGCGGCCGGTGCGATCGCGATGCTCGCCGCGGCGTATCGCCGCCCGCCCGGTGACGTCGTTTTTCGATCCGGCCCTGCGGTTATGATGACGCGACCGCCGCGTCTGTCGCGCGCGCTGCATGAATAACGAGGATCGATTGATGAGACGGAGAACCTTCCTGTCGCGCGCCATCGGCGTCGCGACCGCGTCGCTGTTCGCGCGCACCGCGTGGGCGCAGCACGCCGGTCATGCGGGCATGGCCGGCATGGATTCGATGGACGACATGCCGGGCATGTCGGGTATGTCAGGGATGCCGGCGCACGCGCAGCACCGCGCGCCGGCGCCGGTCGCGCTCGCGGCTCCCGACGCGCTGCCGGCCGGCGCGCCGCTCGCGACGTTGCGCACGCTGGCCAACGAAAGTCGCGAGCCCGGCATGTTCCGGGCGACGCTGGTCGCTCAACCGGTGGCGCGACCGCTGCTGCGCGGCGCGCGGCCGACGACGTTCTGGCAGTTCGGCGCGGGCACGCAAGGGCCTGTCGTCGGCCCGCTGATCAACGTGCGCGAGGGCGATACGGTCGAGATCCGGTTCGTGAACAAGCTGCCGCAGCCGTCGACGATCCACTGGCACGGCCTGCCCGTGCCGCCCGACCAGGACGGCAACCCGTCGGATCCTGTCGCGCCCGGCGCGTCGCGTGTGTATCGCTTCACGCTGCCGAAGGGCAGCGCCGGCACTTACTGGTACCACCCGCATCCGCACATGATGACGGCCGAGCAGGTATTCCGCGGGCTGGCCGGCCCGTTCGTCGTGCGTGCCGCGGACGATCCGCTGACCGGCTGGCCCGAGCGGCATCTGTTCGTGTCGGACCTGAAGCTTGCACGCGACGGCACGATTGCGCCGAACGACATGATGGACTGGATGAACGGCCGCGAAGGCCAATTCGTGCTGATCAACGGCGCGCGCCGGCCGCGCATCGATATCACGGGCGACGAGCGCTGGCGTGTGTGGAACGCGTGCAGTGCACGCTACCTGCGCATCGCGTTCGACGACGGCCGCGTGTTCGAACACGCAGGCACCGACGGCGGTTTGTTCGACGCGCCGCGGCGCGCTACGTCGCTGCTGATTGCGCCGGGAGAGCGCGCGGAGTTGCTGGTACGCGCCGGCGACCGTGCGTCGCGCGCGGTGCTGCAGGCGGCCGAGTACGACCGCCGCAAGATGGCGATGTCGCACGACGACGGCCACGGGAGCCTGCCGCCCGATCCGGCGCTGGCGCTGGCTGACGTCGCGTTCGCCCCCGCCGGGGCCCGCGCGCTGCCTGCCACGCTGCGCGCGGTGCCGCCGCTGGGCGAACCGGTCGCGCACAAGACGGTCGCGTTCGGCGAGGAAATGGACATGGACGCGATGATGAAGGGTGGCGCGCACGGCCGCCCGGCGGGCATGCGCTTCACGATCAACGGCGACACCTACGCGCCGCATCGCGCGACGCTGACGAGCCGCCGCGGCGACGTCGAACGCTGGGAGATTCGCAATGGGACGGACATGGATCACCCGTTCCATCTGCACGGCACGCAGTTCCAGGTGATCGAGCGGACGTCGGGTGGTTCACGCACCAGCGAACCGTTCCGTGCATGGCGCGATACGGTGAACGTGCGCAGCGGCGAAACCGTGTCGATCCTCGTCACGCAAGACATGCCGGGCGAGCGCATGTTTCACTGTCACATTCTCGAGCATGAGGATCTCGGGATGATGGGGACGCTGAAGGTCGTCTGAACCGTGGCGGCGCACGATAGGTCATGTGTCGCCGACGGTCGAAATCGAACGCAGCAGACAAGCCGCGCATCGTATTCGGTGCGCGGCTTTTTTCGTATTCCGGCTTGACCGTGCGTTTTATGTCGGCCACGCATACGACCGGCGCGCGATTTAAAGGGTCTCTTAGCCGCCGGAACGCAAAATAGAACTTGTCCTATTTTCTGGGGCGTCCGTGCTTCCTATACTGCTCCGCGATCACCTCGGAAGGTGACACGCTCGGATTGCCGGGCGCGGTGGAAGGGCGACATCTCTGGAATACCGGATGCATCGTCGACCCCCGATGTTTCGGCAAAACGCACAAGTGCGGCGCTAACAATATTGAGATTTGGTGGGTAGAGTCCCACGCCGGAATGTTTGATGTGGATTTGGTTAGGAATATTATGAAAATAATTAGTAATCCGAATGGAATGCGGGAAATGAAAGGCAGGCGCTCTGTTTCGGATACCGCACGCATGCTCGCCATGCGTGCGATCGCGTCCGGTGTGACTGGCGTGCTCGGATTGATGCTCGTGGACGCCAACGCTCAAACGATTAGCGAACGGGTGGACTCGCTGGAAAGTAGCGTGTCGACGATCAACGGCGAGCTGTCGGGCCTGCAGGGCGATGTCTCCGATCTGAAGAATCGCCTCGAAGGTTCGCTGCCGTCTCCGGGCACCGGCAAGGACAGTGTCGCGGTTGGCAAGAATTCGAATGCATCCGGGGCGGGGAGTACGGCAACTGGCGTGAACGCCTCGGCGACGGGCGAATCGAGCACGGCCGCAGGTGCCGATTCGGAGGCGTCAGGCACGAACAGCACGGCCAATGGTGCGCGGTCGAAGGCGACCGGCGAATCGAGCACGGCCGCAGGTGCCGATTCGGAGGCGTCAGGCACGAACAGCACGGCCAATGGTGCGCGGTCGAAGGCGACCGGCGAATCGAGCACGGCCACAGGTGCCGATTCGGAGGCGTCGGGCAAGGACAGCACGGCCAATGGTGCGCGGTCGAAGGCGACCGGCGAATCGAGCACGGCCACAGGTGCCGATTCGGAGGCGTCGGGCAAGGACAGCACGGCAAATGGCGCGCGGTCGAAGGCGACCGGCGAGTCGAGCACGGCCGCAGGTGCCGATTCGGAGGCGTCGGGCAAGGACAGCACGGCAAATGGCGCGCGGTCGAAGGCGACCGGCGAGTCGGGCACGGCCGCAGGTGCCGATTCGGAGGCGTCAGGCACGAACAGCACGGCCAATGGTGCGCGGTCGAAGGCGACTGGCGAATCGAGCACGGCCACAGGTGCCGATTCGGAGGCATCGGGCAAGGACAGCACGGCAACCGGCGCGCGCTCGAAGGCGACGGGTGAATCGAGCACGACGACGGGTGCCGACTCGGAGGCATCGGGCAAGGACAGCACGGCAACCGGTGTGCGGTCGAAGGCGACGGGTGAATCGAGCACGACGACGGGTGCCGACTCGGAGGCGTCGGGCAAGGACAGCACGGCAACCGGTGCGCGCTCGAAGGCGACCGGCGAATCGAGCACGGCCGCAGGTGTCGATTCGGAGGCGTCGGGCAAGGACAGCACGGCCAATGGCGCGCGGTCGAAGGCGACGGGCGAATCGAGCACGACGATGGGTGCCGACTCGGAGGCGTCGGGCAAGGACAGCACGGCAGCCGGTGCGCGGTCGAAGGCGACGGGTGAATCGAGCACGGCGGCAGGTGCCGACTCGGAGGCGTCGGGCGCGAACAGTACGGCAAACGGTGCACGATCGCAGGCAACCGGCGACTCGAGCACGGCGGCCGGCGTGGACGCACGAGCATCCGGCACGAACAGCACGGCGAACGGTGCGCGTGCGTCGGCGACCGGCCGCGACTCGACGGCAATGGGGGTGAACGCAAAGGCGCTCGGCGACGGCAGTTCGAGCTTCGGCGTCGGCGCGTCGTCGTCAGGCACGAACAGCACGGCGCTTGGCACGGACGCGGTCGCGGCCGGCCGGAATTCGGTTGCGCTCGGCCACGGCTCGATTGCCGATCGTGACGATACCGTGTCGGTCGGGGCGCCGGGCCAGGAGCGCAAGCTCGCGAACGTCGCCGACGCGGTTCTGCCTCACGATGCGGTCAACCTGAAACAGTTGAACGCAGTAGCCCGACGCGCGTACAGCGGTGTGGCGGCAGCGACTGCATTGTCGATGATTCCGGATGTCGATCTGGGCAAGACGATCGCAGTGGGTGTCGGCATGGGCAGCTATCTCGGCTACCAGGCCGTCGCGCTGGGCGCGTCGGTGCGGATCGGCGAAAACCTGAAGGTGCGCGCCGGAGCCGGCATGAGTTCGGCTTCGACGACGTGGGGTGCGGGCGCGTCGTACAGCTGGTAAGCCACGCGGGGCAGCCCTAGCCGTTTAACTGCTGCGGCAAGCCCGTTAGGTCGCCGCACGGCAGTCCACCGTGCGGTGACAACTGACGATCTGTATGCCAGACCCGACAATCGCGCTTCTTTCATCGCAATTGTGCGAATCCGGCAGCTAATAGACAAGAAAGTGCGGACTGCAATAACAAAACCCAATATGCAAAAAAAGAAACCCGGCGCAATGCGCCGGGTTTCTTCGTCAGATATCCGATGCCTTATACGGCCTGGATGTTCGACGCTTGCTTGCCCTTCGGCCCTTGGACGACGTCAAAGCTCACCTTCTGGCCTTCCTTCAGCGTCTTGAAGCCATTCATGGTGATAGCCGAGAAGTGCGCAAACAGATCCTCACCGCCCTCGTCGGGAGTGATGAAACCGAAGCCCTTCGCGTCGTTGAACCATTTAACGATACCAGTTGCCATTTCCTACTTCCCCTGTCACACAGTCGCTGCTACTTACCACGAGCACGCTCGAAAAGCTAAACGACCGGAAAATGCAGCCGTTCCCCCCTCACAAGCTCACCTCGGCCCTTTCGTTTCGCCAACCGGCGAATTGAAAAAAGTGCCAGCTTGATTGTTGGCGCTCTTTATTGGAGTGTCAAGTGGAATTTTTAGACGTTTAGAGGGTCGTTGTAAAGAACCCATTTTCAGGGTTTTTCCGGCTTTGCTTGCCTGCATGCGGCCAAGCGCAAGGGCTTGAAAAGCCGCATAATCGGCTCATATACCAGGCTCGAGTGACACGCGTTCGAGTCGTCCCGGCTTGTGGGATACTGGATGCGGACACGGGCGTTCCGGTGCGATTCCCCCCTGACGGTTCGTGTTCCGCGCCATGCGTGAAAGCCGGCACCGCAGCCGGCTTTCGTATGGCGCGAAGGCGATCGCGTGTTCCGGGATACCGGGGAGGGCGCCGACCGGTCGGTCGGGTAATGGCAGGATTGCGGGCCTGTCCGAGTTGTTTAGAATGGGTGTATGGCGATTATCCCGGACAAGCAGGACAGTACCGTCCTGGAACGCAAGCAGCAGAAGCTCAAGCCGCCTTCGATGTACAAGGTGGTGCTGCTGAACGACGACTTCACGCCGATGGAGTTCGTCGTGATGGTGGTCCAGGAGTATTTCAAGAAGGATCGCGAGACGGCCACGCAGATCATGCTGAAGGTCCATCGCGAAGGGCGAGGGGTATGTGGGGTCTATACGCGGGACATCGCGTCGACCAAGGTTGAGCAAGTCGTTACCCATGCGCGGCAGGCAGGGCATCCGCTGCAGTGCGTGATGGAGGAAGCATGATTGCCCAGGAATTGGAAGTCAGCCTGCACATGGCGTTCATGGAAGCACGCCAGGCGCGCCATGAGTTCATTACGGTCGAGCATCTGCTGCTGGCCCTGCTGGATAATCCGACGGCGGCCGAGGTGTTGCGCGCGTGCGCGGCAAACATCGAGGACCTGCGTCAGAACCTGCGCAATTTCATCCACGACAACACACCTACCGTCCCGGGTACCGACGATGTCGATACCCAGCCGACGCTGGGTTTCCAGCGCGTGATCCAGCGCGCGATCATGCACGTGCAGTCGACGTCGAACGGCAAGAAGGAAGTGACCGGCGCGAACGTGCTGGTCGCGATCTTCGGCGAGAAGGATTCGCACGCCGTGTACTACCTGCAGCAGCAGGGCGTCACGCGCCTCGACGTGGTGAACTTCATTTCGCACGGCATCGCGAAGACGAACAGCGGCGAAGCCGCGAAGTCGACCGACGCGAACGCGGAAAGCGAAGACGCGAATGCGCAGAAGGAAACGCCGCTCGCGCAGTTCACGCAGAACCTGAACCAGATGGCGAAGGACGGCCGCATCGATCCGCTGATCGGTCGCGAGCCCGAGGTCGAGCGCGTCGTGCAGGTGCTGTGCCGCCGCCGCAAGAACAATCCGCTGCTCGTCGGCGAAGCCGGCGTCGGCAAGACCGCGATCGCCGAAGGGCTCGCGTATCGGATCACGCGCGGCGAAGTGCCGGACATCCTCGCGAACGCGCAGGTGTATTCGCTCGACATGGGCGCGCTGCTGGCGGGCACCAAGTATCGCGGCGATTTCGAGCAGCGTCTGAAGACGGTGCTGAAGGAGCTCAAGGAGCGTCCGCACGCGATCCTGTTCATCGACGAAATCCATACGCTGATCGGTGCGGGCGCCGCGTCGGGCGGCACGCTCGATGCGTCAAACCTGCTGAAGCCGGCGCTGTCGTCGGGCACGCTCAAGTGCATCGGAGCGACGACGTTCACCGAATATCGCGGCATCTTCGAGAAGGACGCGGCGCTGTCGCGGCGCTTCCAGAAGGTCGACGTGACGGAGCCGAGCGTCGAGCAGACGGTCGCGATCCTGCGCGGGCTGAAGTCGCGTTTTGAGGAGCACCACGGCGTCAAGTATTCGTCGGGCGCGCTGTCGGCCGCGGCCGAACTTTCGGCGCGCTTCATCACCGATCGTCACCTGCCGGACAAGGCGATCGACGTGATCGACGAGGCGGGCGCCGCGCAGCGCATCCTGCCGAAGTCGAAGCAGAAGAAGACGATCGGCAAGGGCGAGATCGAGGAAATCATCTCGAAGATCGCGCGCGTGCCGGCGCAAAGCGTGTCGCAGGACGATCGCAGCAAGCTGCAGACGCTCGACCGCGACCTGAAGAGCGTCGTGTTCGGCCAGGATCCGGCGATCGACGCGCTCGCGGCGTCGATCAAGATGGCGCGCGCGGGCCTCGGCAAGATGGACAAGCCGATCGGCGCGTTCCTGTTCTCGGGCCCGACGGGCGTCGGCAAGACCGAAGTGGCGCGCCAGCTCGCGTTCACGCTCGGCATCGAGCTGATCCGCTTCGACATGTCGGAATACATGGAGCGTCACGCGGTGAGCCGGCTGATCGGCGCGCCGCCGGGCTACGTCGGGTTCGACCAGGGCGGCCTGCTGACCGAAGCCGTCACGAAGAAGCCGCATTGCGTGCTGCTGCTCGACGAAATCGAGAAGGCGCATCCGGACATCTTCAACGTGCTGCTGCAGGTGATGGACCACGGCACGCTGACGGACAACAACGGCCGCAAGGCGGATTTCCGCAACGTCATCATCATCATGACGACGAACGCGGGCGCCGAGTCGATGCAGAAGGCGACGATCGGCTTCACGACGCGCCGCGAAACCGGCGACGAGATGACCGACATCAAGCGCCTGTTCACGCCGGAGTTCCGCAACCGGCTGGATGCGATCATCAGCTTCCGCTCGCTCGATGAGGAAATCATCATGCGCGTGGTCGACAAGTTCCTGATCCAGCTCGAGGAACAGCTGCACGAGAAGAAGGTCGACGCGCTCTTCACCGACGCGTTGCGCAAGCATCTCGCGAAGCACGGCTTCGACCCGCTGATGGGCGCGCGGCCGATGCAGCGGCTGATTCAGGACACGATCCGTCGTGCGCTCGCCGACGAGTTGCTGTTCGGCAAGCTGCTCAACGGCGGCCACGTGACGGTCGACGTCGATGAAAGCGACAAGGTGCAGTTGTCGTTCGACAAGCTGGCGAATCCGCCGCACAAGCCGAACGAAGAGACGGTCGAAGTCGAGTAAGCGATAATTCGTTGTTCATGCGAACGGCGCGGGAAGTTCTCCGCGCCGTTTCGTTTTATCCGGCGCCGGCGGCGCGATGGCAGGGCAGGGGAGTAGTACGCAGTGACACGACAACAACGGTCGTTCGACGCTATCGTCGCGCGCGAACAAGGGTTGCGCCACGCGCTGACGTCGGGGCAGATGGCGATGATCGCGATTGGCGGCGCGATCGGCACGGGGCTGTTCCTCGGCAGCGGATTCGCGATCGGGCTCGCGGGGCCGAGCGTGCTGGTGTCCTACGCGATCGGCGCGCTGATTGCGCTGCTGCTGATGGGCGCGCTCGCGGAAATGACCGTCGCGCATCCGACGGCCGGCTCGTTCGGCGCCTATGCGGAGCACTACGTCGGCCCGCTCGCGGGTTTTCTCGTGCGTTATGCGTACTGGTTCGCCGTGGTATTCGCGATCGGTACGGAGATCAGCGCGATCGCCGTGTTCATGAAGTACTGGTTTCCGGCCGTGCCCGGCTGGTACTGGGTGATCGGTTTCTCCGCGCTGCTGATCGCGGTGAACCTCGCGAGCGTCACGCTGTACGGGACCGTTGAATACGCGTTCTCGCTGCTGAAGATCGCGGCGATCGTCGTGTTCGTCGTGCTCGGTGCGTTTCTCGTCTGGTCGGCGCCGGCCGCGTCAGGCATCGGTTTCGCGAACTACACCGCGCACGGCGGCTTCATCCCGAAGGGGCCGTGGGGCACCTGGGTCGCGGTGATCGTCGCGATCTTCAGCTACATGAGCATCGAGGCCGTCGCGATCGCGGCCGGCGAGGCGCGCGATCCGCAGCACGCGGTCACGCGCGCATTCCGCTCGACCGTGTTCCGGCTCGTGCTGTTTTACCTGCTGACGCTCGCGCTGATGCTCGCGATCGTGCCGTGGACGCAGGCCGGCACCGACGAAAGCCCGTTCGTGAAGGTGATGGCCGCGACGCACGTGCCGTATGCGGCAGGCGTGATCAACTTCGTGCTGCTGATCGCGGCGCTGTCGGCGATGAACAGCCAGCTCTACGTGACGACGCGGATGATGTTCAGCCTGTCACGCGCGCACCTCGCGCCCGCGGTGTTCGGCCGGCTCGGCGCGAACGGCGTGCCGCGCGCCGCGCTGTGGATCTCGACGAGCGGCGTCGCGGTGGCGGCCGTGCTGGTCGCGCTCGCGCCCGATACCGCGTTCACGGTGATGATGGCAATCGCGATGTTCGGCGCGCTGTTCACCTGGCTGATGATCTTCGTCACGCACCTGAGGTTTCGTTCTCGGTATCGCGGCCCTACTCTCGCATTCCGGATGTGGGGGCACCCGTTCGGCAGCCTGCTCGGCGCGGGGCTCGTCGCGGCGATCCTGCTGACGACTGCTTTCACGCGCGAATTCCGGATGACGATGGTGGTCGGCGTCGTGTTCGTCGTGCTGCTGACGCTCGCCTATGCGCTGCATTACCGGCACCAGCACGCGCGCTGATCGCGGCGTACCGAAATCACGCCCGCGTGCCGGATCGTGAAGACCTGCGCGGCGGGCCGTGCTGGTCGGGTCGTTCATGCAAGCATCGTACTGGCGCGGCGTCGCGAATCGGCGCCTGCGCGAGTCGCGCCACCGGGCGCCAAGTGACGGCGCGCAAAAAGCAAAAGGGGCCGAGGCCCCTTTTTTCGTACCGCGTGGCTCAGTGCCGGCCGGTGCTGCCGAACCCGCCTTCGCCGCGGTCGCTCTCGGCGAATTCGTCGACGATGTTGAACTGCGCCTGCACGACCGGCACGATCACGAGCTGCGCGAGGCGTTCGAACGGGTTCAGCACGAACTCCGTCTGGCCGCGGTTCCACGTCGAGACCATCAACTGGCCCTGGTAGTCGGAGTCGATCAGGCCGACGAGGTTGCCGAGCACGATTCCGTGCTTGTGGCCGAGGCCCGAGCGCGGCAGGATCAGCGCCGCATAACCGGGATCGGCGAGGTGAATCGCGAGGCCCGTCGGCACCAGCGTCGTTTCGCCGGGTTGCAGCGTGACCGGTGCGTCGAGGCATGCGCGCAGGTCGAGGCCGGCGCTGCCAGTGGTCGCGTAGGCGGGCAGGTAGTCGCGCATGCGCGCGTCGAGAATCTTCAGGTCGAGTTTCATGCGGTCGTCGAATCGGTCGGGAAGGACGCGGCGGCAAGCGCCGCCGCGCGGGGATCAGATCAGGCGGTTGTCGGGCAGGCGCTTCGCGATTTCGGCCACGAGCGTATGCGCGAGTTCGTCTTTGGGCGCGCGCGGCAGGCGCGTCAAGCCGGCGGCCTCGAACAGCACGACTTCGTTGTCGTCGCGGCCGAACGTCAGCGGGCCGAGGTTGCCAACGAGCAGCGGCACGTTCTTGCGCTTGCGCTTGTCGTCGCCGTGCACGTCGAGGTCGCCGCTTTCGGCCGCGAAGCCGACGCAGAACGGCGCATCGGGCAGCGCCGCGACCGACGCGAGGATGTCGGGGTTCTCGACGAACGCGAGCGCCGGCATCTTGCGGTCAGCCGTCTTCTTCATCTTGTGCTCGGCCGGCTGGTCGACGCGCCAGTCGGCGACCGCGGCCACCGCGATGAAGATGTCGGCATCGGCGACCGCATGCATCACCGCGTCGTACATCTGCTGCGCGGTCTGCACGTCCTGGCGGTACACGCCCCACGGCGTGTCGAGCGCGACCGGGCCGGCGACGAGATGCACGTCGGCGCCGGCCTGTTGCGCGGCGCGCGCGAGCGCGAAACCCATCTTGCCGCTGGAGCGGTTCGTCAGGCCGCGCACCGGGTCGAGCGGCTCGAACGTCGGGCCGGCCGTGATCAGGACGCGGCGGTGCGCGAGCACCTTCGGCGCGAAGTGCGCGACGATCGCTTCATAGATCGCTTCGGGCTCGAGCATGCGGCCGTCGCCGACTTCGCCGCAGGCCTGCGCGCCCGAATCCGGGCCGAGCACCGACACGCCGTCCGCGCGCAATTGCGCGGCGTTGCGTTGGGTGGCCGGGTTCTGCCACATCTGGCGGTTCATTGCGGGCACGACGAGCAGCGGACAGTCGCGCGCGACGCACAGCGTCGACAGCAGATCGTCGGCGAACCCGTGCGCGAGCTTCGCGAGGAAATCCGTCGACGCGGGCGCGATCACGATCGCGTCGGCTTCGCGCGACAGGTCGATATGCGCCATGTTGTTGTCGATGCGCGCGTCCCACTGGCTCGTATAGACGGGCCGGCCCGACAGCGCCTGCATCGTGACGGGCGTGATGAACTGGGTGGCGGCGTCGGTCATCGCGACCTGCACGGTTGCGCCGGCCTTCACGAGCAGCCGCGTGAGTTCGGCGATCTTGTAGCAGGCGATGCCGCCCGTCAGGCCGAGAACGAGGTGTTTTCCTGCGAGTTCTGCGTGTGCCAACTCAGGCCTCCTGGGGTCAAACGGAACGGCCGGCGCGAAGCCGGCCGTCGACACGGAGTATGCGCGCTCAGCGCGCGCCGCGCACGCGCCGCAGCTCGTCGTAGATCAACAGCACCGCGCCGATCGTGATCGCGGAATCGGCGAGGTTGAACGCCGGGAAGTGCCACGCGCCGACGTGGAAATCGAGGAAGTCGATCACGTGGCCGTAGACGAGCCGGTCGATCACGTTGCCGAGCGCGCCGCCGAGGATCAGCGCGAGCGACACGCTGAACAGCCGCTGGTGGCCGTGGCGCTTCAGCAGGAAGCAGATCACGAGCGTCGCGCCGACGCCGAGCGCGGTGAACGCCCAGCGCTGCCAGCCGCTCGCGGTCGACAGGAAGCCGAACGCGGCGCCGCGGTTGTACACCAGCACGAGGTTGAAGAACGACGTCAGCGCATGCTGCGCGCCGTACGCGAACGTTTTGAGGATCGCGATCTTCGACAGCTGGTCGAACAGGATCACGATCAGCGAAATGCCGAGCCAGGGCGCGAGCGCGCCGCTGACCGGTTTCGACAGGGTCTTCGCCATGGTTACGCAGCGCTCCGGATTTCGCCGTTTTCAAACAGGTTCGAGAAGCAGCGGCCGCACAGCGTCGGATGCTCGGCGTGCGCGCCGACATCTTCGCGGTAGTGCCAGCAGCGTTCGCACTTCTGGTACTTCGACGCGGCCACGTCGACGCTTTCCTGCGCTTCGTCGTCAACCTTCACGACGGTCGCCGCGGACGTGATCAGCACGAACTTCAGGTCGTCGCCGAGGCTCGTCAGCGCGTCGTAGCGCGCGCCGCTCGCATGCACGGCCACTTCGGCTTGCAGCGACGAACCGATGCGGTTCGCGGTGCGCGCTTCCTCGAGCGCCTTCGTCACGTTGCCGCGCACGTCGCGCAGCAGCGCCCACTTGTCGATCAGCGCGGCCGAGCCGGCGACTTCCGGATACGCGTAGTAGGTTTCCGTGAAGATCGTGTCGCTTGCCGGCTGGAACACCTTCCACGCTTCTTCCGCCGTGAACGACAGGAACGGCGCGAGCACGCGCAGCAGGCCGTGCGTCAGGTGGTACAGCGCGGTCTGCGCGGAGCGGCGCGCGCGCGAATCGGCGGCGCTCGTGTACAGGCGATCCTTCAGCACGTCGAGGTAGAAGCCGCCGAGGTCTTCCGAGCAGTACGTCTGCAGCTTCGCGACGACCGGGTGGAATTCGTACTTCTCGTAGTGGCCGAGCAGTTCGGTCTGCAGTTGCTGCGAGAACGCGACCGCATAGCGGTCGATCTCGAGCCATTCGTCGACCGGTACCGCGTGCTGCGCGAAATCGAAGTCCGACAGGTTCGCGAGCAGGAAGCGCAGCGTGTTGCGGATGCGGCGATAGCCTTCCGTCACGCGCTTCAGGATTTCCTCGGAGATCGCGAGCTCGCCCGAATAGTCGGTCGACGCGATCCACAGGCGGATGATTTCCGCGCCGAGACGGTTCGCGACTTCATGCGGGTCGATGCCGTTGCCGAGCGACTTGCTCATCTTGCGGCCTTCGCCGTCGACCGTGAAGCCGTGCGTGAGCAGGCCCTTGTACGGCGCGCGGCCGTCGATCATCGATGCCGTCAGGAGCGACGAGTGGAACCAGCCGCGATGCTGGTCCGAGCCTTCGAGGTACAGGTCGGCCGGGAACTGCAGCTGATCCTTGTGCGAGCCGCGCAGCACGTGCCAGTGCGTCGTGCCCGAGTCGAACCACACGTCGAGCGTGTCGCGGTTCTTCTCGTACAGGTTCGCGTCGTCGCCGATCAGCTCGCGCGGATCGAGCGATTGCCACGCCTCGATGCCCGACTGCTCGACGCGCTTCGCGACTTCCTCGAGCAGCTCGAGCGTGCGCGGGTGCAGCTCGCCGGTTTCCTTGTGCACGAAGAACGCCATCGGCACGCCCCACTGGCGCTGGCGCGACAGCGTCCAGTCGGGACGGTTCGCGATCATGCTGAACAGGCGCTGCTTGCCCCACGACGGGTAGAACGCGGTCGCGTCGACACCTTCGAGTGCCGTCTCGCGCAGCGTCTTGCCGCCGTCGCGCGGCGTCACGTCCATGCCGGCGAACCACTGCGACGTCGCGCGGTAGATGATCGGCGTCTTGTGGCGCCAGCAATGCATGTAGCTGTGCGTGTACTTCTCGCTGCGCAGCAGCGAGCCGGCCGCGTTCAGCGCGTCGACGATCTTCGGGTTCGCGTCCCAGATCGACAGGCCGCCGAACAGCGGCAGCGATTCGATGTAGCGGCCGTCGCCCATCACCGGGTTGATGAAGTCGGAATCGGTCATCCCGTGCGCCTTGCACGACTGGAAGTCCTCGATACCGTACGCAGGCGACGAGTGCACGACGCCGGTACCGGTGTCGGTCGTCACGTAGTCGCCGAGATAGACGGGCGCGGTGCGCTGGTAGCCGGGGTGGGCCGATGCGAGCGGGTGGTGGAAGCGCAGGTTCGCGAGCTTCACGCCGGGCGCGGTCGCGACGACGCGGCCGGTCAGCTTGAAGTCGGTCATGCAGGCTTCGACGCGCTCTTGCGCGATGATCAGCAGCCCGCGCTCGGTATCGACCAGCGCGTAGATGATTTCCGGATGGAGGTTCAGCGCCTGGTTGGCGGGAATCGTCCACGGCGTGGTGGTCCAGATCACGATGCCGCCGTCGGCGCGCGGCAGCGCCGGCAGGCCGAACGCGTGCGCGGTCTTTTCCGGTTCCGCGAACGCGAACATCACGTCGATCGTCGGGTCGGTGCGGTCCTTGTACTCGACTTCCGCTTCCGCGAGCGCCGAGCCGCAGTCGAAGCACCAGTTGACCGGCTTCAGCCCGCGGTACACATAGCCCTTCTCGATGATCTTGCCGAGCGCGCGGATTTCTTCCGCCTCGTTCACGAAGTTCATCGTCTTGTACGGATTCGCCCAGTCGCCGAGCACGCCCAGGCGCTTGAAGCCGACCTTCTGCTTCTCGATCTGCTCGGTCGCGTACGCACGCGCCTTGCTCATCACTTCGGCCGCCGGCAGCGACTTGCCGAACTGCTTCTCGATCTGGATCTCGATCGGCATCCCGTGGCAATCCCAGCCCGGCACGTACGGCGCGTCGAAGCCGGCCATGTTGCGCGACTTGACGACGATGTCCTTCAGGATCTTGTTGACCGCGTGGCCGAGGTGGATGTCGCCGTTCGCATACGGCGGGCCGTCGTGCAGGATGAACTTCGGCCGGCCCTTGCTGGCCGCGCGGATCTTGTCGTAGATGCCGCGCTCCTCCCACTCCTTGACCCACTGCGGCTCGCGCTTGGGCAGGTCGCCGCGCATCGGGAACGGCGTGTCGAGCAGGTTGACCGGATACTTGGCCTGCGGTTTCGAATCGGCTTTCTTGTTGCTCATGATGGGATCGCTATCTAAATCGGGGACGCTCGGGCGTCGTGAATCGGGTAGGCGCGCGACAGGGCGGCGCGAGGGGTGCGGCGCGCGGCGCCGCCGTCCGGATCAGCTAATTCGGTCGGTGGCCGACGTCGCGAAGCCCGTCGCGCGGCTGCCCGGCGCGCGGTCGCGCTCGATGAAGTACGCGCGCGCGTTCGCGACGTCCAGCGCGATCGCGCGCGACAGCGCCTCGAGATCGTCGAACTTCGCCTCGTCGCGCAGCTTCTTCAGGAATTCGACGCGGATCAGCTTGCCGTATGCATCGCCGTGCCAGTCGAGCAGGTGGACTTCGAGCAGCACGCGGCCCGAATCGTCGACGGTCGGGCGCAGCCCGAGGCTCGCGACGCCCGGCAGCGGCTCGGGGCCGAGGCCGTGCACCTGCACGACGAAGATGCCCGCGAGCGCCGGCCGCTTGTGCGCGATCGGCAGGTTCAGCGTGGGGAAGCCGAGGTCGCGGCCGAGCTTGAGCCCGTGCGCGACGTGGCCGCTGATCGCGTAGCCGTGGCCGAGCGCCTGCGCGGCCGCGTCCAGATCGCCCGCGGCGAGCGCCGCGCGCACGCCGGAGCTGGAAATGCGCGTGCCGTCGCTGCCGGCCACCGTGCCCATCTGCTCGACCTCGAAGCCGTGCTGTTCGCCGGCCGCCTTCAGCGTGTCGAAGGTGCCCGCGCGCTTCGCGCCGTAGCAGAAATCGTCACCGACCATCATCCAGCGCGCGTGCAGCCCGTTCACCAGCGTGCGCTCGACGAACGCCTGCGGCGACTGGCTCGCGAAGGTGTGGTTGAAGTGCTCGACGACGACGCGGTCGACCCCGTGGTCGCGCAACGCTTCCAGCTTGTCGCGCAGCATCGCGATGCGCGGCGGCGCGCCGGCCGGGTTGAAGAATTCGCGCGGGTGCGGCTCGAACGTCATCACGCACACGGGCAGGCCGCGCGCGTCCGCTGCCGCGCGCACGCGCGCGAGCAGGGCCTGGTGGCCGCGATGGACACCGTCGAAGTTGCCGATCGTCAGCGCGCACGGGGCGCGGCTCTCGGCGTTGGGCAGGCCGCGGAAGACTTTCACGATAGCGGATGCAGCGTCGGGGGAATGGGCGGTGGGATGCCGCAAAGCAGAAGATTATAAACGTTCGGGCGGCCCGACGGCCGAGAAGGCGGGAAACGCGAGGGCGAATGGTAAAATTCGCGGATGAAAAAACTCGTGATCCTGATTTCCGGTCGCGGCAGCAACATGGAGGCCATCGTTCGCGCGTGCGCGCAGGAACGCTGGCCGGCCGAGATTGCCGCCGTGATCGCCAACCGGCCGGATGCGGCCGGGCTCGCTTTTGCCGCGTCGCACGGGGTGGCGACGGCGGTGGTCGACCACCGGTCGTTCGACGGCCGCGACAGCTTCGACGCGGCGCTTGCCGCCGAGATCGACCGTTTCGCGCCCGATCTCGTCGTGCTTGCCGGCTTCATGCGCATCCTCACGCCCGCATTCGTCAGACGATACGAAGGCCGGCTGCTGAACATCCATCCGTCGCTGCTGCCGAGCTTCAAGGGCATCCACACGCATCAGCAGGCGCTGGATGCCGGCGTCGCGCTGCATGGCGCGAGCGTGCATTTCGTCATTCCCGAGCTCGACAGCGGCGCGATCGTCGCGCAGGGCGCGGTGCCCGTGCGCGCCGGCGACGACGCGGCCGCGCTCGCGCGGCGCGTGCTGACGGTCGAGCATGTGCTGTATCCGCGCGCGGTGCGCTGGTTCGTCGAGGGGCGGTTGCGCCTCGAGAACGGCCGTGCAGTGGTGGCGCCCGAAGAGGCGCGCTGGATTTTCGCGGATCAACCGCATACCGAAACGAGTGAGGGCGTATGAAGCTGCACGGATTCCTGATCGGCCAGACCGAGACTTTGCTGGCCGAGGTGCTGAAGTTCGCCGGCCCCGCCGACGCGACGACAAGCCGGTTCTTCCGCGCACACCCGAAGCTCGGGCATGCCGAGCGCGGCGTGATCGCCGAGGCCGTGTTCGCGGTGCTGCGCCGGAAGATGGAGTTCTCGCATCTGGCCGAGAGCGGCACCGGCACGCCCGCGCGGCGCCTCACGCTGCTCGGCCTGATGCAGACGATGGGGCGCAATGCGCTGAAGCCGTTCCTGTCCGACACCGAGTCCGCGTGGCTCGAGCACGTGTCTAAGATCGATCCGGCGAGCCTGCCCGTGCGGATTCGCACGAACCTGCCCGACTGGATTCACCAGGCGCTGTCGGCCCGTTTCGACGCCGACGAGCTCGCGCAGCTCGCCGCCGCGCTGAACTACCCGGCGCCGCTCGACCTGCGCGCCAACACGCAGAAGGCGAGCCGCGACCAGGTGATCGAAGCGCTGCGCGTGAGCGGCATCGACGCGGGCGCGACACCGTTCGCGCCGTTCGGCGTGCGCGTGGTCGGCAAGCCGGCGCTGACGCGTCTGAAGCTGTTCGAGGAAGGCGCGATCGAGGTGCAGGACGAAGGCAGCCAGCTGCTGTGCTCGCTGGTCGCGCCGCGGCGCGGCGAGATGGTCGTCGATTTCTGCGCGGGCGCGGGCGGCAAGACGCTCGCGCTCGGCGCGATGATGCGCTCGACCGGGCGCCTCTATGCGTTCGACATCTCGGAGAAGCGCCTTGCGAAGCTGAAGCCGCGCCTCGCGCGCAGCGGGCTGTCGAACGTGAACCCGGTGCTGATCGACAGCGAGCACGACGCGAAGATCAAGCGGCTCGCCGGCAAGATCGACCGCGTGCTGGTCGACGCGCCGTGCAGCGGCCTCGGCACGCTGCGCCGCAATCCGGACCTGAAGTGGCGCCAGACGCGTACGGCGATCGACGAGCTGACGCCGAAGCAGGCGTCGATCCTCGCGAGCGCCGCGCGGCTCGTGAAGAAGGGCGGCCGGCTCGTCTACGCGACCTGCAGCGTGCTCGATGCCGAGAACGAACGCATCGTCGAGCAATTTCTCGCCGATCACCCCGAGTTCGTGCTGGTGCCGGCGCAGCAGGTGCTGGCCGACCAGCGCATCGAGCTCGAGACGGGCGACTACCTGTCGCTGTGGCCGCACCGTCATGCGACCGACGGCTTCTTCGCCGCGGTGCTCGAACGCCGCGCCGCGCCGTAACGACTGCCCGGACGGACGATGGAGAATCTGCAGAGCCGCCTGCTGTCGCACCGGCTGGCATCGGTGATTCGCGATTTCCACCAGCCGGTGATGATCTGGCAGGCGGCGATCCTCGTCGGTGCGCTGTGCTTCGCCTGGGTGGCCGCGCGCTTCGTGCACGGCCGCATCGATGCACGGCGGCGGGCGGCCGGGCGCGCGCCGGGCGCGGGCGCGCAGAGCCTGAAGCGTGCGCTGTTTCCGCTGTTCGGCAGCGTGTTCGTCGGCGGCGCGCAGCTCGCGTTCGAACCGTTCATGTCGACGTCGCTGCTGTCGCTCGCGCTCGTGCCGCTGTTCGGCATCGGACTGATCTACGTGCTGTTCTTCTTCGCGCGGCGCGCGTTCGCACGCGACGGCCATACGCACGCGTGGCTGTCGATCGTCGAGAAGATCGTGTCGACCGTCGTGTGGGCCGCGATGGTGATGACCGTGCTCGGCATCCAGCGCGACGTGCTTGGCTGGCTCGACAGCGTGCAGTTCCGGGTCGCGACCGCGCACCTCACGCTGCTGTCGGTGATCTCCGGCGCGCTGTGGGTTTGCGTGACGCTGATGGTCGCGATGTGGCTCGGCTCGGTGCTCGAGGATCGCCTGTCGCGCGCAAGCACGCTCGACGCGAACCTCAAGGTCGTGCTGTCGCGGGTCGGCCGCGCGCTGCTCGTGTTCGCGGCGATCCTGATCGGGCTGTCGCTCGTCGGCATCGACGTGACGGTGCTCGGTGTGTTCGGCGGCGCGGTGGGCGTCGGCCTGGGTTTCGGGCTGCAGAAGATCGCGAGCAACTACGTATCGGGCTTCATCATCCTGCTCGACCGCTCGTTGCGGCTCGGCGATGCGATCAGCGTCGGCGGGCTGCAGGGCGTCGTCACGCAGATCCGCACGCGCTACACGGTCGTGCGCGGCCTCGACGGCAACGAGACGCTGATTCCGAACGAGAAGCTGATCACCGACGTCGTGCAGAACCAGTCGTCGTACCTGACGCGCGGCTATGCGAAGGTCGCGGTGCAGGTCGCGTACACGAGCGACGTCGAGCGGGCGCTCGCGTTGCTCGCCGACGCCGCGATGGACGTGCCGCGCGTGCTGGCCGACCCCGCGCCGACCCCGTACCTCGTGAGCTTCGGCGCGGACGGGATCGATCTGGAGCTCGGTTTCTGGATCGAGGATTCGGCGAAAGGCACGTCGGGCGTGCGCTCGAGCGTGAACCGCAACATCTGGCGGCTGTTCAGCGAGCACGGGATCTCGATTCCGTTCCCGCAGCGCGAAGTGCGCGTGGTTGGGCTCCCGGACGGCTTTCCCGCGGCGGGCGCGGCGGCTGGGCTCGAGCCGGCGGCGGCCAACGGTGCGCGGGACGGGCACGCGCCGGCGGCGTAGCGGACGCGGGCGGTCAATCGTACCGATTCCGTGGTCGAAACCGGATCGCGGGCCTTTCCCAGTCCGCGCATGGACCGCGCGGATTGCGTCAGGGCAAGAAAATATTCATTTTTTACAAAGACTTGGAACGGTTGAAGTAAAATTCCGGTCTACACGCGGTATGCTTTCATTCTTCTGACGCCAGCGTGGCGTCGCTCTCATCACGGGTAACTGCCTTGTTGAATTCCCTGCTCGATTTTCTTTCCCACGGGCTCCTGCATTTTTCGTGGTGGCAGGTCGCGTTGTTCGCGCTCGCCGTCACGCACGTCACGATCATCGGCGTGACCGTCTACCTGCACCGCTGCCAGGCGCACCGCGCGCTGGAGCTGCATCCGATCGCGAGCCACTTCTTCCGCTTCTGGCTGTGGATGACCACCGGCATGCTGACCGGCCAGTGGGCCGCGATTCACCGCAAGCACCACGCGAAGTGCGAGACCGAGGAAGATCCGCACAGCCCGCAGACGCGCGGCATCTGGAAGGTGTTCCTCGAGGGCGCCGAGCTGTACCGCGCGGAAGCGAAGAACGAAGAGACGATGCGCAAGTTCAGCCACGGCACGCCGAACGACTGGCTCGAGCGCAACGTCTACTCGAAGTACCCGATTCTCGGCATCAGCATGATGATGGTGATCGACGTCGCGCTGTTCGGCGTGCTCGGCCTGACCGTGTGGGCCGTGCAGATGGTCTGGATTCCGTTCTGGGCCGCGGGCGTCGTGAACGGCTTCGGTCACTTCTGGGGCTATCGCAACTTCAACTCGGCCGATGCGAGCACGAACCTGTTCCCGTGGGGCATCGTGATTGGCGGCGAGGAACTGCACAACAACCACCACACGTTCGCGACGTCGGCGAAGCTGTCGAACAAGTGGTACGAGTTCGACATCGGCTGGATGTACATCCGCATCATGTCGGCATTCGGTCTCGCGAAGGTGAAGAAGGTCGCGCCGACGCCGCGCCTGAACAAGCCGAAGACGGTGCTCGATCAGGAAACGCTGCAGGCCGTGCTGTCGAACCGCTACGAAGTGATGGCGCGCTACGGCAAGGCCGTGAAGCGCGCGTACCGTCAGGAGCTCGCGCACCTGAAGGAGCTCGGGTCGAGCGAGAAGTACCAGCTGATGCGCAGCGCGCGCAAGTGGTTCCACAAGGACGCCGACGGCCTCGACGAGCCGCAGAAGAAGCTGCTGCCGGAAATCTTCGCGAACAGCCAGAAGCTGCATACGTACTTCCAGCTGCGCCAGGATCTGGCCGCGATCTGGGATCGTTCGACCGCGTCGCGCGAACAGCTTCTCGCGCAATTGCAGGATTGGTGCCATCGCGCAGAACAAAGCGGCATCAAGGCGCTGCAGGAATTCGCGACACGCCTGCGTCGCTACGCCTGATTCGAAATCGATTAGAATCTCAGGACGTCACAAACCCCGCGTTGGCGGGGTTTTTTCATTTGGGCCGCCGGTTTTCGACGGATCGGCGGCGCCGGGATTGGTATGAGGCTTGGGGCCGGCGTCGGTGCTGAAGCACTCACTCCGGCCGACCGCGTAGCATGGGGCATGAGTAAGCGCTGAAGCGCTAACTCCTGCCGACAGGAGATATGGAGATGCAATCGACGATCAAACCCGTCGAGTACGACCGGCCCGTCGCAGCAGGGACCGTGTGCGGCGTCGGACAGGCGTGGGCCAAGGTGCCCGAGGCGCCGTCCGCCGAGGAGCGCGCTGCGCTGAAGGCACGCATCAAGGCGTTGCTCGCCCGTGAAAAGGCCGTGCTCGTCGCCCACTACTACGTGGATGCCGAGCTGCAGGAACTGGCCGACGAAACGGGCGGCTGTGTGGCCGATTCGCTCGAAATGGCCCGCTTCGGCCGCGACCACGACGCGCAGACGCTCGTCGTCGCCGGCGTGCGCTTCATGGGCGAAACCGCGAAGATCCTGAGCCCGAACAAACGGATCCTGATGCCCGATCTCGACGCGACCTGTTCGCTCGACCTCGGCTGCCCGGTCGACGAATTCTCGGCGTTCTGCGATGCGCATCCGGACCGCACCGTCGTCGTCTACGCGAACACCAGCGCGGCCGTGAAGGCGCGTGCGGACTGGATGGTCACGTCGTCGATCGGCCTCGAGATCGTCGCCGACCTGCATGCGCGCGGCGAAAAGATCATCTGGGCGCCGGACCGCCATCTGGGCAGCTATATCCAGAAGAAGACCGGTGCCGACATGCTGCTGTGGCAGGGCTCGTGCCTCGTCCACGACGAATTCAAGGGCATCGAGCTCGACCTGTTGCGCGCCGAATATCCGGACGCGAAGGTGCTCGTGCATCCCGAATCGCCGGAAAACGTCGTGGCGCAGGCCGATGTCGTCGGTTCGACCACGCAACTGATCGACGCGGCCGTCAAGTTCGACGCGAAGCGCTTCATCGTCGCGACCGATCTCGGCATCCTGCACAAGATGCAGCTTGCCGCGCCCGGCAAGACCTTCATCGCCGCGCCGACGGCCGGCAACAGCGCGACGTGCAAGAGCTGCGCGCACTGCCCGTGGATGGCGATGAACGGCCTCGCGAACCTCGCCGACGTGCTCGAGCGCGGGCACAACGAGATTTTCGTCGATCCGGCGATCGGCGAGCGCGCGCGTTTGCCGATCGACCGGATGCTCGAATTCGCGGCTGCGCACAAGAAGCGCGTGCAGGCGAGCGGCGACCTGCAGCGCGACCAGCAGCTGTTCGCGAACGTGGGGGCGGCATGAGCAACGCCGTATCCCCGCTGTTCGACGCCGTCCGCGCCCAATACGGTGCGGCATTCGACGACGCGATCGCGCGCAACGTGGCCGATGCGATCGCCGAAGACGTCGGCCCCGGCGACCAGACCGGGCGGCTCGTGCCGGCTGGCGAGCGCCGCCGCGCGCGGATCATCGTGCGCGAGGAAGCGGTGCTGTGCGGCGTGCCGTGGTTCGAGGGCGTGATCGCCCGGATCGATCCGTCGATCGTCGTGCAATGGCGCTATCGCGAAGGCGACCGGATGACGCCGGATTCGACCGTATGCGAACTCGAAGGGCCGGCGCGCGCGCTGCTGACGGCCGAGCGCAACGGGCTGAACTTCCTGCAGTTGCTGTCGGGTGTGGCGACCGCGACGCGCCGTTACGTCGATCGCGTCGAAGGCACGCGCGCGAAGATCCTCGACACGCGCAAGACGCTGCCGGGGCTGCGGCTCGCGCAGAAGTACGCGGTGCGCGTGGGCGGCGGCGAGAACCAGCGTCTCGCGCTGTACGACGGCATCCTGATCAAGGAGAATCACATCGCGGCGGCAGGCGGTGTCGGCGAGGCGCTCGATGCGGCGTTCGCGCTGGAGTCGGGCGTGCCGGTGCAGGTCGAAGTCGAGACGCTCGCGCAGCTCGACACGGCACTCGCGCATCGCGCGCAGTCGGTGCTGCTCGACAACTTCACGCTCGACATGATGCGCGAAGCGGTGCGCGTGACCGCGGGCAAGGCCGTGCTCGAAGTCTCGGGCGGCGTCAATTTCGATACGGTGCGCGCGTTCGCGGAGACGGGCGTCGATCGCATCTCGATCGGCGCGCTGACGAAGGACGTGCGGGCGACGGATTATTCGATGCGGATCGTCGACTGACCGAACGGCGTTCGTCAGACAAAAAGCCGTTGGCGCGCAAACGCCAACGGCTTTTTTCTCGGGCTGCGGTCGCCGCCGGGAAGGGCGGCGCGCCGCTCAGCGGCGCGAGCGCGGCGTGAGCACGCTCGGCAGCGCTTTCGGCAGCGTATGTGGCCAGTCGCGGCTGTAGTGCAGTCCGCGGCTTTCGCGGCGCGAGTACGCGCTCTTCACGATCAGCGTGGCCACGTCGACGAGGTTGCGCAGTTCGAGCAGATCGCGCGTCACGCGGAAATTCGCGTAGTACTCGTGGATCTCGTCGCGCAGCAGCGACAGCCGGTGCTTCGCGCGCTCGAGGCGCTTGTCGGTGCGCACGATGCCGACGTAGTTCCACATCAGGCGGCGCAGTTCGTCCCAGTTGTGGGCCACGACGACTTCCTCGTCCGCATCCGACACGCGGCTTTCGTCCCATGCGGGCAGTGCGGTGGGCGTTTGGGCGTCGAAGCCGACCGCTTCGATCGCCTCGGCCGCCGCCCGGCCGATCACGAGGCATTCGAGCAGCGAGTTGCTCGCGAGCCGGTTCGCGCCGTGCAGCCCCGTGTACGACGTTTCGCCGACCGCATACAGGCCGGCGAGATCCGTGCGCCCCGTGAGATCGGTGACGACGCCGCCACACGTATAGTGCGCGGCCGGCACGACGGGGATCGGCTGTTTCGCGATGTCGATGCCGAATTCGAGGCAGCGCGCATGAATCGTCGGGAAATGTTCGCGCAGGAACGCTTCCGGCTGATGGCTGATGTCGAGATACACGCAGTCGATCCCGCGCTTCTTGATCTCGAAATCGATCGCGCGTGCGACGATGTCGCGCGGCGCGAGCTCGGCGCGCGGATCGTGCGCGGGCATGAAGCGCGTGCCGTCGGGCAGCTTCAGCAGGCCGCCTTCGCCGCGCACGGCTTCCGAAATCAGGAACGACTTCGCGTACGGATGGAACAGGCAGGTCGGGTGGAACTGGATGAATTCCATGTTCGACACGCGGCAGCCTGCCCGCCATGCCATCGCGATGCCGTCGCCGGTCGCGGTGTCGGGGTTGGTCGTGTACAGGTAGACCTTGCCGGCGCCGCCGGTGGCGAGCACCGTATGCGGCGCCTCGATCGTGATCGTGCGGTCGTTGTCGACGTCGAGCGCATACAGGCCGTGACAGCGGCGGCCGGGCAGGCCGAGCCGGTCCGACGTGATCAGGTCGATCGCGTGGTGGTTTTCGAAGAACGTGATGTTCGGATGCTGGCGCGCGCGCTCCGACAGCGTCGCGAGCACCGCATGGCCGGTCGCATCGGCCGCATGGATGATCCGGCGGTGACTGTGGCCGCCTTCGCGCGTCAGGTGAAAGCCGAGTTCGGCCGCGTCGTCCTTCGTGAACGGCACGCCTTGCGAGATCAGCCATTCGATTGCTTCGCGGCCGTGCTCGACGATGTAGCGCGTCGCGCCTTCATCGCACAGCCCGCCACCGGCGACCAGCGTGTCGTCGACGTGGTTCTCGATGCTGTCCGCCGAGTCGAGGACCGCCGCGATGCCGCCCTGCGCGTGATCGCTTGCCCCCTCCATCATCGAACGTTTCGCGATCAGCGCGACACGTCGCGTGCTGGCCAGGTTGAGTGCGACCGACAGCCCTGCCAGGCCGCTGCCGACGATCGCCACGTCGAATTTCATGCTGCATCTCCATCGTTACGCTTTTTGATGTTGCGTTCCGCCGGTCGTCGCCGCGGAAAGGGAAGAGCATACCGCGTCGGGCGCGAGCGCGCGCGCCAAAACAAAAAGCCCCGCGGGTGCGGGGCTTTTCGGTCGCCGTCAGGCTGGCAGAAACCGGAGATTACTTGATCTTGGTTTCTTTGTATTCCACATGCTTGCGGACGACGGGATCGAACTTCTTGATCGCCATCTTTTCCGGCATGTTGCGCTTGTTCTTCGTGGTCGTGTAGAAGTGACCCGTACCAGCGGTCGACTCAAGCTTGATCTTGTCGCGGGCGCCTTTTGCCATGATTCTGCTCCTTGGGCTTAGGCTTCGCCGCGTGCGCGCAGGTCAGCGAGCACGGAATCGATGCCGTTCTTGTCGATCAGGCGCAGGCCGGCGTTCGAGACGCGCAGACGCACCCAGCGGTTTTCGCTCTCAACCCAGAACCGGCGGTTTTGCAGGTTCGGGAGGAAGCGACGCTTCGTCTTGTTGTTGGCGTGGGAAACGTTGTTGCCGCTCATCGGCGCTTTCCCAGTTACTTGGCATACGCGTGCCATGAGAGCACTCCTAATACGCTAAATTCGGGGTTCGATCGCCGGTGAAGGTTCCATCGCACCGCCACGTGATCCATGGCTGCACTCAGAACGCCGTAGCCCTTGCAGACAAGGCCCTTCGATGGCTAGAACTGGTTGGAAAAAAGACAGACGGCGATTCTAGCAGAAAAAGTTCAGAAAAATCAAACCTAATTTCGCTTCGCCGTTGCGGCGCCCTGGGATGGGCCGCCGCGCCACAGTCTACAGCCAACCGGCCCGCGCGAACGAGAAAGTATCGCTGACGCCGACGACGACGTGATCGAGCAGCCGCACGTCGACGAGCTCGAGCGCGTCCTTCAGCACGCGGGTCAGGCGGCGGTCTTCCGCGCTCGGCTGCACCGCGCCCGACGGATGGTTGTGCGCGACGATCAGCGCCGCGGCGTTCTGTTTCATCGCCTGGCGCACGATCTCGCGCGGGTAGACGGCCATGCGCGTGAGCGAGCCGCGCGCGATTTCCTCGATGTCGATCATGCGGTTGCGGGCGTCCAGGTAGACCGCGACGAACACTTCGTGCGGGAGCGTGCCGATCTTCATGCGCAGGCAATCCTCGACGGCGCCGGGCGAATCGATCTGCATGCCGTCCCGTGCCTTCTCCTCCAGCATGCGTCGTGCGATCTCGGTGACCGCGACCAGCCGCGCGGAGCGCGCGGGGCCGATGCCGGGGTGCGCCTCGAAATCGTCGGCGCCCGCTTCGAGCAAGCCGCGCAGCGACTTGTATTGACCGATCAGTTCGCGGGCGATGACGAAGACGTCGTGACCGGGCTTGCCGGTGCCGAGCAGCAGCGCGATCAGCTCGTCGTCGGTCAGCGCGGCCGGCCCGCGCTCCAGCAGCCGTTCGCGCGGCCGCTCGGGCCGCCAGTCGGCCGGGCGGCGCTTGCGCCGGTGGATCGGGATGACGCGGGCAGGCGAATCGGCCGGCGCGTCGGCGGTGTCGCGGCATTCGGCCGACGGCAGGATGAGGCAGGGTGACGGCATGGTCTGAACTCCATTGGCGGCGGGCGGCGTGCGCAACGTCGTCGCACTTTCCGCCTTGCACGCTCAGGTGACTTACAATATTGGCTTTGCGCCGGGCCATTCGGCCGTAGCGGGCGCCGACCGAACGAGTAATTCATGAGCCTCATCGATCTATCCGAAGTGAAGCCCGGTTCCCACGTCACGTTGCATTACCGGCTCGCACTGGCCGACGGCGCCGATATCGTCAACACCTTCTCGGACAAGCCGGCCACGCTGTTGCTGGGCGCGGGGCAACTGGCGCCGTCGCTGGAACAGATTCTGCTCGGGCTCCGGGTCGGCGACCACTCGACTTTTCAGCTAGCCCCCGAGCAGGGGTTCGGTCCCCGCAATCCCGACATGCTCCAGCGCGTGACGCTGTCGACGCTGCGCGAGAACGGGATGGTCGGCGACGATTTCACGCCGGGTGAACTCATCGAGTTCAACGCACCGGATGGCGGTCGCTATGCGGGGGTGCTGAAGGAAGTCGGCGAGACGTCGGCGCTGTTCGACTTCAACCATCCGCTCGCGGGCCAGGCGCTCACGTTCGAAGTGAAAATCATCGGAATCCTGTAATCATGAGTACCACCGATACGCTGTCCGGGCAGACCGTCGCCGCCGACGCCGAAATCCTGCTGGCCCAGCCGCGCGGTTTCTGCGCGGGCGTCGATCGCGCAATCGAGATCGTCGAGCGCGCCATCGCGATGCACGGCGCGCCGATCTACGTGCGTCACGAAATCGTCCACAACAAGTACGTGGTCGAGGATCTGAAGAAGAAGGGCGCGATCTTCGTCGAGGAACTCGAGGAAGTGCCGGCCGGCAACACCGTGATCTTCAGTGCGCACGGCGTGTCGAAAGCCGTGCGCGACGAGGCCGACGTGCGCGGCCTGCGCATTTACGACGCAACCTGTCCGCTCGTCACGAAGGTGCACGTCGAAGTGGCGAAGATGCGCCAGGACGGCGTCGACATCGTCATGATCGGGCACAAGGGCCATCCCGAAGTCGAAGGCACGATGGGCCAGGTCGAGCGCGGCATGCACCTCGTCGAAAGCGTCGAGGACGTGCAGAAGCTCGAGCTCGCCGATCCCGAGCGCATCGCGCTCGTCACGCAGACGACGCTGTCCGTCGACGATGCGGCCGAGATCATCGGCGCGCTGAAGGCGAAGTATCCGAAGATCCGCGAGCCGAAGAAGCAGGACATCTGCTACGCGACGCAGAACCGCCAGGACGCGGTCAAGTTCATGGCGCCGCAATGCGATGTCGTGATCGTGGTCGGCAGCCCGAACAGCTCGAATTCGAGCCGGCTGCGCGAAGTGGCCGAAAAGCGCGGCGTGGCCGCGTACATGGTCGATGCGCCGGACCAGATCGATCCGGCATGGGTCGCCGGCAAGCGCCGTATCGGCGTGACGGCCGGCGCGTCGGCCCCCGAGGTGCTCGCCCAGGCCGTGATCGCGCGGCTGCGCGAACTCGGCGTGCGCAACGTCCGCGCCCTCGACGGCATCGAGGAAAACGTGTCGTTTCCGCTGCCGCGCGGGTTGAACCTGCCGCCCGCCGCCTGATTGCCGCATCGCACCCTGCGGAACACCGAAGCGCGCCCTCGCGGCGCGCTTTTTTTGTGCCTCGAAATTCACATCGCAACCATTATTCCCAGTGATGGTGCAACCAGGTTGCTCCCGGCTCGCGCAATCGTGTCTCAAAATTGGTTGCAATGCAGGAAAACCCCATCGAATCAGGAATATTGGCGGCCTATAAATGGAGTTACAATGCGCCCGTTTTCAAGCCGGAATGGCTTTGAAACGGGTTTTGGCAAGGCGCGGGAGACCATTCAATGCATGTGAAGTTGGCTTACGCCGTGTCCGTCGCCGCACCGGTTGCAATGCTTGCCGGCTGCAGCAAAAAGAGCGACGACGGGGCGGGCAGGGCGGCTGCGGGGTTCGCGGCACCATCGGCCAGCGGCGTGCGCGCCGCCGGCACCCGACGGGCGGCGCCATCGGCGCGCCGTATCACGCAACTGGGCAGGGACAAGGAAAACGGGGCACGTTTGACGATCGAGGAAATCAACGCGCTTGGACCGGCGACCGGTCCGGCAGCGGGCATGCCGGCGGCATCGCGGCAAGCCGCCGGTCGACGGGTGCCGCACGATCGCGGTGTTGCCGGCAGCGTGCCGAGGCCACAGTCCCCCCTTCAATTCGATTCGACGAAACAGCGCGCCGCCGCGACCGACCGTGTCGTGGCGCGCAGTCTGGTTCGTACGATGGATTCCGATGCAGTCCTGACGACAGTCGGGCGCGGCCGTCGCAACGCCTTGACGGGCGATGCGGCGCGGAATCCGATCCGTCCTGGCGCGATGCTTGCATGGCACCGGACGGGCCAAGGCACGGATGCCGGGAAACCGGACGACGGCCGTCTCGGCATGCTGCCCCACGACTTCAAGGAGGCCACGAACACCGTCCTCGATGTCGTGACGATTTAGCGACGGGACTCATGACGGCACCGGAACAGTGCGGTGCCGTTTTTGTATCCGCTCCGGCGGCAGGTCCGGCCGTACAGGCCGGGCGGCGCGCGCCGGGACGATCCACCCTTACCGGTATCGACTAGTACCCGCAGTGTCGCCGAGAAGGCGCGATTCCTCGCTTACCCGCGGGGCGCAACGTCCTCCGGCAGCACGGGCCAAGGAGCTTTAAATGGATATTTTCGTCCAGCAGGTTCTCAACGGGCTGGTGCTCGGCAGTGTGTACGCCATCATCGCGTTGGGATACACGATGGTGTACGGCATTCTCGGCATCATCAACTTCGCGCACGGCGACGTGCTGATGATCGGCGCGATGGTCGCGCTGTCGGCCATCACCGTGCTGCAGAACCACTTTCCCGGACTCGGCAACGTCGCGACGCTGACGATCGGCCTGGGCATCGCCGCGGTCGTCTGTGCGTTCGTCGGCTTCACGATCGAGCGCGTCGCGTACCGGCCGCTGCGCCGCGCGCCGCGCCTCGCGCCGCTGATCACAGCGATCGGCGTGTCGATCCTGCTGCAGACGGCTGCGATGATCATCTGGTCGCGCAACCCGCTGCCGTTCCCGCAATTGCTGCCGACCGACCCGATCAACGTGATCAAGGCCACCGACACGACGCCCGGCGCCGTGATCTCGGTCACCGAAATCGTGATCATCGCGGTCGCGTTCCTCGTGATGGGCGGCCTGCTGCTGCTCGTGCACAAGACCAAGCTCGGCCGCGCGATGCGCGCGATCGCCGAAAGCCCGAATACGGCGAGCCTGATGGGCGTGAACCCGAACTTCGTGATCTCCGCGACGTTTATGATCGGCTCGGCGCTCGCCGCGCTGGCCGGCGTGATGATCGCGTCCGAATACGGCAACGTGCACTTCTACATGGGCTTCATCCCCGGCATGAAGGCGTTCACGGCCGCGGTGCTCGGCGGGATCGGCAACCTCGGCGGCGCGATGGTCGGCGGCGTGCTGCTCGGCCTGATCGAGCAGCTCGGGGCCGGCTACATCGGCAACCTCACGGGCGGCGTATTCGGCAGTAACTACCAGGACGTGTTCGCCTTCGTCGTGCTGATCATCGTGCTGGTGTTCCGTCCGTCGGGCTTGCTGGGCGAACGTGTCGCGGACCGCGCGTAACGGAAGGGGAGCAAACAACATGACATCCATTCAACCGATCGAATCGTCGACGTCGCTCGTCGAAGAGCGCAACACCGCCAAGACCGTCGTCATCGGCCTTCTGACCGCGGTCCTCGTGATCGCCGCGCCCATCGTGATCGGCTCGGCCGGCGGCAACTACTGGGTCCGCGTGCTCGACTTCGCGATGCTGTACGTGATGCTCGCGCTGGGCCTGAACGTGGTGGTCGGCTTCGCCGGCCTGCTCGACCTCGGCTACATCGCGTTCTACGCGGTGGGCGCGTACACGGCGGCGCTCCTGAGCTCGCCGCACCTGACCTCGCAGTTCGAGTGGATCGCGGCGCTCGCGCCGAACGGGCTGCACGTGCCGTTCCTGATCATCGTGCCGATCGCGATGGCGCTCGCGGCGACCTTCGGGATCCTGCTCGGCGCGCCGACGCTGCGCCTGCGCGGCGACTACCTGGCGATCGTCACGCTGGGCTTCGGTGAAATCGTCCGAATCTTCATGAACAACCTCGACCGTCCGGTGAACATCACCAACGGCCCGAAGGGGATCACGGGCATCGATCCGGTGCACGTCGGCGGCTTCAACCTGTCGCAGACGCATACGCTGTTCGGCTTCCAGCTGCCGTCGGTGTACATGTACTACTACCTGTTCGTGCTCTGCTCGCTGCTGGTGATCTGGGTGTGTACGCGTCTGCAGCACTCGCGTATCGGCCGCGCGTGGGCCGCGATCCGCGAAGACGAGATCGCCGCGAAGGCAATGGGCATCAACACCCGTAACGTGAAGCTGCTCGCGTTCGCGATGGGTGCGTCGTTCGGCGGCCTGTCGGGCTCGATGTTCGGCGCGTTCCAGGGCTTCGTGTCGCCCGAGTCGTTCACGTTCTGGGAATCGATCGTCGTGCTCGCGTGCGTGGTGCTCGGCGGCATGGGCCACATCCCGGGCGTGATCCTGGGTGCGGTGCTGCTCGCGATCTTCCCGGAATTCCTGCGTTCGACGATGAGCCCGCTGCAGCATGCGCTGTTCGGTCATGACATCGTCGATACGGAAGTGATTCGTCAGGCGCTGTACGGCCTCGCGATGGTGATCATCATGCTGTATCGCTCGGAAGGCCTGTGGCCCGCGCCGAAGCATGAGGACAAGATCGCGAAACTGGCGAAGCGCAACAGCAAGAAGCCGGTGCGCGCCTAACCTACGGACAAGGGGATAAACACATGAGCGACAAGCAAATCCGACTGTCCGTCTCGGGCGTGAACAAGCGCTTCGGCGGGCTGCAGGCATTGTCCGACGTCGGCCTGCAGATCAAGGAAGGCGAGATCTACGGTCTGATCGGCCCGAACGGCGCCGGCAAGACCACGTTCTTCAACGTGATCACGGGCCTCTACACGCCGGACTCCGGCGACTTCAAGCTGGACGGCACGAACTACACGCCGACGGCCGTGCACCAGGTGGCCAAGGCCGGCATCGCGCGTACGTTCCAGAACATCCGCCTGTTCGGCGGGATGACCGCGCTCGAGAACGTGATGGTGGGCCGCCACGTGCGCACCAAGCACGGGCTGCTCGGCGCGGTGTTCCAGACGCCGGCCGAACGCCAGGAAGAGCGCGAGATCAAGGAGCGCGCGATCGAGCTGCTCGACTACGTCGGCGTGCTGCAGTACGCCGACTACACGTCGCGCAACCTGTCGTACGGTCACCAGCGTCGGCTGGAAATCGCCCGCGCATTGGCGACCGACCCGAAACTGCTCGCGCTCGACGAGCCGGCAGCCGGGATGAACGCGACCGAGAAGGTCGAACTCACGCGCCTGCTCGACAAGATCCGTTCGGACGGCCGCACGATCCTGCTGATCGAGCACGACGTGAAGCTCGTGATGGGGCTGTGCAACCGGATGACGGTGCTCGATTACGGCAAGGTGATCGCCGAGGGTCTGCCGCAGGACGTGCAGAAGAATCCGAAGGTGATTGAGGCATATCTCGGCGCAGGGGTGCACTGATGGCAGCGGCAATGTTGAAAATCAAGGGCTTGCAGGTCAACTACGGCGGCATCCAGGCCGTCAAGGGCGTTGACATGGAAGTCCGCCAGGGCGAGCTCGTGACGCTGATCGGCGCGAACGGCGCCGGCAAGACCACGACGATGAAGGCGATCACCGGCCTGAAGCCGTATTCGGCGGGCGACATCGAGTACGACGGCAAGTCGATCAAGGGCGTGCCGTCGCACGAGCTGCTCAAGCGCGGCCTCGCGATGGTGCCGGAAGGCCGCGGGATCTTCGCGCGGATGTCGATCATCGAGAACATGCAGATGGGCGCGTACCTGCGCAACGACAACGACCAGATCAAGAAGGACGTCGACCGGATGTTCGGCTTCTTCCCGCGCCTGAAGGAACGGGCGACGCAGCTCGCGGGCACGCTGTCGGGCGGCGAGCAGCAGATGCTGGCGATGTCGCGCGCGATTCTGTCGAAGCCGAAGCTGCTGCTGCTCGACGAGCCGTCGATGGGGTTGTCGCCGATCATGGTCGAGAAGATCTTCGAAGTGGTGCGCGAGATCTCGAAGGAAGGCATCACGGTGCTGCTGGTCGAGCAGAACGCACGCCTCGCGCTGCAGGCAGCCGACCGCGGCTACGTGATGGATTCGGGCACGGTCACGATGGAAGGCGACGCGAAGCAGATGCTCGACGATCCGAAGGTGCGCGCCGCGTATCTGGGCGAGTAAGCGATCGAACGAACGAGTCCGGTTGCGCACGTCGCACCCGGGCTGTCGAAAAACCGTCACGGGAAACCGTGACGGTTTTTTTTCGTATGGGGCGATTCGCGTCGAACTCCGCGCGCGCAGGCGGCTCCATTCGATTGTTGCGCCGCGCGTGCGGCTGGCGTGCCGGTCGCCCGCAGCCGGTCGCCCGCGGGCGGGGCCCGCAAACCGACACACGGGCCACGTAGCATCGATCCCCCATCGGCACCTGGAGAACACGCATGAGTCTGGACTACGGTTTCGTGAAGGCGAAGGTGAAGTCGGTGGCGAAGCTGAAGGGTTCGCCGCACGGCAGCGAGATCCAGTATCACGTTCACCTGACGCTGGCGCTGCCGGCGGGAGACTGGGACGTCGCGATCAACGTTGGCACCAACGACGCGGACGACTTGCTGAACTACAAGCTCGTCTACGATTTCCATCATCCGGTCACGCAGACGCTGGCCGCCGCGGCCGAAGGCTACACGGACCTGACCGGGCAAACGGCATTGCCCGCGCTCGACTATCTGCGCAGCGACGTCCTGAACGACACGGGGGCATGGCGCGCGAGTGCGGTGATGGACGGCACCGAGCATCCGGAGCCGATCCCGTCGCTGCTGCGGCTCGTGAACGCCGCGCAGTCGCAGGGTCTCGACGTCGTCGTGTTCGGCCGCACCTATGCGCAAGGCAACGGCATCCACGACACGCACATGAATCAGGGCTCGACGGGCCCGAACTACCTGCATCGCGCGGGCGACGACCACAACGATCACAACGACGTGTGGCAGGACGGCGCGCTGCTCGTGCGCGTGAGCGACACGCAGTGGGCCGCGTATTTCGCGGCGTTCGAGCAGCAGGCCGTGCCGACCGACGCGCTCGGCAATCCGCTGCCGGGCGCCGGGCCGATCACGCGCTGAGCCGAATGGCGGCCGGCGGCGCTTTACGCGACCGGCAGCGTCTTGCCGAACGAGATGCGTTCCTCGACGCGATAGCCGAGCGCCGCGTAGAAGCGGCATGCATCGTCGTTGCCGGGCAGCACCTGCAGGTTGATCTTCATGCAGCCGCGCGCGGCGAGCGCGCGTTCCGCATGCGCGATCAGCGCGCGGCCGACGCCGAGCCGGCGCGCGCCGTTCGCGACGCCGAACGAGTAGAGCCAGCCGCGATGTCCGTCGAAACCGGCCATCAGCGTGCCGACGACGCGCGTGCCGCTGGTCGCGACGAAGAACAGTTCCGGTTGCGTCGCGAGCTTCAGCTCGATCGATCGCAGCGGATCGCGGTGCGGCGGCGCACCGGCTTCGTCGTACTGCGGGAACGCGTCGCGCCAAACCGCGAGCACGGCATCGGTGTCGGCGCGTTCGAACGGGCGGATCGCGACAGCATCGGCGGCGGCATCCATCGCGGCGGTCTCCTTACAGCGTGTCGAGGATCGACCGCAGCATCGCCATCATCTGGTCGATTTCCTCGGTCGTGACGTTCAGCGCAGGCATGAAGCGCAGCAGGTTCGGCCGTGCGGCGTTCAGCAGCAGGCCGTCCGGCTGCATGTCGCGCGCCTTCTCGACGATCTGCGGGCCGATGTCCTTGCCGAGCAGCAGCGCGCGCAGCAGGCCTTCGCCGCGTTCGCCCTCGAAACCGCGTTCCTCCGACAGCTCGAGCAGCTTGCGCTTCAGATACTCGCTGCGCGCACGCACGCCTTCGAGGAAGCCGGGTGCGACGAGCTGCGAGATCACCGAATAGCCGACCGCCGTCATCAGCGGGTTGCCGTTGTACGTGCCGCCCTGGTCGCCGGCTTCGAACACCGCGACATCGGCCTTCGACAGCAGCGCGCCGAGCGGTGCGCCGCCGCCGATGCCCTTCGCGAGCGTCATCACGTCCGGCTCGATGCCGGACAGCTCGTACGCGAACAGCGTGCCCGCGCGGCCGCAACCGCTCTGCACTTCGTCGACGATCAGCAGCAGGTCGTGCTGCTTCGTCAGCGCGCGCAGCGCCTGCATGAATTCACGCGTGGCCGGGATCACGCCGCCTTCGCCCTGGATCGGCTCGAGCATCACGGCGACGGTCTTGTCGGTGATCAGCTTCTCGACCGACTCGATGTTGTTCAGCTCGGCCTTCGGGAAGCCCGGCACCTGCGGCGCGTAGATCGTGTCCCAGCCCGGCTTGCCGCTGGCCGACATCGTCGCGAGCGTGCGGCCGTGGAAGCTGTGGTCGAACGTGATGATCTCGTACGCGCCGTTCTTGAACTTGCGGCCCCACTTGCGCGCGAGCTTGATCGCGCCTTCGTTCGCCTCGGCGCCGCTGTTCGTGAAGAACACCTTGTCGAACACGCTGTGCTGCGTGAGCAGGCCCGCGAGCTTCGCCATCGGCTCGTTGTAGAACGCGGGCGACGGGTTCAGCAGCTTGTCGGCCTGCGTCTTCAGCGCTTCGACGATGCCGTCGTTGCAGTGGCCGAGGCTGTTGACGGCCCAGCCCTGGATGAAGTCCAGATAGCGCTTGCCCGTGTGATCGTAGAGCCACGAACCCTTGCCGTGCGTAAACACGATGTCGGGGCGGTTCGTGATGTACATCAGCGAGTCGATCGGATAATCGTTCAGGGGCATGGCAGCAGACTCCAGCGGGCGTTGAAAGGGAAACGGGCAATAAAAAAGCCACGGAAGGCCGTGGCTGGTGGGTCGAACAGCTTGTGCGTAACCGGTGAAGCGGAGGAGGGTTACGCGCGAGTCCGTGACGAGCCGGCGGCATCCGGGCGGAGCGGCGAGCGGCGACGTCGGAGAGCGGACAGGAAGCGGTTCATGTGCGCAAGCATAAGGCATCCCGCGCCCCACTGTAAACCGCCGCGATGCCACGGATGTGACACGGCGGCGCGCAGCGGGGCGCGCGGGCGCGCCCGCCGCTCAGACCGGGTGCGCGAGGTCGGCGGCGCTCGTGAACGAGTCCGCGTAGAACTCGTCGGCCGGCAGCGCGTGGTGCTGCGTGAAGTCGCGCTGCGCGGATTCGACCATCACCGGCGCGCCGCACGCGTAGACCTGATGGCCGGACAGATCGGGCAGGTCCTCGATCACCGCACGGTGGACGAAGCCCGTGCGGCCCGTCCACTGATCGGCGTCGTCCGGCTCGGAGAGCACCGGCACGTACTTGAAGTTCGGGATCTCGCGCGCCCATTGCTCGGCGAGTTCGGCGAGATAGATGTCCTTCTTGCGGCGCGCGCCCCAGTAGAGCGTCATCGGACGCGTGATGCCCGAGTGCTTCACGTGCTCGATGATCGCCTTGATCGGCGCGAAGCCGGTGCCCGACGCGAGCAGCACGATCGGCTTGTCGGAATCCTCGCGCAGGAAGAACGTGCCGAGCGGGCCTTCGAAGCGCAGGATGTCGCGCTCCTTCATCGCGCCGAATACGTGGTCGGTGAACTTGCCGCCCGGCATGTGGCGGATGTGCAGCTCGATCGGGCCTTCCTCGTGCGGCGCGTTCGCCATCGAATAGCTGCGGCGCGAGCCGTCCTTCAGGATGAACTCGACGTACTGGCCCGCGAGGTACTGCAGGCGTTCGTTCGCCGGCAACTGCAGCTTCACGACCATCACGTCGTCCGCCTTGCGTTCGAGCGCCGCGATCCGGCACGGCAGCTTCTTTACCTGTACGCCGTCGACGCCGGCGATTTCGCGCACGTCGATCTCGAGATCGCATTGCGCGGTCGAGCAGCACAGCAGCGCGAGGCCGCGCGTGCGTTCGTCGTTGGACAGCGCCGACGCGGCGTGCGGGCCCTGTTCGATCTGGCCCGACACGATCTGGCCCTTGCAGGAGCCGCACGCGCCGTTCTTGCAGCCGTACGGCAGATGGACGTTCTGGCGCAGCGCGGCCGCCAGCACGGTTTCATCCGACTCGACCTGGAATTGCCGGCCGCTTTGCTTGAGAGTGACGTTGAATGCCATAGAACCAAACTAGAACAAAATGGGGGGACCGTGCATGTCGCGCACGGCAGCTACAATGCAAAACCGTTGCGCGTCGCGCAACGGCGGCTACTGATCTCGCAACCCACATGATCGCGACACGAATCCTGCGCCGGCCGCGCGTACTGATCGTCGGCTGCGGCGACGTCGGCATGCGCTGCGTCGCGCAATGGCGTGACGCGCGCCCCGACCTGCGCATCCTCGCGCTGACGAGCCACCCGGCTCGCCGCGACGAACTGCGCGCCGCGGGCGCGACACCGATCGTCGGCGACCTCGATCGCCGGGCGACGCTCGGCCGTCTCGCCGGCCTTGCCCGCACCATCCTGCATCTCGCGCCGCCGCCATCCGACGGCCGCGACGACCGGCGCACGCGTGCACTGATCGCCGCAACGTCCATGCCCGCGCGTCGGCCGGCGGTACCGCCGGCATCGGCGGTTGGCCGGCTCCGAACGCTGCGCAGCGCGGCGCGACAGGCCGGCGCGTCCGTTCGGGCAGCGCGTATTGTACCCGAGGGTCTTCGCGCGCCGAGGCTGGTCTACGCCAGCACGACGGGCGTCTACGGCGACTGCGGCGGCGCGCGCATCGACGAGACGCACCCGCTGCGCCCCGCGAACCCGCGCGCGTTCCGGCGCGTGTCGGCCGAGCGCCAACTGCGTGCGGCGACGGTGCGCGGCGTGCTGTCCGCGCGCATCGTGCGCATTCCCGGCATCTATGCGGCGAACCGTCTGCCGGTCGCGCGGCTCGAGCGCGGCACGCCGGCGCTCGAACCGGCCGACGACGTCTACACGAACCACATCCACGCGGACGATCTCGCGGCGATCCTGCGCCGTGCGGCCGAGCGCGGCAAGCCGGCGCGCGCCGTGCACGCGTCGGACGATACCGAACTGCGGATGGGAGAGTATTTCGACCGGGTCGCGCAGGCGCTCGGCCTGCCGAAGCCGCCGCGCGTCAGCCGCGCGGACGCGGAGCGCGTGCTCGAACCGACGCTGCTGTCGTTCATGCGCGAGTCGCGGCGCCTGTCCAACGCACGGCTCAAGGCCGAATTGTGCGTGACCTTGCGCTATCCGACCGTAGACGATTTCCTTCAAACGCTCGCGCCGGGCGGCGCGTCAGGTGAGCGCCGGTAACGCCTCGATCAGCAGGAAGCACAGCAGCGCACCGATCAGCGCGCCGATCAGGTTCGGATGATATTTGTGCTTCAGATGCATCGTGGCCAGCAGGCCGCCGATCACGATGACGCCGATGACCGCGAATGCGATCATCACGGACGACAGTTCGAAAGAATGGTTGATGTTCATGATGTCTCCCCCTGCATCGCCGCTCTTGCAGCTTGTGATTTCAGTATAGCGGGGGAACCTGCGGCCGAGAGGCCGCCAGGCACCGAACGGTCGTGCGGATTTTCCCTTACAGGGTTTGGACGGGATTGCGCAACATTGAAAGGTCGGCTTCGTCGAGCCACCGCCAGGCACCCGGCGCGAGGTCGGCCGGCAGCGCGAAGCCGCCGATGCTTTCGCGGTGCAGCAACTCGACGCGGTTGCTCGCCGCCGCGACCATCCGCTTGACCTGGTGGTACTTGCCTTCGAGCACGGTCAGCGCGAGCGTGTGCGTGTCGCGCGCGTCGGCGGCGACGGCCGCGATCGGCTTCGGCTCGCCATGCAGTTGCACGCCGGTGCGCAGCGCGTGCAGTTGCGCATCGTCGAGCGGGTGGCGCACGGTCGCGACGTAGGTCTTCGGCACCTTGCGCTTCGGCGACGTGTACGCGTGCACGAACTGGCCGTCGTCGGACAGCAGCAACAGGCCGGTCGTGTCCTGGTCGAGCCGGCCGACGCACTGCACGCCGCGCGCGACGAGCGGCGCGGGCAACAGGCTGAACACGCTCGCATGGTGCTGCGGATCGCGCGAACACTCGTAGCCGGCCGGCTTGTTGAGCGCGAGATACGCGCGCGCATGGAACGGCCATGCCGTATCGTCGACCGAGAACACGAGGCCGTCGGTGTCGAAGGTGGCGTCCGGGTCCGGCGCGGCGGCGCCCGCGACGGCGACGCGGCCCGCTTCGATCAGGCCGCGGCACTGGCGGCGCGAGCCGAAGCCCTGGGTGTAGAGAATGCTTTCGAGATCCATAGCGCGCGCATTCTATCAAGCGCCGGCGCATGGCCGGCAGGAACGCGCATGCGCTGGTAAGCTGCCGGAACGCCGCGCGGCGCGCGGCGCCCGTTCATTCTTCGTGGGCAGTCCATGCGTTTCGATTCATTCCCGTTCGGCCGCCACGCGGCCGCCGTCATCGTCGCCGCGACCGTTTCGTCGACCGCGTTCGCGCACGCGCATCTCGCAACGAGCGACCCGGCGGCAGGCGCCGCGCTGGCCACCGCACCGGCCGCCGTCACGATCGACTTCACCGAGCCGCTGGAGCCGGCATTCAGCTCGATCGTCGTCGTCGACGGTGACGGCAAGACAGTGTCGAACGACCGCGCGCGCATCGACGCATCGAACCGCAAGCGGATGACGGTGTCGCTCGCGGCGCTCGGCACGGGTGCGTACACGGTGAAGTGGGTAGCCGTCGCGATCGACGGGCATCGCACGCAGGGCGCATACGGCTTCAGCGTGAAGTGACGCAACGGCGGCGGCAGGCCCGTGCCAGGGTTGCCGCGCGCCTTTATCCGACAGGGAGTTTCCCCGCATGAATCCGACGACGCTCGACGCACTCGCCGATTTCCCCCGTCAGCTCGAAGCGCATTTCGCGGCCGTGCCCGACGGCTATGCGCGCTGGACGCCCGACGACTGGGCCGGCATGCCGAGCGAGCACTTCTCGCCGCTCGGGCAGCTCTGCCACGTGCGCGACATCGAGATCGACGGCTATCACGTGCGGCTGCGTCGCATGCTCGACGAAGATCACCCGCTGCTCGTGTCGATCGACGGCGACGCGCTCGCGATCGAACGGCGCTACGACGACGCGTATGCGTCCGACGTGCTCGCGGCGATTCGCGACGCGCGGCGCGAGACGCTGGCGCGGCTGTCGCGCGTCACGCCGGAACAGTTCGAACGTACCGGCGAGTTCGACGGCTATGGTTCGCTGACCGTGCGCGGGCTCGTCCACTACCTGTGCAGTCACGACCAGCAGCATCTGGCCGGCATGCAGTGGCTGCTCGGCAAGATCGACGCGGCGCTGTACGCGCGCTGAGCCGGCCGGCGGCCGCGCCGCAATCGGTCGCGGAATCCGGCGCCGCCGTCGGTGCGGCAGGCCACCTTGCTCGGCTTCGATTGGATCGCTTTTCTGGATAATCCATCCAGCCTCGACCGGCTGATCGGCGGGTCGCGTATGCCTACACTCCTAGCTTCGTTCAACGAAAAAAGGAGTCAACCGTGGCAACTCATACGCTCGCAGACAAGGTCGTCCTGATCGCAGGCGGCGCAAAGAATCTCGGCGGCCTGATCGCCCGGGACCTGGCGGGCCACGGCGCGAAGGCGGTGGCGATTCACTACAACAGCGCGGCGTCGCAGGCGCAGGCCGAGGAGACGGCCGCGGCGGTGCGCGCGGCCGGCGCGGAAGCCGCGACGTTCCAGGCGGACCTGACGACGGCGGCCGCGGTCGAGAAGCTGTTCGACGACGCGAAGCAGCGCTTCGGCAAGATCGACATCGCGATCAACACGGTCGGCAAGGTGTTGAAGAAGCCGTTCACGGAAATCAGCGAGGCCGAGTACGACGAGATGTTCGCGGTCAACAGCAAGTCGGCGTTCTTCTTCATCAAGGAAGCCGGGCGGCACCTCGAGGATCACGGCAAGCTCGTCACGCTCGTCACGTCGCTGCTGGGCGCGTTCACGCCGTTCTACGCGGCGTACGAAGGGTCGAAGGCGCCGGTCGAGCACTTCACGCGCGCGGCGTCGAAGGAATACGGCGCACGCGGCATATCGGTGACGGCCGTCGGGCCGGGCCCGATGGACACGCCGTTCTTCTATCCGGCCGAAGGCGCCGATGCGGTCGCCTATCACAAGACGGCCGCCGCGCTGTCGCCGTTCAGCAAGACGGGGCTGACCGACATCGAGGACGTCGTGCCGTTCATCCGCCATCTCGTGACCGACGGCTGGTGGATCACGGGCCAGACGATCCTGATCAACGGCGGCTACACGACCAAGTAACCGGGCCGGTTGCGGGCCGCGGGGCGCACCGCACTGGCGCGTTTGCGTGGACAATGGACGGGCGCGCAGCCACGAGGCCGCGCGCCCGTTTTTTCTGTGCCGCCGAAGCCGGCCGCGATGCGCGGCGGCCGGTGCCGACCGTCGTTCGAACCCGGGTTTCCCGCCGATGGACAAGCTGGATCAGGTCAGGATCTTCCTGCAGGTTGCCGAGATGGGCAGCTTCATCAAGGCCGCGCATGCGCTCGACGTGCCGCGCGCGACCGTGTCGGCGGCCGTCCAGCAGCTCGAGACGGCGCTCGGCACGCGGCTGCTGCACCGCACGACGCGCCAGGTGCAGCTGACCGCCGACGGCGCGCTCCTGCTCGAACGCGGCCGGCGCCTGCTCGCGGAAGCCGACGAACTCGACCGCCTGTTCCGGCGCCGCGATCGCGACGTGGTCGGGCGGCTGAACGTCGACGTGCCGAGCCGGATCGCACGCCGCGTCGTGGCGCCCGCGCTGCCGTCGCTGTTTCGCCGCCACCCGAAGCTGCAACTGTCGCTCGGGTCCACGGATCGCGCGATCGACCTCGTGCAGGAGGGCGTCGATTGCGCGATCCGCGTCGGGCGGCTCGCGGACAGCAGCCTCGTCGTGCGGCCGCTCGGACAGTTCACGCTGATCAACTGCGCGAGCCCCGACTACTTGCGCGAATGCGGCGTGCCCGAGCATCCGGACGCGCTCGCGCACGGGCACTGGGCGATCGGCTATGCGTCGCCGACCACGGGGCGCGAACTCGGCTGGGAATATTGCGCGGACGGGCAGCGGCACTTGCTGACGCTGCCGAGCCGCGTGATCGTCAACAACGCCGAAACCTACATCGCCAGCTGCGTCGCGGGAATGGGGCTGATCCAGATTCCGCGCTTCGACGTCGAGCATCTGCTGGCAAGCGGCGCACTCGTCGACGTGATGCCCGGCCACCGCGCCGAGCCGATGGACGTGTCGGCCGTGTATCCGCATCGCCGGCATCGCTCGAGGCGGCTCAACGCGTTCGTCGACTGGTTCGGGGAGCTGATGGCGGAGGCATTGAGCGACGCGGGCGCGAGCGGCCGCGGCGACTGAAAGCGGCATCGTGCCGGCATCCGCGGGCCGTCCCGCCGTTCGCCGGCCCGTGACGCGGCCCGATCGGCGCCGGCGCGAGGCCGCGGCGGGTGCGGCGCCGCGTCACGCGTGCTCAGGCGGCGAACTGCCGCGTGCGCCCGGTCGCCCGCACCGCGTCGATCAGCGCGGTGCCGACGCCGGCCGGTTTCGACGCGAATGCGTAAAAGCGGGCGCCCGGCAGCGCCGGCAGGCCGTCGCGCGGCCCGCACGCGCGCAGGCCGTCGCGCAATTGGCTGCGCGCGAGCGCCGTGACCGCGAAGCCGGCGAGCGCGGCCGACATGCAGCCGGCCATGCTCGCGCTTTCGAACAGCACGCGAAACGGCCGCAGCGCCGCCGCGAGTGCGGACACCGCGGCTTCCCGATACACGCACGGTTCCGGAAACAGCGCGAGCGGCACGCCTTCCTCCGCGTCGAGCGCTGTATCGGCCGCGAATGCCCACACGAGCGGCTCCTCCCACAGCAGTTCGCCGGGCGTGTCGACCTGTCGGCACTGCTTGCCGAACACGACGTCGAGCCGGCCGAGCGATTGCTCCCGCAGCAGCGACGCGGTGATGCCGACCTTCAGTTCGATCGTTGTGCGCGGATGGCCGTCGCGAAACGTGCGCAGCACCTGCGGCAGCCACGTGCCCGCGAAATCCTCCGACGCGCCGATCCGCAGCGGCCCGTGCGCCGGCGCGCCGCGCAGCCGCGCGCGCACCTCGCGCTCCATGTCGACGATGTTGCGCGCGTACGCGTACAGCGTGTCGCCGGCCGGTGTCAGCGCGATCCGGCGTGTCGTGCGCGCCAGCAGCACGGTGCCGGCCGCCTGTTCGAGCCGCTTGATGTGGCCGCTGACGGCGGACGGCGTCAGCGCGAGGCGTTCCGCGGCCGGCGCGAACCCGCGGCTGTCGACGACTTCGAGAAAGGTGCGCAGCAGCGCGATGTCGAGCGCGGTCGACGCGGGGTGGGTCGGCGGTTCCATGGATCGATTCGACGAGATATTCGAAGAGTTAATCATGATACTCCGCGAATCGTGATGAAAGGCCGACCTACCATCGTATGTTCATGCTGACCTGACGGAGTACACGATGACGACCTATGCGCACGCGACGACCGCGTCGCTCGACATTGCCTATCTCGAATGGAACCCGCGCGGCGAGCGCACGGCCGTGCTGCTGCACGGCTGGCCGGACAGCCCGGTCGGCTGGGAGGCGGTGGCCGCGGCGCTGGCCGCACGCGGCTACCGCGTGCTTGCGCCCGCGTTGCGCGGCTTCGCGCCGACGCGCTTTCGCGATGCATCCGTGCCGCGCAGCGGCCAGCTCGCGGCGCTCGGGCGCGACCTGCTCGAATTCGTCGACGTGCTCGGCATCGAGCGGCCCGTGCTGGTCGGGCACGACTGGGGCGCCCGCGCGGCCGCGAACGCGTGCGGGCTGCGCGACGGTGCCGCATCGCATCTCGTGATGCTGTCGGTCGGGTACGGCACCAACGATCCCGCTCAGCCGCTGTCGCTGCAGCAGGCGCGCAACTACTGGTATCACTGGTTCATGGCGACGCCGCGCGGCGAGCAGGCGCTGCGCGACGACCGCCGCGCGTTCGCGCGCCTGATGTGGGATACGTGGTCGCCGGCGGGCTGGTATCGCGACAGCGATTTCGACGCGGCGGCCGTCGCGTTCGACGGACCCGACTGGATCGACGTCGTGCTGCATTCGTATCGGCAGCGCTGGGGCTTCGCGCCGGGCGCGCCGGCCTATGCCGACGACGACGCGCGGCTGAACCCGGCGCCCGTGCTGGCGGTGCCGACGCTCGTGCTGCACGGCGGCGCGGACACCTGCAATCATCCGGACAGCTCGGCCGGGCGCGAGCGGTTCTTCGCCGGGCGCTACGAGCGGCAAGTGCTCGACGGAATCGGACATTTCCCGCAGCGCGAATCCGCGGCGGCGGTCGCGGACGCGATTCTCCGGTTCTGCGAGCGGGATTGACGCGCGCCGGCCGACCCGGCGCGCGAAGGATCAGCCGCCGACGCGCGGCGCGAGCAGGTCGCCAAGGCCGATGTTCCTGAACATCTCGCGGCGGACGCGATCGCCGACGCGGAACACTTCCTCGGCGCCGTCCTGCGACGGGTCGACGAACACGCGGTACGGGCGCTTGCCGGCCGGCGCCGCGACGAGCTCGGCAATTGCCGTGGCGACCGCGCCGGCGTCGGCGTCCGCCGGTTCAAGCGCGGCGAGGCCCTGCAACGCCTGATCGGCGACGCCCGCGTACGGCCCGCTGTCGTAGGCGGCCTGCACGGCGGTATCGGCCGGCTTGCCGGCATGGAGGAAGTGATTCGTGCCCCGGGTGAACGCGCCCGGCACGACGATCGACGTTTCGATGCCCCAGCGGGCGAGTTCGGCCGCGTAGGACACCGCGAGCGAGTCCATCGCGGCTTTCGCGGCGAAGTAGGGGGCGAGGAACGGCGGGGTGCCGCCGCGCGCCGACGAGGACGACACCCACACGAGCAGGCCGCGGCCCTGGCTGCGCAGGTGCGGCAGCGCCGCGCGGTTCACGCGCTGGGTCGACACGACGTTGACGTCGTAGAGCCGCGCAAGCTGTTCGGGCGTGAATGCCTCGGCCGGCCCGAACACCATGTGACCGGCGTTGTGGACGACGACGTCCAGACGGCCGTTGTCGGCGATCATGCGGTCGATTGCGGCGTCGACCGATGCATCGTCGCCGACATCGAGTTCGACGCTGCGCAGGTCGACGCCGTGTTGTTGCGCGTAGGCGGCGACGGCGGCGACGCGCGGCGCATTGCGCCCGGTGCTCTCGCGCATCGATGCATAGACCGTGTGACCGGCGCGGGCGAGCGCCTGGGCCGTCAGCAAGCCGAAGCCGTTGGACGCGCCGGTGACGAGGACGACTTCCTTCATGAGCGATCTCCTGGCAGAAAGATGGGATGGCGGCGAACGGTCCGTCAGCACATGCCGCCGTTGGCGCGCAGGACCTGGCCATTGATCCACGCGCCTTCCGGGCCGACGAGGAACGCGACGACGCGCGCGATATCGTCGGGCTGGCCGAGCCGCTCGAGCGGGTTCAGTTTCGCGAGCCGATCGACGAGTTCGGGGCTCTTGCCCTGCAGGAACAGCTCGGTCGCGACCGGCCCGGGCGCGACGGCGTTCACGCGGACGCCGCGCCCACGCATTTCCTGCGCGAGCACCTGCGTGAGGCTTTCGACCGCCGCCTTGCTGGCGACGTACACGCCGTAAGTCGGCATGCGCATGCCGATCACGCTGGTGGACAGGTTGATGATGCGTCCGCCGTCGCGCACCCGCCGGGCCGCTTCGCGGCAGACGTTGAACGTGCCTTTCACGTTGATGGCGAGCGTTTCGTCGAACAGCGCGTCGTCGCAGTCGGCGATGGTCGCCAGCTTCATCACGCCCGCGGAATTGACCACCACATCCGGGCCGCCGAATGCTTGTTGCGCGGCGTCGAACAGCGCGGCCACGGCCGCCGGATCGGCGACGTTCGCCTGCACCGCGACCGCATGGCCGCCGTCGGCGACGATCGCGTCGACCACCTCGCGGGCCGGGCCGGCGCTCCCGGCATAGTTGACGACGACGCGGAAGCCGTCCCGGGCGAGTTGGCGCGCAATTTCCGCGCCGATGCCGCGCGACGAACCCGTGACGAGGGCGACCTGTTCCGATGTGCTCATGTCCTGCTCCTGGTGAATGAATGCCGTTCGATCCGGCGACAGGACCACTGTAGGCTTCCTTGATAAATAAAAATAATGAATAATGATCAGTCAATGAATGACTGAAAGTATGTCTCATGGGATTCGACAGCAGATTGCTCAGCGGTATCGGCGTGCTTTCCGCGGTGATCGAGGCGGGTACCTTCGCGCGGGCGGGCGAGGCAATGGGGCTGACTCAACCGGCGGTGAGCCGCGCCGTTGCCCGGCTGGAAGAGCGGGTCGGCATCCGGATCTTCAACCGGACGGCGCGTGCGATCACGCTGACCGACGAAGGGCGGCGTTTTTACGAGACGGTCGCGCCGCTGCTGGCCGGTATCGAGGAGGCGGCGCTCGACGCCGGCCAGTCGAAGGCGCGCGTGAGGGGGCGGCTGCGGGTCAACGTGGACGGCACGTTCGGCCACTACGTGCTGGCGCCGCGGATGGCGGAATTTCTCGACCGCTTTCCCGACCTGTCGGTCGAAATCAGCGTGCGGGACCGGATGGGCGACCTCGTCGCCGACGGCTTCGACGTGGCCGTGCGTTTCGGCATTCCGGAGCCGTCGTCATATCGCGCGCGCCTGCTGCTCGAGACGCGCGTGCTGACCTGCGCGTCGGCGGCCTACGTCGCGCGTCATGGCGAACCGCGGCACCCGCGGGATCTTGCGGACGGTCACCGGTGCGTGCTGATCCGCGATCCCGTGACGGGGCGGCCATACGAATGGGAGTTTCATCGCGGCAAGGAAGTCGTGCCGGTCGACGCCGCCGGCAGGCTGACGGTCAACGATACGGGCGGGCTGCTCGGCGCGTGTCTGGGCGGCGTCGGCATTGCGCAGCTGCTGGAGCTCTATGCGCGGGACGTCCTGGCCGACGGACGCTTGGTGCAGTTGTTGCCCGAGTGGGCGGACGAGACTTTCCCGCTTTACGCGTATCACCACGCGTCGAATCTCGTTTCGGCGAAGGTGAGGGTGTTTCTGGACTTCGTCCGCGAGTTGATGGTCTGAGCGCACCGGGCGGCAGGCCGCCGCCGGTTACCCGGTGCGGTGCGGAACGCGCGGCACCAACAAAAAACCCGCGAAGCGGCGAGCTTGCGCGGGTTTCGACAGAAGCAGTGCACGACGACGCTGCGAAAGACTGGTGCCAGGGCCGGAATGAAATAATTCTCTGTGATGCCCGTATTGTAAGGGCATTGCTTGTTGGGTGTTGCTGAGTTGCCCCCAGAGTTGCCCCCCGGGCTTCTGGCAGCCGCAGAATTCATATCGCTCTGCTGCGTGTGCCGTTCGGGCGAGGTCGTTCAGAAGATACCGACGGGCGTATCGGCGTAGGCTCGATCAGTCGAAGGCTCGTGCCGTTCGGAACGTTGCTGTGCCGCCGGAAGCAAAAATATTTGGAGATTTGGAGATAGACGGTTGTATCGGCCTGTGAGTCTTGTCTGGTAAGGCTGTGGTTATCTCCAAGTCTATCTCCAAAGTACACATTTTCTTGGAGATAAAGTTGGAGACAGGCTACTTAGCCATGGGGCCCGTACGACGACGTTGAGAGTTGCCCCCCTTCTGGAACGCTGCGCGCAAAGAACGCCCCGCGCGCCCACACCCCCGAGCCGCCGTCACGCTAGAAAGTTACTTTGCAACCGTCGCATCACGTCAGTGATTGGCACGAGCAAGCGCGGCATAATCGCGACAAGATTGGTGATTCGGGGGCTGAGATGTGCAAGTCCAGACCTGATCTCTCAGTCGGAGGCAGATCAGGTCTGAGATTGCGTGGACGTCACCTCATCAAGGCCCGTGATCGACCCATACGGGTCACTCAATCAGCATGGGCGCCGGTCCGCAGTCTCGCCGATACGAGACATTCGCGCGCAGCACCGCAGTCGTTAGCATCAGAACGCTCCGTACTGCCGGACTGCGCGGTCTACCAGCTCGTCGGGCTCATAACTCGAAGGCCGTAGATCTAAATCCTACCCCGCAACCAAAGTCCAGTAACCCGAGGCAAGCGCTGTGGATTTGGTGTCGGCTCAGGTTGCGAAAAGAGACCTCTTTGGCCAATCGCGACTGGCTAGGCTTGCCGATCGGCGTCAGAGGGTAAATCGAAGCCCCAGCGTCTGACGCGAATACGGTTCAAAGGAGACTCGTTAGCAATGACCTCAGCGGCAGTAATCATAGTGCTGCGAACTGCTTCCATTTCCTCGGGAGTACCGTGGGCTCGCAGGATTCCTTCAACAAGGCCATTTAGCCTCGGACCTTGATAATCTTTCAGAAGGGCGATCATCTCGTCGGGACTAGCGGCGGCCAGCGTCGAGGGAATCGCATCGTCCCATTCTTTGTTCTCAATGATCATATCGGCCGCCATTTTCAGCGTAAAATCGCGGCGACTTCTATGCAATTCTTCAAAACATCGCTCGCGGAATCGAGGGTCGTCAACATCGCCTAATCTGCTTTGATGATCGATATCGAAGATTTTTGGGGTTGCCTTACGCTGTTCAATGTACGTTTCAATGGCAGCGTCGGCTTCGCCGTCAAATCCTAGCTCCCTCATTAACCTTACGGTGGAGTTCAAATTGACAGGATTGATCACTACGGCAGCTTCGTCGATCGCTTCGGACCAAGCTTTGACAAGGTCTTCGGCGCTGACGTCGAGCCTATCGTGGAACAAGCGCCAAGCGGCCGAGAACTTGGCTTCCAACTCAGTCCTCCGCGCGACCATATCATAGGCGGTTGCCTGCTCCTCGAAGCCCGATCCAGGCAGATACCCGGATTCCATCGCTTTTAGAATCGCCTCATCAAATTCGTCAACGTTGGTGAATTCGCATCGATCGAGTAGCGTGACCCAGTGCGGGTCGGGCTCGGCTTGTCGTCTATCTTGATTGACTCGTTCTAGGGCCCGGCTGAATGAGTTGTATTTTAGGATATCTTTACTAGATGGAAACCCACGACTTTGTTCGTAAAGCACCGCTGCGAATACGCACACGGAAACGACGAGATTTTTATTCAGTGCAACCGATCGGCCCTCCAGTCCAGGGGCAAGCATTTTCAGATTTCGCTCTATTTTTTTTATAACCCGGATATTGGAGATCTCTAGTCGCTCGATGTAATCGAGCGCTAAGTCGCGCAACGGAGTATCCGCCGAACATCCGAGTTTCGCTGCCTCGGCCGAGGTCAACGAAAACTGTAGCTTCTGGTCAATGACCTTTTCGCTGTATCGGTCGAATTCCTCTTTGCTTCCGCCTAGATTGTCCTCGTTCAAGACGAGGATAACCTTGCAGTTGCTCTGCTCTTTGAGTTCGGATACAAGGCCCATGACGTCCTGCATGGAGACAGTCTTGCTGTGCCGTTCAATGTCGTCCAAGCAAACTAAAGTGTCCTTGAGGAAGGCACCTGCGAATGTCTCTGCGGCTAAAACGATGTTGCTAACCCCGAAAAATTTCAGTTCGCGGAGTTGGTTTGTGAGATCGCGAATCGGAAGTCGTCTTGACCACTTTTCCCGACGGGTTTCACCTGCGTTATCCTCAAACGGCAGACTGCGCGTGTTCGTTAATATAGCGGTCCGAATCGCAGCGATGGACTGGGCTCCGAACACAGAGACATAAGAGTAGTGGCTGAGCGACTGCTTACCTTTATATGCTGCAATTATCTTGCGCAAGGCATAAGTTTTTCCAACGCCCCAAGAGCCTGTAACCGCGAGAACCTCGGGATTTTTTGAATCTATGAAATCGAAAACAACTTTCTCAACATGTTCTCGTGACATGCTATGCCTCGATTAAGGATGTAGGTAGCCGCGGCTCTAACGGCGTAAATCTCGTGATCGTCAGTGCCCTATGTTGTTGATCCCCGCGCAAGGATACAGAAGTTCGGTTGCGCGACAGGGTTGACCGTTTGCCGGCGATGCGATAGCCGACACCACATGGGCCGAATGACCGAAACGTGTCCAGGTTCAGCCATATGTTACCGTCGAACGAGCGTCGCATAGTGGCCGCAAGCAGACGCCGAGAAGATTATGTTTGTATCTGCGTCAGCTGCCGCTCGAATGCGGTGGGGTCGAAATAGTCCCGCCATACGGTAATGATGCCGTCCTCGATGGTGAGCGTACCCATCACCGGAAGCGTGATTCTTCCGCCGCGTTCGTGAAGGAATACGTCGATACGCTCATTCAATACAACGTTTCCGTTCGCGGCAATTTGCGTAACCTTCCAGTCGACGGTGAAGGTGCTTCCAATGCCAAAATCCTTGTGGAATTTACGTACATTGTCACGCCCGACGATGTCGGGGAACGGCACGTTATCGTAAAGCACGTCCTCCGCTAGCATGGAGAGTGCCTCGTCGATTCGATTGGCACTCCAGTGATTAAAGAATTCGATTGCGACTTCGATAGGGCTGGCTATCATGGTTTCTCCGAGGCACGAAGCGCTCGAATCGCATCAACAGTCGATTCGATAGGTGGGCCGCTACGCAGTGGCCCGCGCAAGTTGTGAAGTTAGGCCTTGATGAAGGCCGGCAGTTCGACGTTAAGCACGTCCGCATTTACAGTCGGCATGCCGTGCGAGAATCCTGGAAAGGTCTTCAATGTGCCGGGCCGAGACCGGTGCTCGGCATCGGCGTGAAGATTGGCTGCCGGTAAATCCGAAACGTGGGTTGCGGGTCAGTCGAACTTCACGAGATTGAGAGAGGGCAACGGACCGCCGGGGAATTGAACGAGGCGCGCACCAATCGCGAGAGAGCCCAGGTCAATGCCGAAGAAACCAAGCCGCTCGATCAATGTACCGACGACGTACTTGGCTGCCAAATCGTCGCCGGAATAAAACAACACCCGCTTGCCCCCTTCACTTGATGGGTCGCCAGACAACAGGTGGGGCTGGAGATGGTTGAATCCCTTAACGACCCGGGCACCGGGAACCAGATCGGCGACAACTTCGCTTGATGCGCGTGTTCCAAGGTCTATAGGCTTGAACAGAGGTGCTTCAATCGGATTGTTGGTGTCAACAACGACCCGTCCTTCGAAGTTGGGCAGTCCATCAAGTGCAGCCGGCAATTTAGACCAGGGCACGGCGACGAACACGATTTCCTTCGATGCGGCCTCTTCGCGGGTGCCCGGCTTAACGAGTGGACCGATAGCCGCGGTCAATTCGCGCAGACTTTCTGCACCGCGGCTATTCGACATGGTGACCTCGATTCCCTTTCGAGAAAGCGCTGTTGCTATGGCTGCACCGATTTTCCCTGCACCAATGATACCGATGGTAGTCATCAGAACGCTCCTTAAAGTCTTTGAAGAGTTGAGCGTTAGGCGGTGAATCCACCGTCCGCGACAATGTCCGCACCAGTAACGAACCCGGATTCCGGACTTGCGAGATAGGCCACGACGCTCGCGATTTCATCCGGGCGCCCGTAGCGACCAATTGCCATGCCGGGACCGACGATTGCCGCAACAGGGCCATCGGCCGGGTTCATGTCGGTATCGGTCGGCCCGGGATGAACGGTATTCACCGTGATGCCTTTCGGGCCAAGATCACGGACGAGGCTACGGTTGAAGCCGGTAATTGCACCCTTGGTGAGTGTGTACACAGCCGCCGTCGGAAACGCCGCATATCGGGTCATTGAAGAGCCGATATGGATGATGCGTCCCCCTTGTTTCATATGACGGACTGCCTCTTGTGTCGCCACAAATACACCCGTCACATTGACCGCGAGCATTCGCTCGAAGTCCTCGAGCTTATAGTCCTCGATGGGCGCATTGACTGCCATGCCGGCGTTGTTCACGAGGATGTCGATGCCACCGAACGATTCGACCGTTGCGGAAACTGCGGCGCGTACGGCTTCCGGACTACCTGCATCCGCCTGGATGGCCATAGCCTTGCCGCCCGCGTGGGTAATTTCGCTCACGACCTGTGCAGCGCGTTCCGGCGACGCACTGTATGTCAACGCGACGGCCGCACCGTCAGCGGCGAGGCGCTTCGCGATTGCAGCGCCGATGGAGCGAGAGCCGCCTGTGACCAGAGCGGTTTTTCCGGCAAGGGTTTGTGTGGTGTTGCTCATGGCTTGACTCCAAGAAATTTAGAAAGTGACGTAACTATGGCTTTTTTATTAATCAACGATTAGTATCAAAACGCTTTATTTAATTTCAACGATAACTTGAAGGCTGATGCATGGAGACCTTGGCTAATCTGGAGTCGTTTGTTCGAAGCGCTGAGTTTGGAAGTTTTTCCGAGGCGGCTCGTTGGCTGTCAATTACGCCAGCCGCGGTGAGCCGGAATGTGGCGATGTTGGAGCGAAACCTCGGTGTGCGACTGTTCCACCGGTCAACGCGCCACTTGACCCTGACCGAGGCGGGGGAATCTTTTCGGCTTGCCATCGCGGATAACCTCTCCGGAATTCAGGCGGCAATCGCAGGCGTCGCCAACGAAGGAGGGGAACCCAGCGGGGCGCTTAAAGTCAGCTTGTCGCCAACGTTCGGGCTGGCGCGCATCCTGCCGTTGTTGCCACGTTTTCTTGAGAGGTATCCGCGCGTCCGACCGGAGTGGCACTTTGAGAACCGCCAGGTTGACTTGGTTGCGGAGGGTTACGATGCGGCCATCGGCGGCGGCTTTGAACTCCTGCCGTCCGTTGTCGCTCGGCCGCTTGCCCCCGCGCATGTGATTGCAGTCGCGTCACCGGCTTATATGGATGGCAAGACGCCGGCGCACAGCCCGGCAGGCTTGCAGGCGTTTAAAGGAATCGTGATGCGGTCGCTTCAGTCGGGCCGTATCCGGCATTGGACGATGCGGGACGTTGCGGGAAAGGAAGAAGTTGCCCAACTTCAGCATTCATTTATCGTGAACGACCCGGCGGCAATGCTGGAAGCTGCCTTGCTTGGCATGGGGGTGGCCATGCTGGCGACTGCCGACGCGCTGGATGGACTGGAAAGTGGTGCGTTGGTTCGGTTAGTGCCACGCTGGTACGCGGATGCCGGCGCAATATCCATCTACTATTCGTCGCGAACCCTCCTGCCTTCAAAGACTCGAGTTTTCGTGGACTGGGTGGCCAAGGCCTTCGAAGAACAAAGGCTTGCAGAGCGCTTCGCGGGCAGCCTTGCATGAGACCTCAAAAGCCTGACGCTGTCGTCTACTGATCCTTTGGGCCAACGAAATCGCAGGCTTCCTATGATGGGAGCAGAACACGATCGTCATACGCTCCAGACGCATATCCGAGGTTGCTCTACCAGAACGTCTGCTCTTGGCCGAACTGAGCCAGACAACCTGTCTGCTTGGTCTGCTGAGCCGGGCTCTGGCAGGGCGTGAGTTGAACGGCGCGCGCCGCTTAGACTGCGTCTCGTACCCGCATGATCGTCTGGCGGCTCGTGCCAAATCGCCGAGCAAGCGCGGCCACGCTTGCCCCCGCGTCCAACTCGCGCAGCACGTCCGCCCGCTGCTCGTCCGACAGGGCGGACGGCCGCCCCATCGCCTTGCCTTCCGCCTTCGCGCGAGCGATACCAGCGTGCGTGCGCTCAATCAACAGATCACGCTCGAATTCGGCCACCGCGTTCAACACCTGCATCGTCATCCGGCCGGCCGCGCTCGTCAGATCTACGCCGCCCAGGGCGAGACAATGAACCCGGATACCGCGTTCGGCCAATCCCTCGACCGTGGCCCGCACGTCCATCGCATTGCGGCCGAGTCGGTCGAGCTTCGTCACGATCAACACGTCGCCTTCTTCCATCTTGACGAGCAACTGCGCAAACCCCGGCCGCTGATCGGCGCTTACGCTCCCCGAAATGCTTTCCGACACAACGCGGCGCTTGTCGACCGAGAAGCCGGCCGCCTCGATCTCTCGTAACTGGTTCGCGGTGGTCTGGTCGGACGTACTGACGCGGGCATAGGCGAAGGTTCGGGACATATCGGGCACTCAATCTGTACGAAATGGATGTCCGAATGTAAGGCAATGTCCAAAACATTTCAACCCTTATTTACGGACAGGGCAAAATGCCCCTGTCCGCAAGGGATCGGTTTCGGACGCCAGCCACGGAGCGACGTTGGGCCCGCTATCCGCCGTTTTTGCTACAGTTAGCAACACGGGGAATTTCAGGCGAAACCTTTGCCGATAGCATTCGTGCAACTGAGGGCGGCGTTGAACAAGAACATTCCAGCAGACCTGCGAGAAATTGCGGCTCGACCTCCTGTTTACCGCCTCCTAGGTGTACCGGAAAAGGTGGTCGGGAAGCATCTTAACCACGTATGGAAAGGGCTTGCCGGCATTCCGGGCGCTGATGAGCCAGGAATTCCTGTCGTTGTTAAATACCTTCCGAATACAGCCCAGTTGGACATCGAACTTGCATGTGGCCTCGCCTCGCAAGTTCTCAAACTTCCCGTGCCCAATCCAGGCCTAGTGATCGCCGAACCGGAGGATTTACCGGGGCGTCCGACGGGCATGAAAGGTGGGCCCGTAGTGCTGTTCGGGAGCCTGTTTCAGCCCCAGTTTATGGCGCGCCATGCTGGCGGCGGGGAAATCGGCGAGGAGTACATCTGGGAAAGTGTCTGCTCTAACGATACCGGGCGCATAGGCGCGGCATGGGACGAACTTGTGGCAAATCCAGATCGCCACGCTCAAAACTTGCTCTTCGATGGTGTCAAATGGTGGCTGTTCGACCACAATCTGGCACTCGAACCAGTCACGAAGCTGTACAAGGCGATCGCCAGCACCAGCTCGCAACAAGATGTCGTCATGTACAAGGCACGCGTCAACCAATTGCTGACTCAACTGGTGACGCGGCGCCCCGAGAATCATGGCATTGAAGACGAAGCAGCAAAGTTTGCTCGCCACGCGCAGCGCCTTAAAATGCTTGCGATTGAAATGGGCCGCTGGAAGCTCCCGGCCGAAGGAAGAGTGACAACCATCATAAGGATGGCGGCAGTGATTGTGGATCTCATTGCTTTGCGCTTGGAGCCGCTCCATCTGTACCTTGCGCAGCGCCTTCAAAAGCCCTCTGCAGAAAACTTATGGAACGAATAGACGATTTGAGCATGTGGGACACGCCACCGTATTCGGCCAGTGTGGTTCCCGTATTGTGGGAGCCGAATCACTCGACCGGCGAACGACTGGTCGCCATCGTTGCGATCAAGTACGACGCGCCGTCGGCAGGTAACACGTCGACGCATGTGGCCTTCGATCCAAATCAGTTGCGCGCAATGATAGGCGCGAAGCGAGCGGCCTCAGCCCTCGGTATTCTCGAACACGTTTCGGGTTTCCTCGGCCGGCAACTTCGGGGCGGAGTAAGTTTCGACAATCTTCAAGCACCGTTTGAGGGATTCCGCATTGGGAAACCAACACGTGTGAGAGGATATTCCGAGCGCCAAGTGGTCGACTCGTCGATCCGGATGCTCTCCGCCTTTGGGACGCGTGAAACGTACAATGACGCGGAGGAAGGAAGTCAGCGGAATTCGGTCCCTACAAGTCAATTTATCAGATCGCTTCGCACCGCATTTGTACGTGACGACGAACAGCGGCGGCACCGCTTCAACCAGCGCGTCCGATGGCCCGGATCGCCAGAGATCACGATCGACTATGCTCACGGACCGAATCTAGTCCAGGTCACCAGCCTTCCGCAGACGCCATCTCACTTGATCGCGTTACAAAAGGAAGCCGAAAGCAAAATGCTGGAACTCGACGTCGCAACGTCCCTATTGCGGCAAGACGAGGCGACCGCCTCACCTTACTTGCTCGTCAACACGGGACCGATGCGGCAGCCGGTCAGCATGGACGCTCAGCGCATCGCGACCGAGCTACTGGAACGACTCAAATTCATGAGTTCGCAGAAAAATATGTCGGTGATCGAAGCCCAAAACCCCGAAGAAGGCGCCGGGCTGTTGGAAGACCTTCGTGTGCAGTTGGGCAACGTTCCGGTGACCGTTCGACGTGTCTCTCTGTCGGCCTGACTGCTCACAGTTCGCGCCTAGGTGGCTCTACCTTCCCTGACGACTGTGGCTATTGCCCAACAACCAGTTCGCGAGGCGCTGGGGGTTGTTTTGCTTACGCGAATTGACTCAGCCTTTGTTCACATGGTTTGGCAAGTGGAATGAGGTTGCCGCCGCCTCAGCGGCACACTGAGAAGGCATCGGGATTCGCAGGTCGCGTCGCATGTGAGGCGTCGTGCTGTTCGTGTCGCATGCCGCAGATAGTGATCGCCAGCCGCGCGTTGGCTGCGGGTCGGGATCGGATGGCGCTCTCGAAGCTGCAAAGAGAACCGAGGATGAGGTGGGAGTCGACAACCTTGGCCCGTGATCGGATTTCGAATGGGGGATGCTCAACGGGAAGCTCTCGGCACTCCGCTGGATTCTCGGAGACGAGTGGGACATGCTCGACACCTGACGGAGTTGACGCAGTTGGTAATTTCCGAAGCACGTAAAAGGCGTTGATACAGTAGCGCAAAAGAAAAGCCGTCGAAAATTAGAATAGTCATGACCTTGCTCTTGCGGCTACCAGACGGCCAATGCTGCAATAGATTTGAGGGTTCTTAAAAACGATGTCAATTCCGACCGTTGTATTCCTCGATACGAGCGTCCTCGCCGGACAGCAATTCAATTTCGCATCGACCGCCTTTATGACCTTTGTTCCTGCGGCGAAGAAGGCCGGTTTGAAACTCGTGCTTCCGGATCCGACTGAGCGCGAGGTTAAGCGTCAAATTAAGGAGCGTTCGCAAGAAGCGCTGGATGCACTCGAACTCGCTCGAAAGCGTGCGCCCTTTCTTGAGAAGTGGACCAGTTTTCCTAGGAAGGCGTTCCCAAGTGTGGATACTTGGGAAGTGACGCGGATAGCGACCGACGAGTGGAACGCGTTTCTGTCTCAGTTCAGTGTCGTCCGGCTCGGATATGAACTCTTGGATGTCAAAGCGGTAATGAATTGGTACGACTACATCGTCCCCCCCTTTCGCGAGGGAAAGAAACGTAAAGAGTTTCCTGACGCGTTCGCAATTTCTATGGTTGATACGTATGCCGACAAAAACCGCTGTTTCGTGGCCGTTGTATCAGATGACCAAGATTTTAAGCTTGCTTGCGAGAGATTCCCGAAGCTGCTCTATTTCAAAAGTCTCCCGCGGTTAACCGAACGTCTACTTTCAGCGGAAGACGACGTCGAAAAGCTTCACGCCGCAATTGATGCAGATATCGACGAATTGCTAAACGCCGTCAGCTTGGAGGTCGAAGGGCTGAATTTTCACCATTACGACAGGCGATTTGAACTTGACGAAAGCAATATATCGGTGCCGTCCATACACGATTTGAGCATCGTCGCGATTGGTGAAAGCGAATGTACTGTCACCTTCGAGGTCGAGATTGAAGCGCAGCATAAGTTACAGTGGGACGAGTACAACGGACCTGATGAGAGGCCTGACAGAGTCGACGGATGGATCTTGGAAACCGTGAATGTCGAAGGAACGGCGAAGCTTTCGTTTGACCCCAAAACCAACGCCTTGACGGGCGTACCGTACGTCTGTCTGGACGCGGAAGACATCGAAGTATCAGCAACACCGCGTCGATGGTAGTCGCACACGCGCAGAGCTGGTGTTGCCGTCTCGATTTATCACCGGGCGAATAGAAAGCCCCGGATAGGGACTCGAATGACCACCAACTGTCAGCTACCGGCTCTTGAGCGGACGCACGTGAGCCGAATGCGAGAGACCGGTTGTGGCCGAACAGTGAAGCCATTTATTGCGGTCTTAGATAATCCGAGACAAATCTTTTGTGGGGGCAGACCTTTCGATATAATTGTGGTACTTGTTAGCACCTAATCGAACACGGTTCTAGGAATCTGTGGGCGATGCAAGGAAAAAGGCGGGGAATGCTCAATCGTTGAGCATATTTCGTCGCGCTGACGAGAGGGTGCCGGGGGTGTGCTACCAACACAACCCACCGGCGTTTTTTGGCTTGGCTGCCTGTTCCACGGAGGGAACTACAAGAGCTACGCGCCTAGGAAACGTATAGCTCCTGCTACGACGAATAATAGCGAACTCGGCGCGCCGTGCAAAGTAACTTGGCGCGCGCACGCCAAAAAAGTTTAGCAAACGCGCCTGTATGGGCGCGATGGTGTTCTATTGTCGTCTCGTACTCTCCGTACGGAACAGGCCATTTCTTATCAGAAAATGGCTCTTAAGATTCTTCGACTTATTGGTGTACTGGATTGCGTCGGCGTCAAGAAAACGACGCTGTATCGCTGGATTCGTGAAGGCAAGTTTCCAGCGCCGGTCCAGTTAGGGACCAGGAGCGTCGGCTGGCGCGCGCAAGACGTCCAGAACTGGGTCGAATCCCGCCAATCGACGCGGGAGCAAGCATGAGCGCGCCCTCCCTTATGATCGATCGCGGCGGCCCGTATGGTCGCGCGATGGGCGCGGCCGTCACGGCGCGCGACGCCGCGTTTGTGCGTTGCCGCGACGCCCGCCTCCGCAAGCTCGCAGGAATCCTCGATGACATCGAGGGTTGCTTCTGGAATCGTGGCGACGACACCGGGAAGCTCGTAGCGATCGCCGTCACGCTCGCCTCGACGCTCGCGCTCGAAGCCCCGCATCTGACGACAAAGCAACTTGGCACTGCCTGCGAGAAGTTCGTCCAGGCGATCGCCGCTGCTGAACAGGATTCGGCGAACTATCGTCGTCGGCAGTATCGACAGCTGCGGACAGCCTATCGCGCGCTTTACAACGACATCGATGCGCAGTGCACGGACAGGACGCGCCGCTTGCAAGTTAGCGCCTTGCTGCGGGGCGTTGCGCTCGGCCAATCACTGGCGCAGGGCAGCTCGCGACTGGATATCGAACAGCTCAAGCTGGCGACCGCCGTGCTCAAGGGGGAGGCCGCCTGATGCTCCCCCAAAGTCGCTTTGCACTAGGCAATATACGGCGAGGGACGTCGCGATTTGCGTCGTCCAGCATCGCGCGGTATTCTGTGCGCGTCGCTGAGACAACAGTGACCCGGTTTGGCGACCGGAGATGCTCCAAGGCGGACAACCGCCTTCGCGCGGTTTTTTTACGTCCGTACACCTTGCGCCTTCTATGGTCGGGCCTTGGTGGGGGTGCGTTCGCGCACGCCGGTTCCCTTGGACGCCGGTTCGCCAACCCTGCCTTGTGCCCGGCCACCCCATTTGGCGATGGGGCCGGGTTCGTTAACCCGTCCAAGGAGGTCGCATTCAATGCGCCAGTCCACGCACGCCCGTACCGGGCAGCAATCCCACCTCATTCGATCCATCGTCCGCGCAGCACTGCGCGACGCGGCAACGGCCAGCACGTATCAAGACGCGCTCGACGCAACCGGCGCGGCATTGGCCGCGATTGCCGCGCTCGTCCGTGCGGAGGTGCGCCATGGCTGAGCTGCGCTGCCAGATCGGAGATCTGGCGATCGTCACGCAATGCGATGCTCGCTCGCGTATCGGCATGCTGGTCGAGGTGGCATCGGCTCGTCCGACGCCCGATCACGATTGGCGCGTGCGGATCTTGGGCGGCCCTCTCACGGGGCGCAGCGTCTACGATCGGCGGTTCGGCGAATTCACGCATGCGGCCGTTCACGACTGGAACCTCACGCCGATTCGCGGCGAAGCGGAGCTGGATTGCACGATCGACGTCGGGCAGCTCCTCGCGTCGATTCTGGAGGTGCGCCATGTCTAAATACCGCCTGCCGAACGAAGTCACGATGATCGCCATGTGTGCGGCCCATCAGTTCGCCCAGCTCGAAGCGCTGTTCGATGCTGTTCGTTCGCATCTTGCGGAGGGCACCTACGAGCGCGCGCTCGTCGACATGGGTCAAAGCGTTGCGAGCCGGTATTCGGCCGACATGCGCCGCACCGCGCAGCCGGAGGTGTGCCATGACTGATCAACGCATCCGAACCGCGGTTATCAATGGGTTCGACAACGCACCGCCGCTGGATACCGGCGCTCCGATCGAGCTGCAATTCGCCGTCGACCTTGGCGCGATCTGCGCCGACGCATGGCTCGACCTGAAAGGTGACGTGCGGCTGCACGACTATGCGGCGCATCAAGCTGCTGCGTTCGCGCGCGGCATGGAATCCGCCATGCAGGACTCAGGCGACGTCGACGTCCATCGCGTGACGATCAGCCGCCAAGCGTTCGCGGCCGGCCTGATGGGGCGCGTGCAGCAGCATCTGTTTGCGGCGCTCGGGCTTGTCACGCGCGAACCGCGCACGACGCACTGAGGAGTGGTCATGGCAAAGACAAACAAGAACGCCGTGCAACCGCTCGCCTCTCACTTCGTGGCCGAGGTGAACCGCCCCGACCGCAATCGCATCGGCACGCGGATCAGTGACGCCATGGAGCTGCTGGACAGTCTGCATTGGGCGGCCGACAAGGCCATGTCCGATGACGACTACTGGCTTGTCCTGAGCCTGTTCCGCGCGTCCCTGCCGTCGATCGGCGCGGCGCTGGAGGCAGCCAACGACGCCCTTGGCGAGTCGCGGCTCGGCCGCTACGTCTACAGCAACGACGTCACGGCCGGTGGAGCAGTTCTGTCGGTGCCTCGCGCAGCCGGCTAACGCTCCGCCGCTAGGCATCGTCGCATCATTCAATTCTTCGCGCGTCGGGTAGCTGCTTGCCCGATATGGACTACTAATCGGAAGCCGGCCGACGCGCGTCCAGTGGGAACCTATGAGTAACGCACCCATGTCCGAATTCGAGCGGGCGAGAGTCGCGCTCGGCTATGTCCCGCCCGACGACCGCGACACGTGGCGTCAGGTGGGGATGGCGCTCAAGGCCGAGTTTGACGAGGAGGGCTTCGCCCTCTGGAACGAATGGAGCCAAGGCGCGCAGAGCTACAACGGGAAGGACGCGCGCGATGTGTGGAAGTCGTTCAAGGGCGGCAAGATCACCATCAACACGCTGTTTCACCTCGCCAAGCAAGGCGGCTTCGATCCGCGTGCACATCGAGCCAAGCCGGTCGATCCTGCGGAGCGCGAGCGGCAGAAAGCCGAGCGCGCGGCCCGCGAAGCGGCCGAGCTGGCCGAACTGACCGAGAAACAGCAAGGCGCATCGGCGCTCGCTGAATCGATCTGGTCGGCGTCCGAGCCTGCGCCAGCCGATCACCCGTACCTCGTTCGCAAGCGTATCCCGGTCGACGCGCTGCGCGTCTATCGCGGCGGCTTGTGCATTGGCACGGCCGCATGCGACGGCGCACTCGTCATCCCGGCCCGTGACGCGGACGGCAAGCTCTGGACGCTCGAATTCATCCTGACGGACGGCCAGAAACGCTATCTGCCGAACGGCCGCAAGGCGGGCTGCTTCTCGCTGATCGGTGGTCCGCTATCTTCCGCGCCGTCCACGCTGCTGATTGGCGAGGGTTACGCCACGTGCGCGACGCTCGCGGCCGCGACGAGCTATCCGGCCGCCGTCGCGTTCGACGCCGGCAACCTGCACGCGGTCGCGACGGCGCTGCGCGGCCAGTATCCGGACGCCAGCATTGTCGTGTGCGCCGACGACGACCACACGACGAAGGGCAATCCGGGCGTGACGAAGGCCCGCGCGGCGGCCGAGGCCGTCGCCGGCATCTTGGCCGTGCCCGACTTCGGTCCGAACCGCCCGGCAGCCGGCACCGACTTCAACGACCTGGCTGCGCACCTCGGCCCGGATGCGGTGGCCGCCGCCGTGCGCGCTGCGCTCGCGCCGGCCGCCTCGTCAGATGCGGGCAAGCCCAAGGTCGCTCCAGCCGCCGCGAAGCCCGCCAAGCGTCCGAAAACGGCCCGCGCGCAGGACGGCAAGTCGCGGTTCGTCGTCGACGACAAGGGCGTGTGGTTTCACGGCTTCAACAATCAGGGCGATCCGCTGCCGCCGCATTGGGTCAGCACGCGTATCGACGTGATCGCGGAGACGCGCAACGAGATGAACAGCGAGTGGGGCTACCTGCTCGAATTCACCGATCGCGACGGCATCCTGAAACGATGGGCGGTGCCGGCCGGCCTCTTTGCCGGCGACGGCACGGAGCTGCGCCGGATGCTGCTCGATATGGGCGTGAAGCTCGGCGTCACGCAGATCGCCCGCACGCAGATCGCGAACTATGTGCAGATGGCGCAGCCGGACGAGCGCGTGCGCTGCGTGCCGCGCGTCGGCTGGCATCACGGCGCGTTCGTGCTGCCCGATCGCGTGATCGGGACCGGCAAAGAGGCGTTGATCTATCAGGTCGATACGCCGATCCAGAGCCAGTTCAAGGAGCGCGGCACGCTGGAGGACTGGCAACGCGAGGTCGCGGCCTACTGCGTCGGCAATAGCCGACTGCTGTTCTGCGTCGCTACCGCCTTCGCTGGTCCGCTGCTGCACTTCTCCGGGCTTCAGTCGGGCGGCTTTCACCTGCTCGGCACGACGTCCAAGGGCAAGTCGACGGGCGGTGTCATCGCCGCATCCGTGTTCGGCTCGCCGGACTATGTGCGGAGCTGGAAGGCGACCGACAACGCGCTCGAAGCTGTCGCCACGCAGCATAGCGACGCGCTGCTGATCCTCGATGAAATCGGGCAAGTCGAGCCGCGTCTGGTCGGCGATGTGATTTACATGCTCGCGAACGAGTCGGGTAAGGCCCGCGCGTCGCGTAGCGGGTCGGCCAAGCCCGTGCTTACGTGGCGGCTGCTGTTCCTGTCGAACGGCGAAAAGAGCGTGTCCGCGTTGATGGCCGAGGGCAACAAGCCGATGAAAGGCGGTATCGAGGTGCGCTTGCCCGCGATCCCGGCCGAAGTGGGCGAAATGGGCGTCGTGGAGAAGCTGCACGGCTTCCCGACGCCGGCCGCGCTAATCGAGCATCTAGAGCGGCACGCGGGTATGCACTACGGCACGGCCGGCCCCGCGTTCATCGAGTGGGCGTCGTCGCAGGCCGGCGAGCTGGCCGAGCATCTGCGCATACGCGTCGACGAGCTGGTCGGGCAATGGGTGCCGGACGGTTCGCATTCGCAGGTCGCGCGCGTCGCCAAGCGGTTCTGCCTCGTCGCGGTGGCCGGCGAGCTGGCGACGGCACACGGGCTGACCGGCTGGCCGCAGGGCGAAGCGGTCGAGGCTGCGCGTCGTTGCTTCGAAGGCTGGCTCGAACTGCGCGGCGGCACCGGCAACTCGGACGAGGCGGAAGCCGTGCGGCAGGTACAGCATTTCCTCGCCGCACACGGCGACAACCGTTTCGTGTGGATGAACCGGGCGCAGGACGACCATCGGCCGAACGTGCCGCATCGAGCGGGCTTCAAGCAGCACGTGAAGCGGGACGAGCGGCGCACGCCCATCGCCTCCGATCGCGAGTATTACGCCGAGTTCGGCGGCAAGATGAGCGCCGACGATGCGGAAAGCGTCGAGACGGAATACCTGATCGAAGCGGCCGTGTTCCGCAAGGACGTATGCGCCGGCTTCGATCACAAGATCGTCGCCAAGGCACTGATGAAGCGGGGCGTACTGATGCCGCGTAGCGACGGCTATCCGTACCGGCAGGAGTACATCCCCGGCCATGGGAAATTCATGGTCTATCGCGTGCTGCCGTCCATCTTCACACTCGAACTGTGAAAGATGCCGCCGCCGTCCGGGAGGGCGGTGGCGGGCATTCCTTTGCGCGGCATTTTTGGGCCGCGCGTCAAAGTTACTTTGAGCGATCCGCTCCAGATGGAACCGGGCCGGCGGCTGCCGCGAATCTTGCCGCCTCCGTAACAATCCAGCCCGGTTTATCTCCAGTATCTCCAGCGTTCTCCAAATCGTTTGGAGACACGCGAAGCCTTACCCCACAAGGCTTTGCGGCCGATTCAGGCGTTTATCTCCAAATCTCCAACTCGTTTTGCGCTGAGCGGACAGGCGTCGACCGTCTGCGTCGACCGCAAAGCTAGACGGGGCGCAGCACTCCGGGATTTGAGGTGCGTCGACAACGCGTTTTCGAGGGGGGGTGTCCGCGATGCGCCCCGATCGGGCATTGTTGCGCCGGCCGCAAGTGTCGGGGTGGCCGGAAAGCGGGGGACCCTGCGTCTAGGGCATAGACGCGGGGGCTCACACCCGCGTGTTTTTCCTACTCCCGGCGCGCCTAAGGGGGGTCATATTCATACCGATGTGCAGGGGACCGACAGTGCGGTGCCAACTCTGAAAAATCGGTGGGAGGTGCGCGGCAAGGGGGTCATACGCGTGGGGGCACGGTTCTATCTTGCCGCCGTGATCGGAATGATTTCCGCCCCGGCTTTGAGCTTGTCGAGGTAGTCCGCCCACTGTTGCATCATCGAGCGTCGTGCCTTGATGAACTTTGTTCGGTTGTACGCCCGCCCAAGGCTGTCAGGGACCGTATGCGCTAGTTGGTGCTCGATCACTTCCGGCTTTTCCTCCAACTCTTCATGCAGGATCGTCCGTGCCATTGCCCGGAAGCCGTGACCGGTAATCTCGGTGCGAGTGTCGTAGCCGAGCCGACGAAGGGCTGCATTGATAGCGGCCTCGCTCATCGGCCGATTTCGGTCGCGAGCACCAGGGAACACGTAGACGCCTTCGCCAGTCAGGGCGTGAAGCTCGCGCAAAATCGTGACAGCCTGCGCGGCCAGCGGAACAAGGTGATCCGTTTTCGTTTTGTTGACGAAATAGCGCCATTCGCCTTTGTCGAGGTCGAATTGCGCCCATTCTGCCTTCCGCAACTCGCCCGGCCTAACGAACAGCATGGGGGCTAGCTTGAGCGCGCAGAGAACCGGGAACGTGCCCGTGAAGCCGTCGAACGCGCGAAGCATCTCGCCCACTTTCTCCGGCTCAGTGATTGAGGCAAAGTGTGTTGTCTGCGCGGGCGGGATTGCATCTACCAGATCGCGGGCCGGATCGGCCTTGCAGTGCCCCTCTTTGATGCCGTAGCGGAATACCCGGCTAATCTCGCTGCGGATGCGATGGGCGGTAAATCTGGCTCCACGCCCGTCTACGCGCTTCAGCACGGCCAGTATCTCCGGGGCGTCGATTTCAGCGATAGGGCGCTTGCCGAGCCATGGGAATACATCGTTCTCCATGCGGGCGAGCGTCTTGGCATGCTGCGCTGGCTCCACGGTCGTCTTGCGCTCGGCCATCCAGCCACCGGCGACAACCTCAAACGAATGGGCGGCCGCGAGCAGGCTGGCCCTTTTTTCCGCCTTCTTCGCTTCACCCGGATCGATGCCGGCAGCGAGCTTTTCACGGGCTTCGTCGCGCTTCTTCCGTGCGGTCGCCAATGTAACTTCCGGGTAGACGCCGAGCGAGTAGCGCTTTTCCTTGCCCCCAAATCGGTATTTGAGGCGCCACCACTTGCCCCCGCTCGGGGCGACTTCCAGATAGAGGCCGCCTCCGTCGAACAGGCGCACGGGCTTGTCGGCTGGCTTGGCGTTCCGGATGGCTGTATCGGTTAATGGCACGGGGGCAACTCCTGACGGGTAAGGCAACTTCGGATCGGTTGCCCCCAATGTTGCCCCCGCTTGCCCCCGGCTGTCTACGCACTACACGGCACTTTGCCGGAATGAAAAAACCCGCGAAGCCTTGTGCTGTCGCGGGTTTTGGGACTTCCGGGAATTTCCCGGAACTATGTCATGGTGCCCAGGGCCGGAATCGAACCGGCACGCCTTGCGGCGGGGGATTTTGAGTCCCCTGCGTCTACCAATTTCACCACCTGGGCTTGATCCTGGCCGCGCATACGGTGGTGCGCGGCGAAACGCGGATTATGGCGGAAAACGGGGCACCGGGCAAGCAGCTCGATGCCCGGCATGCAAGTCACTGGCTCAGATAGACGAACCGGCCCTGCTTCACGACCCCCATCACGCTCGCGCGCTGGTCGAGCCCCACGTGATCCTTGTCACTCGTATTGACGACGCCGTTCGGCACGACGAGCTCGTGCGCGCGTTCGAGTTCGCGCCGCAGCGCCGCGCGGAAGGCCGGCGTGCCGGGCTGCGCGGCCTTCAGCGCGCGGCCGACCGCATCGGCCAGGCGCGGATACACGCCCGCCGCGTCGCCCGCGAACTGCGTGACCGTGCCGGCGCCGTACTTCGCGTCGTACGCATCGACGAACGCGAGCGCGGCCTGGCGGGCCGGGTGGTCGGCCGGCAGCGTGCGCGCGACGACCACCGGCTGGGTCGGGAACAGCGTCCCGTCGACGTCCTTGCCGCCGAGCTTGATGAATTCCGGCGTCGCGATCCCGTGCGTCTGGTAGATCGCGCCCTTGTAGCCGCGCTCGATCAGCGTGCGCTGCGGCAGCACGGCCGGCGTGCCGGCGCCCGCAACCAGGATCGCGTCGGGTTTCGCCGCGATCAGTTTCAGCGCCTGGCCGGTGACGCTCGCGTCGGTGCGGTTGAAGCGCTCGGTCGCGATCACGCGGATCTTGCGCAGGTCCGCGAAGCGCGTGAATTCATTGAGCCAGCTGTCGCCGTAGCTGTCCGCGAAGCCGATGAAGCCGACCGTCTTCACGCCGTGGTTGGCCATGTAGCGCGTCATCACGTCGGCCATCGCGCGGTCGCTCTGCGCCATCTTGAACGCCCAGGTCCGCGCGCCTTCCTGCGGCTCGACGATCGAGCCCGAGCCGACCAGCGTGATCATCGGCGTCTGTGCGGCGGCCACCGCGTCGAGCGCCGCGAGCGCGGCCGGCGTGATGTTCGGGCCGACCACGACGTCGACGTGATCCTCGTCGACCAGCTTGCGGATGTTGCGCACCGCGGCGCCCGGGTCGGACGCGTCGTCGAGCACCGTGACCTGCACGGGCTGCCCGGCGATCGTCTTCGGCCACATCAGGATCGCGTTCTTGCTCGTGATGCCGATCGCGGCGGCCGGGCCGGTCGACGACAGGTCGACGCCGACCTTCAGGTCGGCCTGCGCGGCCGCGCAGGTCAGCACGAGGGCGACGCCGGCGGCGCGGCGCAACGAGGCGGGCAGCCGTGGCAGGGCGGGAAGCGTCATGCGGGAATCTCCGTCGGGCAACAAAACGGGGCGCGACAGGCGCCCCTGTGTTCATTTATACCTGTCCGTCAAAGCTCATACGATTCGGCTTCGCCCTTGAGCGCCTGCTCGATCAGCTTGCGGTTCAGCGTCGGCGACAGCAGTTCGACGAGCGTATACACATAGCTGCGCAGGTAGGCGCCCTGCTTGAGCGCGACACGCGTCACGTTGCTGCCGAACAGGTGGCCGACCGGGATCAGCCGCAGGCCGCGATCGCGCTCGGGATTGAACGCGATGTCGGCCATGATGCCGACGCCGAGGCCGAGTTCGACATAGGTCTTGATCACGTCGGCGTCGATCGCCTCGAGCACGATGTCCGGCGACAGCCCGCGCAGCGCGAATGCATGATTGATCTTCTTGCGGCCGGCGAACGCGTCGTCGTACGTGATCAGCGGGTATTGGGCGAGATCGTCCAGCGTGACCGGCTTGCGTTCGAGCAGCGGATGGTCGGCCGGCACGACGGCCGCGTGATGCCACTGGAAGCAGGGCAGCGACACGAGCTCCTTGTAGTCGGAGATCGCTTCGGTCGCGATCGCGAGATCGGCCTGGTCGTGGATCACCATCTCGGCCACCTGCGTCGGGCTGCCTTGCAGGATCGACAGGTGCACCTTCGGGAAGCGCTTCTTGAACTCGGCGATCGCGGCCGGCAACGAGTAGCGGGCCTGCGTGTGGGTTGCCGCGATGGTCAGGTTGCCCTGGTCCTGCGCCGCGTAATCTTTTCCGACCCTTTTCAGGCTTTCCACTTCCTGAAGAATCCGCTCGACCGACGCGAGGATGATCCGGCCCGGCTCGGTGAGCGAGCGCACCCGCTTGCCGTGTCGCGTGAAGATCTCGACGCCCAGCTCGTCCTCGAGCTCGATGATCGCCTTCGACACCCCCGGTTGCGACGTGTAGAGCGCCTTGGCGGCCTCGGTGAGGTTGAAATTCTGCCGGACGGCCTCGCGCACGAAGCGAAATTGGTGCAGGTTCATTTATAACCCTTCCGCATATCAACAGAATTTTTTAGTCGTTTGAAATATAAGGGGAGTTTATTACGATTCACCGGAGTTTTTCAAATATGGATATCTGTTTTCGTCATTAGCAATCCAGCTGGCCTCGGTTGGCGGCGATGACGACGGAACGGAGATTCGGGCGCGACGTGGCTAGGACGTCGCGCGGTCACCACGAAAACCCTGGGGTCCCCGAATGTATCAGTACGACCAATACGACCAGACGATCGTCGACGAGCGTGTCGCGCAGTACCGCGATCAGGTGCGCCGCCGGCTGTCGGGCGAGTTGAGCGAAGACGAATTCCGTCCGCTGCGTCTGCAGAACGGCCTGTACATGCAGCGCCACGCGTACATGCACCGCATCGCGATTCCGTACGGCAACCTGCGCAGCGACCAGCTCCGGATGCTGGCCCGCATCGCCCGCGAACACGACCGCGGCTACGGCCACTTCTCGACGCGCTCGAACATCCAGTTCAACTGGATCGAGCTCGAAGACACGCCCGAGATCCTCGCGAAGCTCGCGTCGGTGCAGATGCACGGGATCCAGACGTCGGGCAACTGCATCCGCAACATCACGGCCGATCAGTTCGCCGGCGTCGCGCAGGACGAAGAGATCGATCCGCGCCCGTGGGCCGAGGTCCTGCGCCAGTGGTCGACGTTCCATCCCGAATTCGCGTGGCTGCCGCGCAAGTTCAAGATCGCGGTGTCGGGTTCGAAGCATGATCGCGCGGCCGTGCAGATCCACGACCTCGGCGTGTACCTGAAGAAGAACGCGCAGGGCGAGGTGGTCGCGAGCATCCTCGCGGGCGGCGGCCTCGGCCGTACGCCGATCATCGGTGCGGTGATCAAGGAAGACCTGCCGTGGCAGCACCTGCTCACGTACTGCGAAGCCGTGCTGCGCGTGTACAACCGCTACGGCCGCCGCGACAACCTGTACAAGGCGCGGATCAAGATCCTCGTGAAGGCGCTGTCGCCGGCGAAGTTCGCGCAGCAGGTCGAGGAAGAGTGGCAGCACCTGAAGGACGGTCCGTCGACGCTCACGCAGGCCGAAATCGACCGCGTGTCGCAGTATTTCCAGCCGCCCGTCTACGAGAAGCTGGCCGACACCGATGCGTCGTTCGAACAGCACCTGCTGGAGAACAAGGCGTTCGCGCGCTGGGTCGAGCGTAACGTCGCGCCGCACAAGGTGCCGGGTTATGCGGCCGTCACGCTGTCGCTGAAGGACCACCGCGTGGCCCCGGGCGACGCGACCGACGCGCAGATGGATCTGGTCGCGGACTGGGCCGACGCATACTCGTTCGGCGAGCTGCGCGTGTCGCACGAGCAGAACCTGATTCTCGCGAACGTGAAGAAGCGCGACCTGTTCGCGCTGTGGGAAAAGGCGAAGGCGGCCGGTTTCGCGACGCCGAACGTGGGCCTCCTGACCGACATCATCGCGTGCCCGGGCGGCGACTTCTGCTCGCTCGCGAACGCGAAGTCGATCCCGATCGCGCTGGCGATCCAGCAGCGTTTCGACGATCTCGACTACGTGTACGACCTCGGCGAACTGTCGCTGAACATTTCCGGTTGCATGAACTCGTGCGGTCACCACCACGTCGGCAACATCGGCATCCTCGGCGTCGACAAGGACGGCGCCGAGTGGTATCAGGTGTCGCTCGGCGGCGAGCAGGGCACGGGCCGCAACGGCGCGCGCCTCGGCCGCGTGATCGGGCCGTCGTTCTCGGCGGAAGAAGTGCCCGACGTGATCGCGAAGCTGATCGATACGTTCGTCGAGGCACGCCTCGACGGCGAGCGCTTCGTCGACACGTACGACCGCATCGGCATCGCACCGTTCAAGGAGCGCGTGTATGCGGCGCGCCAGGCAGTGAACGCGTAACCAACCGGGTAGAGGGAATTTGCAGATGGCTTCGATTATCAAGAACCGCGCAGTGATCGACGACGCATGGCAGGTCGTGCGCGCGTCGGAAGACGGTGCGCTGCCCGCGGTCGACGCATTGCCGGCCGGCAAGGTGCTCGTGCCGTTCGCGTGGTGGCAGGCCGAGCGCGCGGCGCTCGTCGCCGCGAAGACGAAGGACGAACTCGGCGTGTGGCTCGCGCCGGACAGCGAACCGGCCGATCTCGTGGCCGATTTCGGCGCGATTTCGCTGATCGCCGTGGATTTCCCGCGCTTCGCGGACGGCCGCGGCTACAGCATCGCGCGCCTGCTGCGCGAGCGCCATGGCTGGACCGGCGAGCTGCGCGCGATCGGCGACGTGCTGCGCGACCAGCTGCTGTACATGTCGCGTTGCGGCTTCGACGCCTTCGCGGTGCGTGCCGACAAGGACATCCACGACGCGCTGAATGCGTTCACGGAATTCACGCAGCGTTACCAGGGCGCGTTCGACGAACCGGCGCCGCTGTTCCGCCGCCGCGCGGCTGCGGATGCGAAGGTGAGCGCATGAGCGCCGCCATCGCGCTGACGCCGGAACTTGCCGCGAAGGTCGCGCGCCTCGACGCGCTGCTCGCGCAGATCGGCGAGCGTCACGACAAGGTGAAATTCGCGAGCAGCCTCGCCGCGGAAGACATGCTGCTCACGCACGCGATCCTGTCGAAGGGCGTGTCGATCGGCATCTTCTCGCTGAACACCGGCCGCCTGCACGCGGAAACGCTCGGCATGATCGACCGCGTGCGCGAGCGCTACGGCTACGAGATCGAGCAGTTCCATCCGCGGCAGGATGCGGTCGACCAGTATGTGGCCGAGCACGGCCTGAATGCGTTCTACGAGAGCGTCGAGCTGCGCAAGTCGTGCTGCCACATCCGCAAGGTCGAGCCGCTGAACCGCGCGCTGGCCGACGTCGGTGCATGGGTCACGGGCCAGCGCCGCGAGCAGTCGGTGACGCGTGCGGAGCTTCACGAGGAAGAACGGGACGAAGCGCGCGGGATCGCGAAGTACAACCCGCTCGCCGACTGGACGGAAGCCGACGTGTGGGCGTACCTCAAGGCGTTCGACGTGCCGGTCAACCCGCTGCATGCGCGCGGCTATCCGAGCATCGGCTGCGAGCCGTGCACGCGTGCGATCCGTCCGGGCGAGGACAGCCGCGCGGGCCGCTGGTGGTGGGAGTCGCGCGACACGAAGGAATGCGGGCTGCACATCACGATCACGCCGATTCCCGCGAACGCCGAAGCCGGCGCCGCGCACTGAAAGCCGACAAGAAACTGAATATTGCGCCGCCTGCGACAGCGGGCGGCACGAACCCAGAAGAGAAGGACTGAAATCATGAGCACGACGCTCGAGCAATCCGCCTTTGCCCCGCCCACCGGCGCCGACAGCCGCATGGGCCACCTCGACTGGCTCGAAGCCGAGTCGATCCACATCCTGCGCGAACTGGTTGCCGAATGCAGCAAGCCGGCGCTGTTGTTCTCGGGCGGCAAGGATTCGGTCGTCGTGCTGCATCTCGCGCTGAAGGCGTTCGGCCTTGGCGCGAACCGCAAGACGACGCTGCCGTTCCCGCTCGTGCATATCGACACGGGCCACAACTACGAGGAAGTGATCGACTTCCGCGATCGCCGTGCGCAAGAGCTGGGCGCGGAGCTGGTGGTCGGCCACGTCGAGGATTCGATCAAGCGCGGCACGGTCGTGCTGCGCCGCGAAACCGATTCGCGCAACGCCGCGCAGGCCGTCACGCTGCTGGAAACGATCGAGCAGCACGGTTACACGGCGCTGATCGGCGGCGCGCGCCGCGACGAAGAGAAGGCGCGTGCGAAGGAGCGGATCTTCTCGTTCCGCGACGAATTCGGCCAGTGGGACCCGAAGGCGCAACGTCCGGAACTGTGGAGCCTGTACAACGCCCGCCTGCACAAGGGCGAGCATCTGCGCGTGTTCCCGATCTCGAACTGGACCGAGCTCGACGTGTGGCAGTACATCGCGCGCGAGAACCTCGAACTGCCGTCGATCTACTACGCGCACCAGCGCGAGATCGTGCGCCGCAACGGGCTGCTCGTGCCGGTCACGCCGCTCACGCCGATGCGTGACGGCGAGACGAGCGAGCTCGCGCAGGTGCGCTTCCGCACGGTCGGCGACATCAGCTGCACGTGCCCGGTCGAGAGCGACGCGGACGACGTCGAGAAGATCATCGCCGAGACGGCGGTGACCGAGATCACCGAGCGCGGCGCGACCCGGATGGACGACCAGGCATCCGAAGCCGCGATGGAACAGCGCAAGAAGCAAGGTTATTTCTGAAGCACACGAGGACATTCACATCATGAGCATCATCGAGAACACCGAAGACCTCGGCGTGTTGCGTTTCATCACCGCAGGCAGCGTCGACGACGGCAAGAGCACGCTGATCGGCCGCCTGCTGTACGACAGCAAGGCCGTGCTGTCCGACCAGCTGTCCGCGCTGTCGCGCGCGAAGAACAAGCGCACGGTCGGCGACGAGCTCGATCTCGCGCTGCTGACCGACGGACTGGAAGCCGAGCGCGAGCAAGGCATCACGATCGACGTCGCGTACCGCTACTTCGCGACCGCGAAGCGCAAGTTCATCATCGCCGACACGCCGGGCCACGAGCAGTACACGCGCAACATGGTGACGGGCGCGTCGACCGCGCACGCGGCGATCGTGCTGATCGACGCGACGCGCATCACGGTCGAGAACGGCGTCGTGCAACTGCTGCCGCAGACCAAGCGCCACAGCGCGATCGTCAAGCTGCTGGGGCTGCAGCACGTGATCGTCGCGATCAACAAGATGGACCTCGTCGACTACAGCGAGGCGCGCTTCAACGAGATCCGCGACGCGTACGTCGCGCTCGCGAAGCAGCTCGGCCTGGCCGACGTGCGCTTCGTGCCGGTGTCGGCGCTCAAGGGCGACAACATCGTCGGCGCGAGCGAGCGCATGCCGTGGTACGCGGGCGAGCCGCTGCTCGACGTGCTCGAGTCGCTGCCGGTCGAGACGCAGGCGCATGACGCGCTGCGCTTCCCGGTGCAGTGGGTCGCGCGCCAGGACGGCAGCTCGGCCGACGATTTCCGCGGCTACATGGGCCGGATCGAGTCGGGCGAAGTGAAGGTGGGCGACGCGATCGTCGTGCTGCCGTCGAACCGCACCGCGACCGTCGCCGAGATCGTCGCGCCGGTGCCGGGCGGCACCGCGTCGGTCGCGCACGCGTTCGCGGGCCAGACGGTGACGATCCGTCTCGAAGAGGACGTCGACGTGTCGCGCGGCGACATGTTCGTCACGACGGCCGAGCCGGTCGAGCCGGCCAGGAAGCTCGAGGCCGACCTGTGCTGGTTCGACGACGCGCCGCTGTCGCAGCAGCGCAAGTACCTGCTGAAGCAGACCACCAGCACGGTGTTCGCGAAGATCGGCGCGGTGAAGCAGGTGCTCGACGTGCATACGCTGTCGCACGCGACCGACCGTCAGGAACTGAAGATGAACGACATCGGCCGCGTGGCGCTGACGCTGCAGAAGCCGATCGTCTGCGACACCTACGATGCGCACCCCGGTACGGGCGCGTTCGTGCTGATCGACGAGGCGACGCATCACACGGTCGCCGCGGGCATGATCCGCGCGTTCTCGGCGTAATCGTCAATCTGCGCGGCGGCGAACCGGCCGCCGCGGCAGGACCCTAGCGAAGCGACAAACATGGGCAAGGTATATCTGATCGGAGCAGGGCCGGGCGCCGCGGACCTCATCACGGTGCGCGGCATGCGGCTGCTCGAGCAGGCCGACGTCGTGCTGCACGACGCGCTCGTCGAGCCGGCGATGCTCGACTATGCGCCGAACGCGCGCAAGATCGCGGTCGGCAAGCGTTGCGGACAGCGCTCGACCGCGCAGCATTTCATCAACAAGCAGATCGTCGATGCGGCGCGCGAGCATGCATGCGTCGTTCGGCTGAAGGGTGGCGATCCGATGCTGTTCGGCCGCGCGGAAGAGGAAATGCGCGCGCTGGAAGCGGCCGGCATCGACTACGAGGTCGTGCCGGGCATCACCGCGGCGCTGGCCGGCGCGGCAACGCTGAAGCGTTCGCTCACGTTACGCGGCGTGTCGCGCAGCGTGGCCTTTGCGACGCACAGCCGCGCGCCGGGCAGCGACGAGATCCGCGAAGCTGCGCGCGCCGATTCGATCGTCTACTACATGGGCCGCGACAGCGCGCCCGGCATCGCGCAGGAACTGATCGACGCGGGCCGTGCGCCGGCGACGCCGGTGGCGATCGTCGAGGCCTGCAGCACCGCGCGCGAACGCACGCTGACGCTGACGCTGGCGCAGATGGCGGCCGGCGACGCGCAGGCTTGGCTCGATCCCGCGGAACCGAGCCTGCTGATGATCGGCGATGCCTTCGCCGAGCGCGCACGGCAAGCGCAGGCGAGTGCGCCGGTGCGCCATGCCGCCTGAGCGCGGCTCGAACGCGGTCCGAAACGAAAAAAGCGCCGGCAGATGCCGGCGCTTTTTCTTTGGGGGCGGCGAACGCGTGGGCGGCTACGCGGCGCCGCCGAGCTGGTCGATGCAATAGCGCGCGACCGCGTCGAGCACGCCGTCGTCTTCGCCGACGGCCGTCGCGCAGCGGATTTCGACGCCCGGATGCGCGGCGCGGCATGCATCGACGAGCTGCGGCAGGTCGCGGCGCACGTGGCCGCCCTGGCCGAAGAACACGGGCACCACGGTGATGCGCGCGCAGCCGGCCGCGACTTGCGCGGCCACGGCCTCACCGAGCGACGGCGTCATCAGTTCGAGGAACGCGAGCGACACCTGCGCGGCCGGGGAGGCGCCGCGCAGCCGCGCGGCGAGCCGCTCGAACGGCTCGGCCCAGCGCGGGTCGCGGGCGCCGTGGCCGAACAGGACGATACCGTGCGAATGCATGTCGAAGCCTCCATCGCGACGCGGCGCTCAGTGCCGGTCGACCCACTTGAGCGCGAACAGGCCGAGCGCGAGATAGATGAGGCCCGGCGTCGCGGCGGTGAGCGGCGCGGGCCACGTGTTCAGCGTGCCGATGTGCGAGAACAGCGTGTTGAGCAGCTGGAAGCTCATGCCGAGCATGATGCCGCCGAACACCTTCACGCCGACCACGCCGGCCCGCGTGTGCAGATACGCGAACGGCAGCGACAGCACGAGCATCACGAACACGGCGAACGGATACAGCAGCTTGCGCCACAGCGCGATGTCGTAGCGCTGCGTGTCCTGCTGGTTCTCGCGCAAGTGCTGGATGTAGCGGAACAGGTTGATGAGCGACATGCGCTCCGGCGACACGAGCAGCACCGACAGGATCTGCGGCGTCAGGTCGGACCGCAGCCGGTATTCGGGCAGCGACACCTGCTGCGACCGGTACACAGGGTTCAGCGCGTCGGCCGGCTGGCCGCTGATCGGCTTGATCGGCGTCAGCTCCGTTTCGGTGACGCCCGTCAGCAGCCAGTGGCCGGGCGGCTCGTAGCGGCCGGTTTGCGCGATCCGCACGTTCTGCAGCTGGAATTTCGAGTCGAATTCGTAGATGCGCACGTTGCTGATCGTCGAGTCGGGCGACAGGCTGCCGACGTTGACGAAGCGCGTGACCTGCTCGCCGTTCTCGCGGGCCGCGAGCGTGTCCTTCACCCACACGCCCGACTGGAAGTTCGACGACACCGATGCGCCGAGCGCCTGCAGCCGCACGCGTTCGGACAACTGATCGGCGTACGGGCCGACGAATTCGCCGATCAGGTAGGTGACGATCACGAGCGGCACGCCGATCTTCAGCAGCGAGCGCAGCGCCTGGTTGGTCGCGAGGCCCGACACGCGGAAGATCGTGAATTCCGAGTTCGCGGCCATCTGCGCGAACACGTAGATCGCGCTGATCAGCGCGGCGACCGGGATGATCTCGTAGAAGCGCGACGGCGTCTGCAGCGCGACGCGCAGGACCGCGTAGCCGAACTTGTAGTTGCCGTGCCCGACCGAATTCAGTTCGCTGATCAGGTCGAAGAAGAAGAACAGACCGGAGAACGCGAACAGGATGAAGATGAACGTGACGTAGATCTGCCGCGCGAAGTACTTTTCATAGAGCCGCATCGATCATGCTCCCGAGCGGCCGAACAGCGCGCGTGTCAACAACGGACGATTGCGCACGCGCAACCAGAAAATGAACGCGACGATCGCCGCGACGAGCACGTGCAGGCCGACCAGACCGACACCGAACGACATCTTGCCCTGCTCGATCTGCGCCTGCACGACGTTCAGCAGGTTCGAGTACGTGAGGTAGATCAGCACGGCCATCACGAGGTTGATCGTGCGGCTGCGGCGCGGGTTCTGGTACGCGAGCGGGATGCCGAGCACCATCAGGTTCAGCGCGATCAGCGGCAGCCCCGCGCGCCACGCGAATTCCGCGAGGTTGTCGCGCGTCGGGTTGCGCAGCAGGTCGGGCGTGGGCGTGCTGTTGGTGGTCTGCACGTTGACGACCGGCTTGCTCGTGATCTTCACGCCGTAGCGCTCGAACTCCATGATCTTGAAGTTCGGCTGGCCGGGCGTGCCGTCGTAGCGGCGGCCGTCCTCGAGGACGACGAAGCGATCGCCGTCCTTCGAGGTTTCCGTATGGCCGGTTTGCGACACGACCACGTTGAGCTTGCCGTTTTCCGTCGACGTGACGAAGACGTTCTGCACCTTGCTCTGGTCAGGCGACATCTTCTCGATGAAGAACACGCGATGATTCGCGGCCGATTCGCGGAACTGGCCCGGCGCGAGCAGCGAGATTTCGTCGCGCTGCTGGAAGCGCGCCTTGATCATCTTGCTCTGCTGGTTCGACCACGGCCAGCCGACGAATGCGAAGAACGTGATCAGCAGGATGATCGGCGCGGCGAACACGCCGATCGGCTTGATGAGGCGCGTGAGGCTCACGCCCGACGCGAGCCACACGACCATTTCGGAGTCCCGGTACCACCGGGTCAGCACGAACAGGATCGACACGAACAGCGTGACGACCAGCATCACGGCGAGATAGCCGATCACGGTCAGGCCGATCAGCACGAGCACGTCCCGCGGATCGATTTCGCCGGACGCGGCGTAGCCGACGATGCGAATCATCATCGTCGTGAGCATGATCGTGAGCAGCACCATGAACACGGCGCCAGCCGTATACGCAAGCTCGCGCTGGAGGGAGCGTTCGAAGATCATTCTTGATGAGAAGAGGGCGGGAGGCTGCGCACGCGTGGTGGGGCGCTCGCGCCGCCACGGGAAAAATAGCGGATAATTGCGGCTTTCATCCTTAGCCCAGATTTTATCCGAGGACAAGCGCGATGGACTTTAGCATAAAAGGCTGTGATTGGAGCAAAGGCGAGGCCAAGGGGTTCCTGACCGGGAAGTCCGACTGCATCGTGCTCGGCATCTTCGAGGCGCAGACCCTGTCGGGCGCGGCGCTCGACATCGACACGGCCACCAAGGGGCTGATCTCGCGCGTGGTGAAGGCCGGCGACATGGACGGCAAGCGCGGCAAGACGCTGTTCCTGCATGAAGTATCGGGCATCGGCGCGTCGCGCGTGCTGCTCGTCGGGCTCGGCAAGCAGGATGCTTTCAATCAGAAAGCCTACAACGACGCGGTGACGGCCGCGTGGCGCGCGCTGCTGGCGACCAAGGTCGTCCAGGTCACGTTCTCGCTCGCGCAACTGCCGGTCGACGAGCGCAGCTCCGACTGGGGCGTGCGCGCCGCGATCCTCGCGCTGCGCAACGAGACCTACCGCTTCACGCAGATGAAGAGCAAGCCGGAGCCGGCGTCGCACACGCTCAAGCGCGTCGTGTTCAGCGTCGACCCGGCCGACGAAAAGGCCGCCAAGGTCGCGATCAAGCAGGCCGTCGCGCTCGCGAACGGGATGGATCTGACCCGCGACCTCGGCAACCTGCCGGGCAACGTCTGCACGCCGACCTATCTCGGCAACACCGCGAAGAAGATCGCGAAGGATTGGGGCCTGAAGGCCGAAGTGCTCGGGCTCAAGCAGATCCAGGCGCTGAAGATGGGGTCGTTCCTGTCGGTCGCGCGCGCGTCGGTCGAGCCGCCGCAGTTCATCGTGCTGCACTACCAGGGCGCCGCCGCGAAGGCCGCGCCGGTCGTGCTGGTCGGCAAGGGCATCACGTTCGATACGGGCGGCATCTCGCTGAAGCCGGGCGAAGGCATGGACGAGATGAAGTACGACATGTGCGGCGCGGGCTCGGTGCTCGGCACGATCCGCGCGGTCGCCGAGATGGGCCTGAAGATCAACGTCGTCGCGATCGTGCCGACCTGCGAGAACATGCCGGGCGGCAACGCGACGAAGCCGGGCGACATCGTCACCAGCATGAAGGGGCTGACGATCGAGGTGCTGAACACCGATGCCGAAGGCCGCCTGATCCTGTGCGACGCACTCACCTATGCCGAGCGCTTCAAGCCGGCCGCCGTGATCGACGTCGCGACGCTGACGGGCGCGTGCGTGATCGCGCTCGGCGCCCACAACAGCGGGCTGTTCTCGACGAACGACGCGCTCGCGGGCGAACTGCTCGACGCGTCGCGCGAGGCGAACGACCCGGCATGGCGCATGCCGCTCGACGACGAGTACCAGGATCAGCTGAAGTCGAATTTCGCGGATCTCGCGAACATCGGCGGCCGTCCGGCCGGCGCGGTGACGGCCGCGTGCTTCCTGTCGCGCTTCACCGAAAGCTATCCGTGGGCCCACCTCGACATCGCGGGCACCGCATGGAAGGGCGGTGCCGCGAAGGGCGCGACGGGCCGTCCGGTGCCGCTGCTCGCGCAGTTCCTGATCGACCGCGCCGGCCAGTGATGGCGGGGCAGACGACGCTGCGGGTGGGCGGGCGATGACGCGGATCGATTTCCACTCGAACGTCGGCGATTCGCTCGCGTACGCGTGCCGGCTGCTGCGCAAGGCCTATCTGGCCGGGCAGCCGGTCGTCGTGCTCGCCGAGCCCGCGCGCCTGCGCGCGCTCGACGAGCGGCTCTGGACGTTCTCGCCGCTCGATTTCATCCCGCATTGCGGCGTCGACAGCGAGCACGCGGCCGGCACGCCGATCGTGCTGGCCGCCGATCTCGACCGCGCGCCGCATCATCACGTGCTGCTGAACCTCGGCGCGACCGTGCCCGCGCAATTCGCCCGCTTCGAGCGCCTGCTCGAAGTGGTCGGCAACGCGCCGGACGAGCTGGCCGCGGGCCGCGACCGCTACCGGTTCTACCGCGACCGCGGCTACGCGCTGAACAACTACAAGCAGGGCGGCTAGCCGCAACCGTCGACGGAGTGTTCCCGTGACAGAAGCCGATTCATCCTCGATCCCGACGCTGACCGACGTGCTGGTGCCCGGCAAGCCGGCGCGCTCGCCCGCGTCCGCCGCTCCCGGGCCGCACGACGGCGCGGCGATTCCGGTGCTCACCGACGTGATCGCACCGGGCGCCGCCGCTGCCGTGCCGGCCGAATCCCGTCAAACCGAAGCCGACCCCGATTCCGTCGTGGTCGAACCCGTGTCGACGCCGCACGTGCCGGCCGTCGAACTGCCGGGCGACGTGGCGACGGCCGCCGCCGCGGGCGACACCGATGCGCCGGCCGAACCCGGCGCATCGGAGCACGTGGTCGCCGAAGAGGCGGCCGTGATGACGGCGCCGCTGCGCTCGTCGCTGGTCGATGACGACCTGCCGCAGCACACGTTCGCCGCGATTGCGCGCGAAGTGGCCGAGCACGCGCCCGACGCGTCAATGCCGGAGGCGGTCCTGCCGAGCGCGGCGCCGCAACCGGAAGCACCGGCCGCCGCCGCGCTGACGCCGGAAGATGCGCAGCACATCGCCGAACGGCTTCGCAATCGCCTGACGACCTATCTGACCGGGCCGGGGCGCGAGGCCATCGAAGCGCGCTGTCGCGATGCGCTGCACGAGCATTCGGCCTGGCTGGTCGGCCAGGTCACGCGCGAGGTCGCCCTCGCGCTGGAAACCGAGGTGATGGACTGGGTGCGCGATGCGGTCGATGAAGAGATCGCCCGTCGCCGCGCCGGTCATTCCGGCTGAACGGCAAGCGTTCGCGGCGGTGAAGAAGAGGGGGCGGCCCGGTCAGGGGCCGCGAAGCCGGCGGTGATGCGCCCGGTCGGGCGGTGCGCGGTTGCCTGCCTGCCACGCGTTGCACACGGCGTCGGTGCGTCGCGCGGGCAGCCGATTCAGCGAACCGACAACACCCATTGGGCGAGCGTACGTGCTTCGGTGCTCGTCAGTTGCGTATTGGCGGGCATCGGCACGCTGCCCCATACGCCGACGCTGCCTTTCACGATCGATTGCGCAAGATAATCGGCGGCGTCGTTGCGCGTCGCGTACTTGCCGGCGATGTCGTGGAACGACGGGCCCATCAGCGGCTTGCCGATCGCATGGCAGGCCATGCAGTTCTTGCGCTGCGCGAGCGCGAGCCCGTCGGTCTGGTCGGCGCGCGCCGCCGCCGCGCCGCCGGCCAGCAGCGTCGCGAGCAGCACGCGCAATATCGTCTGTTTCATGCGGTTCTCCGCCGGCGGGGACGGCCGGCTTCATGGTCCGCGCATTATAAAAGCAAAGGGGAAGCACGTTTTGCGCGTTCCCCCGGTGGCCCCTTTTATTGGGGATGCATGCGTGGGTGCCGCTGCATCAACCGGTGACCGCCCCCTGGTTGGCCGGCCGGGCGAGTGCCGCGAATTTCGCGAGCACGCCGCGCGTATAGCGCGGCGCCGGCTGCCGCCACGCGGCGCGGCGGCGTGCGAGTTCCGCATCGTCGACGTTCAGCTGCAGCAGCAGCCGGTGCGCGTCGATCGTGATCGAATCGCCTTCCTGCACCAATGCGATCGTGCCGCCGACGAACGCCTCCGGCGCGACGTGGCCGACCACCATGCCCCAGGTGCCGCCCGAGAAGCGGCCGTCCGTGATGAAGCCGACCGATTCGCCAAGCCCCTTGCCGATGATCGCGGAGGTCGGCGCGAGCATTTCCGGCATGCCGGGGCCGCCCTGCGGGCCGAGGTAGCGCAGCACCAGGATGTCGCCCGCGCGGATCCGGTCGCCGAGGATCGCGTCCATCGCGCTCTGCTCGTCGTCGAACACGCGGGCCGGGCCCGTGATCACCGGGTTCTTCAGGCCGGTGATCTTTGCGACCGCGCCGTCTTCCGCCAGATTGCCCTTCAGGATCGCCAGATGGCCTTCCTTGTACAGCGCGCGGTCGATCGGGAAGATCACGTCCTGATCCGCGCGCGGCACGGCCGGCACGTCCTTCAGCTCGTCGGCGATCGTGCGGCCGGTGATCGTCATGCAGTCGCCGTGCAGCAGCCCCGCGTCGAGCAGGATCTTCAGCACCTGCGGAATCCCGCCGGCCCGATGCAGGTCGGTCGCGACGTACTGTCCCGACGGCTTCAGGTCGCAGATCACAGGCACGCGCTTGCGGATGCGCTCGAAGTCGTCGATCGTCCAGTCGACCTCGGCCGCATGCGCGATCGCGAGATAGTGCAGCACCGCGTTGGTCGAGCCGCCGGTGGCCATGATCACCGACACCGCGTTCTCGATCGACTCCTTCGTGATGATGTCGCGCGGCTTCAGGTCGCGCTTCACGGCCTCGACCAGCACGCGCGCCGATTCGGCGGCCGAATCGACTTTCTCCTGGTCGGGATTCGCCATCGTCGACGAATACAGCAGCGACATCCCGAGCGCCTCGAACGACGAACTCATCGTGTTCGCGGTGTACATCCCGCCGCACGAACCCGAGGTCGGACACGCGTTTTTCTCGACGCCTTCGAAATCCTCCTGCGACATCCGGCCCGCGGTGAATTCGCCGACGGCCTCGAACGACGACACGATCGTCAGGTCGCGGCCTTTCCAGTTGCCCGGGCGGATCGTGCCGCCGTACACATAGATGCCCGGCACGTTCAGGCGCGCGAGCGCGATCATGCCGCCCGGCATGTTCTTGTCGCAGCCGCCGACCACCACCACGCCGTCCATCCACTGGCCCTGCACGCAGGTTTCGATGCAGTCGGCGATCACTTCGCGCGACACGAGCGAGTACTTCATCCCTTCGGTGCCCATCGACATGCCGTCCGAAATCGTCGGCGTGCCGAAGATCTGCGGGTTCGCGCCGGCCGCCTTCACGGCGTCGACCGCCGCGTCCGACAGCCGCTGCAGGCCGGAATTGCACGGCGTGATCGTCGAATGGCCGTTCGCGATGCCGATCATCGGCTTGTCGAAATCGTCCTTCTGGTAGCCAAGCGCGTAGTACATCGAACGGTTCGGCGAACGGGCCACGCCTTGCGTGATGTTTTTAGAGCGGCGGTTGTACGACATGGGGAGCTCCATCGTTGTTTTGACGACGCCGGCGCGAACGGCGCGCCGGGTGGATCAGTCAAGCATGGAGTTTCCGTTCTGGGATGTCCAATATATTATTTGTCGCCTATTAAGTCGTTTTACGAATGAGTGGAGTATGGCCGATCCGATCCCCGACCTGCGCCAGTGGCGCTATTTCGTCACCGTTGCCGACGAACGCCATTTCGGCCGCGCGGCCGAGCGCCTGTCGATGACGCAACCGCCGTTGTCGCAGGCGATCCGCGCGCTCGAGGACGCGCTCGGCGTCGCGCTGTTCGTGCGCACCAAGCGCTCGGTCGCGCTGACGGCGGTCGGCGCGGCGTTGCTGCCGGAGGTGCGCCGGCTGCTGGCGTCGGCCGATGCGCTGCCGCCGCTGGCGCGCCGGCTCGCGCGCGGCGAGGCCGGCTCGCTGTCGCTCGCGTTCGTGTCGACCGCCGATTACGGGCTGCTGCCGTCGTTGTTGCGTGCGTTCGGCACGCGCTATCCGCAGGTGCGGCTGCAGCTCACGGAAGCGACGAGCGACGTGCAGATCGACGAACTCGTCGCCGGGCGCATCGACGCCGGGCTCGTCATTCCGCCCGTGCCGCCGCGCCACGCGGCCGGGCTGTCGTACCTGTCCGTGGTGCGCGAGCCGCTGGTGGTCGCGATGCCGGCCGGGGCGTCCGACGCGCCCGAGGACGAGCCCGTGCAGCTCGCCGACGTCGCCGCGTTGCCGCTCGTGATCTTTCCGCGACGTTTGGCGCCCGGCTTTTATGACATCATTACGGGCTGCTACGGCGCGGCGGGGGAAACCCCGCGCATCGGCCAGGAGGCGATCCAGATGCAGACGATCGTCAGCCTCGTGTCGGCCGGCATGGGCGTCGCACTGGTGCCGCAATCGCTGCGTAACCTGCGGCGCACCGGTGTGGTCTACCGGCCGCTCGCCGGTCACGCGCCGGTCGTCGAGACGGGTCTCGTTTGGCGTACCGGCGACGTCAGCCCCGTGCTCGCCGGCTTCATCGACGTCGTGCGCGCGCAGGGTCCGGCCGCGTGACGTGAACGATGGCGCGCGGGCGCCGTCCAACGCGCGGTCCTGCACGTGTGCGACGGCCGTACCGTATTCGAAAACTTCTCCGCTAACCCATGATCATTCACCCGAATTTCGACCCCGTTGCGATCCATCTCGGGCCGCTGGCCGTGCGCTGGTACGGCCTCATGTATCTTGTCGGCTTCATCGCGGCGATCGTCGTCGGCCGGGTCCGCCTGAAGCTGCCGTATGTCGCCGCGCAGGGCTGGACCGCGAAGGACATCGACGACATGATGTTCTACGGCGTGCTCGGCACCGTGCTCGGCGGCCGGCTCGGCTACGTGCTGTTCTACAAGGCCGATTTCTACTTCTCGCATCCGCTCGACGTGTTCAAGGTGTGGGAAGGCGGCATGTCGTTTCACGGCGGCTTCCTCGGCGTGACGCTCGCGATGATGCTGTTCGCGTGGCAGCGCAAGCGGCACTGGCTGCAGGTCACCGATTTCGTCGCGCCGATGGTGCCGTTGGGGCTCGCAGCGGGGCGGCTCGGCAATTTCATCAACGGCGAGCTGTGGGGCCGCGTGACCGATCCGACGGCGCCGTGGGCGATGCTGTTCCCGGGCGCGATGCGCGACGACGCGGCATGGCTGCCGAAACACCCGGCACTCGTCGAGAAGTGGCATCTCGCCGACGTGTTCATGCAATACCAGATGCTGCCGCGCCATCCTTCGCAGCTCTATGAAATCGCGCTCGAGGGTATCGCACTGTTCTTCGTGCTGTTCCTGTTCGCGCGCAAGCCGCGGCCGATGGGCGCGATATCCGCGCTGTTCCTGATCGGTTATGGCGTCGCACGTTTCACGGTCGAGTTCGCGCGCGAGCCCGACGACTTCCTCGGCCTGCTCGCGCTCGGCCTGTCGATGGGGCAGTGGCTGTCGCTGCCGATGATCCTCGCGGGTATCGCGCTGATGGTCTGGGCGTATCGCCGCCGCGCGGCGAACGCGAATGCGGCTGCTTGAAGTGGCTGCATGAAGTGGCGGCATGAGGTGGCTGCATGAGCTCGCTGCATGACGCGGTATCGATGTACGCGTGATCGGCGCATGCATCGGCTGTCCGGACGCACATGAAAAACGCCGGCCTTCGGGCCGGCGTTTTTCGTTTCCGACAACGGCGCGATGCGCGTTACTTCATCTGCACGGAGCCGTTGACGGTGACCGACACGGTGGCCTTGCCGCCTTCGACCGCGATCGGCGCACTCATCTTCGCGCTGTCCATCGGCGCCGCCGCCATCGCCATCATGCGCGGGTACGGCTGCACGTTGCGGCCGCTGCCGACGTTCACGTCGCGGATCGTGTAGCTGCTGTAGCCGAACGCCTTCGCGGCTTCGTCCGCGCGGGCGCGGAACGACTTGATCGCTTCGGTCGTGAGCTTCTGCTCGGCCGTCCGCTGCGCTTCCGGCGACAGCGAGAACTCGACGTTCGCGACCTGCATCAGGTTCGACAACTGGCCGGCCAGCTTCGACGCCGCGGCGAAATCGCGCGATTCGAGCGCGACCTCGGTGCGGCCGCGCCATGCGGAGATCTTGCCGTCGCGATCGGTGCTCGGATACACGGAGAACGCGCCCGTGTGTGCGGTGACGCCCGTCACGCCCTTCGCCTGCGACAGCGCCGCCTCCGCGCGCTGGTTCAACTGCGCGGTGAGGCTGCCCGGGTCCTTGGCCTGCTGCTCGTAGAACAGCGTGATGTGGATGATGTCCTGCGGCACGTCGGCGCTGGCCTGCGACGAAAGCGACAGCACGCCGGCCGGCTCCGGAAAGTGCGGGTTCGCCGCCTGGGCATGCGCGGCGGGCGACGCGAGCGTCAGCGCGACGGGAATGGCGGCGGCGAGGGCGAGCGACAGCGCGAGAGCGGATTTCTTGGTCATTGTTGGACTCCTTGTGCGAGGGCGTGCACGCGGATCACGCGTGCACGACGCGGGCGTACCGCGCGACGAAAAAGAACGATGGCCGGCCCGATCGGCCGACAGCGGTTGCTTAGGCCGCGCGAAAGCGCCGCGAGTTCCGTGACGGCGGTGCGTACTGACCAGATTTGACCTTTTGGCCGACGCCTACTTCATCAACTTTTCGGTGATGAATCGCCATTCCGCGCGCGTGACGGGCGTGATCGACAGCCGGTTGCCGCGGGCGAGCACGCGCATGTCGGCGAGTTCGTCGTGCTCGCGCAGCGCAGCGAGCGGCACGAGCGGCGACTTCTTCACGAAGCGCACGTCGACGAGCAGCCAGCGCGGGGCTTCCCGCGTCGATTTCGGGTCGTAATAGGGGCTTTTCGGATCGAACTGCGTGGGATCGGGGTAGGGCGTGGACGACACTTCGGCGAGCCCCGCGATACCCGGCTCGGGGCAGCTCGAGTGATAGAACAGCACGCCGTCGCCGATCTTCATCGTGTCGCGCATGAAATTGCGCGCCTGATAGTTGCGCACGCCGGTCCACGGCAGCGAGCGCTGCGGTGCGTTGGCGAGATCGTCGATGCTTGCTTCGTCCGGTTCGGACTTCATCAGCCAGTATTGCATGGTCGTGATCGACGCAGAAGGGGCTGCTGCAAAAGGAAACGGCATCGGGAGTTCCCGATGCCGTTGGATAGGCCCCCGCCTTGGCCGCTAGGCCGGCATCCTGAACCTGAGGTTCAGAATTGGTCGCAGTTAGCAGCACTTCGGGTACATCAGACAGAGTGACGCGCGCGCCCGTGCTACAAATTTCCGCAACCGTGCACATGGCATTGGTTCAAGGAATATATGACCTTGGCGAACCAGGCAGGGAAGCTGACTGAACTGTGTTTCGATGCGCCAATTTGACCACCGTTGACCGTCGAGATCAAGCGGAATCGACGCATCGTTTGAAACGTTACTGCGTCTCGTGCTGTGCGAGCACCGCGCCGAGCTGTTCGTTCATCTGGTGCATTGTACGACGGATTTCCTCGGCCGGAAATGCTTCACCGTGCCGCACGCTCGTTTGCAACCGCAGCAATTCCGACGCAAGCGACAGCGCCGCCATCACCGCGATGCGATCGGTGCCGCGCACCGAGCTGTTCGAGCGGATTTTCGACATTTCGGCGTCGACGCGCGCGACCGCTTCGAGCAGCGCCGCTTCGGTCTCGGCCGAACAGGCGAGCCGATAGGCCTGACCGAGAATCGAGACTTCGATCTGCTTGGTGCTCATGCATGTTCTCCGTGGCTGGCCGCGTCATCGCCATCCGTGCGCGCCTGTGCATCGAGCAGGTCGAGCTGGTTGTCGGCTTGCTCCGCGCTCTTCGAGCGCGGCAGCTTTTCGAGAATCGCGTTCAGTTTCACCTGGGCGTCGTCGATCTTCGCCGACAGCGTGTCGCGCTCGGCCGCGAGCGCATTGCGTTCGTCGCGCAGCTGCGTGAGTTCCGCGCGGACCGTGTCCGCTTCCGCGCGCAATTGCGCGACCTGCTCCTCGAGCGCGAGCCGTTCCGAGTGATAGCGCTTGTTCAGCGAAATCAGACGGCCAATATTTTGAGACAGGGTTTCGAGTTCGTTGAGCATTTGCTGCGTCCTCTAAAGACCCAGCATTTTAGCGCGGAATACCGCGCAATCCGACATCTGTAACGTTTCCAGTCGTAACACCCCTGCTTCTTGCCGCGAATGGACGCGTCCCGCGCGGCTCCGGACGCTTCCTTGACGCTCGCGCGACCGGCTCCTAAACTGGCGCCGCCTCGGTGCTCGCGCGCAGGACGCGCGGTTAAACGGGAAGCAGGGTGCGGGCTCGAGGAGCGCGCGAACCTGCGCTGCCCCCGCAACGGTAAGCGGCCGCGTCGCGTGACGCAGGCCGGCTCGGGCGCGTTTCGCGTGCAGGTCGCACGCGGGCGCGGGCCACTGCGCGTCATTGCGCGGGAAGGCGAGCCGGACCGCCGCCAGCCCGGATACCGGCCGAGACGGGGAGCCCGCACGGGCTTCATGGCGCGCGGCCTGCGGGGAAGCGGGGCGTGCAATGTTTCACGGAACGTTCTTCGATGCCGACCCCAATCGTCCGCCACGCGCCCCTGTCGCGCGCGGCCGGCCACCGCAAGCGGATGCGCCGCGTGTCGTGCGCACGGCCGTGCGCGGCATGAGCGCGGCACGCGCCTTCGCGATCTGGGCCGCGCTGGCCGCCATGGTCGCGCTGCTGTTCGTCGCGTCGCTGTCGATCGGCAGCGTGCCGATGTCGCCGTGGCAGGCGCTCGTGTCGCTCGTGCCGCACGGCGGCGATACCCTGTTTGCCGATATCGTCCGGACGCTGCGCCTGCCGCGCGCGCTCGCGGGTTTCGCGTGCGGCGCGCTGCTCGCGCTGGCCGGCGCGTTGTTGCAGGTGCTGCTGCGCAATCCGCTCGCGGAGCCGTACGTGCTGGGCGTGTCCGGCGGCGCGGCCGGTTTCGCGCTGGTCGCGATGATCGCGGGCGGCGCGTGGTGGCTCGTCGACGCATCGGCGTTCGCCGGTTCGCTCGTCTCGGTCGCGCTCGTGCTCGGTCTCGCGAGGCGCGAGCTGTGGCGCGGCGAATCGCGCGACGCGTCGCCGCGGCTGCTGCTCACAGGGGTCGTGATCGCGGCGGGGTGGGGCGCGCTCGTCACGCTGTTGCTGTCGCTCGCGCCCGACGCGCGGCTGCGCGGCCTCATCTTCTGGCTGACGGGCGACCTGAACGGCGCGACGGCGCCGTGGTTCGCGTGGGGCGCGCTGCTGCTGAGCGCATGCGTCGCGTTGCCGGCCGCGCCGCAACTGAACGTGCTGCTGCGCGGCGACGCGACCGCGCAGGCGCTCGGCGTGCCGGTCGCGCGCCTGCGCATGCGGATCTATCTCGTCGCGTCGCTGGCCGCCGCGGCCGCGGTGACGACGGCCGGGACGATCGGCTTCGTCGGCCTCGTCGTGCCGCATGCGTTGCGGCTCGCGTTCGGCAACGACCAGCGGATGCTGCTGCCGGCCGCGATGCTCGCGGGCGGCGGTGGCGTGATGGCGGCCGACCTGCTCGCGCGCACCGCGATCGCGCCCGCGCAGTTGCCGGTCGGCGCCATGACCGCGTTGATCGGCGTGCCGGTGTTCCTGTGGATGTTGCTGAGGAGACCGATGCGATGACGAGCGCCGCACCGCACGCCGCTGCCGGCGACATGCGCTACATGGCCGTCGACCTGACGCTGAAGGCCGGCGCGCGCACGCTGCTCGACCGCTTCACGCACGCGTTCCGCCCCGGCGAGATCTGGTGCGTCGCCGGGCCGAACGGCGCGGGCAAGACGACGCTGCTCGCCACGCTCGCGGGATTGCAGCCGCCCGCCGGCGGACACGTCGAGATCGACGGTCGGCCGCTTGCCGTGTGGCGCCCCGAACAACTCGCGCAGCGCCGCGCGCTGATGCCGCAGCAACTGCACGATGCGTTCAGCGCGACCGTGTTCGACACGGTGCTGCTCAACCGCTTTCCGTATCTCGGCGGCTGGGGCTGGGAGCGCGACGGCGACCGCGCGGCCGCGCGCGCCGCACTCGCGACGTTCGACCTGAGCCCGCTCGCGTCGCGCGACGTGATGTCGCTGTCGGGCGGCGAGCGGCAGCGGGTCGCGCTGGCCGCGACGCTGTGCCAGGATGCGCCGCTGATGCTGCTCGACGAACCGCTCGCGCATCTCGACCTGCATCACCAGGTCGACTGCCTGACTGCGCTGGCCGCCTGGCTCGCGGCGGGCCCGCGCACGGTGATGTTTTCATGTCACGACCTGAATCTCGCGCGGCGTTTCGCGACGCATGCGCTGTTGCTCGACGGCCGCGGCCATGCGTGGGCCGGCCGCGTGCACGACGTGCTGACGCCGGAGCGCGCGAGCGAGGCGTTCGGCTATCCGCTCGTGCTGATCCGCGAGAACGGCCGCGATGCGCTGCTGCCGGCGTGGCCCGCGCGACAATGACCTTTCCCGTTCCGACTTTTCCGATGCGCGGCGCACGCCGTGCCCACCATACGGCTCCTCGATGACCACTTCGACCCAATTCCCGCCCGCGATCGCGCCGCTCGACGACGCGCTGCGCACGCGCCTGCAGCACGTGATCGACCACAAGACCAAGCCGCCCGGCAGCCTCGGCCAGCTCGAGGCGCTCGCGCTGCAGATCGGCCTGATCCAGCGCACCGAGCGGCCGGTCGTGCAGCGTTCCGTGACGATCGTGTTCGCGGGCGACCACGGGATCGCGGCCGAGGGCGTCAGTCCGTATCCGCAGGCGGTGACTGCGCAGATGGTCGCGAACTTCCTCGCCGGCGGCGCGGCGATCAACGCGTTTTCGGGTGTCGCGCAGAGCACGCTCGAGATCGTCGATGCGGGCGTCGCGTCGCCGCTGCCGTTGTCGGACCGGCTGGTGTCGCTGCCGGTCGCGCGCGGCACGCGCAACTTCGCGGCGGAGCCCGCGATGACGCGTGAAGAAGCGATGAAGGCGCTGGCCGCGGGCGCGGCGCGTGTGCGCCTGCACGCGTCGCTCGGCACGAACGTGATCGGCTTCGGCGAGATGGGGATCGCGAACACGTCGTCGGCCGCGTGCCTGATGAGCCGCCTGCTCGACGTGCCGATCGACGCATGCGTCGGCCGCGGCACGGGCCTCGACGACCAGGGTCTCGCGCACAAGCGCGCGGTGCTCGGCCGCGCGCTCGTCAAGCACTCGCATGCGATCGCGCCGCTCGACGTGCTCGCGACGTTCGGCGGTTTCGAGATCGCGATGATGACCGGCGCGTACCTCGCGGCCGCGAGCGAGCGGATGACGATCCTCGTCGACGGCTTCATCGCGACCGCCGCGCTGCTCGTCGCCGAGCGCATCGCGCCCGGCGTGCGCGACTACTGCGTGTTCTCGCATACGTCGCACGAGGCCGGCCACCGGCGCATGCTCGAGCATTTCGGCGCGAAGCCGCTGCTCGCGCTCGACCTGCGGCTTGGCGAAGGCACCGGCGCCGCGCTTGCGCTGCCGCTGGTGCGCGCGGCGGCCGCGTTCGTCAGCGAGATGGCGAGCTTCGAATCCGCCGGCGTCGACGATCGTGACGCCTGAGCGCACGCGCGGCATGCGGGCCGAACTGCGCTACTTCTTCGTCGCGCTCGGCTATTTCACGCGCGTGCCCGTGCCGCGCTCGATCGGCTACGCGGCCGGCGATCTCGACCAGGCCGCGCGCTATTTCCCGCTCGTCGGCGCGTGCGTCGGCGCATGGGGCGCGCTCGTCTATCTCGTCGCGCTGCATGTGCTGCCCCCGTCGATCGCGGTCGGGCTGTCGATGGCGGCGACGCTGCTCGCGACCGGCGCCTTCCACGAAGACGGCCTTGCCGACAGCTGCGATGCGTTCGGCGGCGGCTACACGCGCGACGACGTGCTGCACATCATGCACGATTCGCGGATCGGCACGTTCGGCGCGGTCGCGCTCGTCATCGCGCTCGGTTTGAAATGGCAGGCGCTGGCGTCGATGCTGCCGCTGCGCGCCGCATGGACGATGATCGCCGCGCACGCGGCGAGCCGCGCGATGGCCGTGAGCCTGCTGATGACGCTCGACTACGTGCGGCCCGAAGGCAAGGCGAAGCCGGTCGCGCAACGAATGGGCGCACGTGCGGCGTGCGTCGCGGCGGTGTTCGGACTGCCGTGGCTGTTCTGGCCGGACTGGCGCATGGGGGTTGCCGCATGCGTGGCGCTCGTGCTCGTGCGCGCGTGGGCGGTCCGCTATTTCGTGAAGCGGATCGGCGGTTATACGGGCGACTGTCTCGGCTTCGCGCAGCAACTGGGCGAACTGGCGATCTATCTGGTGGTGCTCGGATGGACGTCGTCCTGATCCGTCATCCGGCCGTCGGCATCGAGCCGGGCGTCTGCTACGGGCGCAGCGACGTGCCGCTCGCCGAATCGGCCGACGGCGGCGCGCAGGCCGTGCGCATGCATCTGGCGGAACGGGGTATGCCGTCGCCCGAACAGGTGTGGACGAGCCCGCTGACGCGCTGCGCGTCGGTTGCCGAACGGCTCGCGCGGGCATTCGACGTACCGCTGCTGTGCGATGCCGACTGGCAGGAAATGGATTTCGGCGCGTGGGAAATGCAGCGCTGGGACGATATCGACCGCGCGGCGCTCGATGCGTGGGCAGCCGACCTGATGCATGCGTGCGCGCACGGCGGAGAAAGCGTCGCGCGATTCGTCGCGCGGGTGGCGCGGCAGGCCGATGCGCTGGCGGCGTTCGACGGACCGCAATGGGTCGTCACGCATGCCGGTGTGATCCGCGCATTCGCGTCGCATGTGTTGCGCGTGCCGCTCGACGCGTTGCTGTCGCGGCCCGTGCCGACGGGTGGGGGGGTGTGGCTGCGCAGGGAAGACGCCGCGCGAACGTGGGAAGTCGTGCACTGGGATGCATAGGTGCGCTTGCGTCTGCCTATGAACGACGCTGCGCACCGAGCTGTCTCGAGCACCCACGCATCCGGCATCGGTGCGCGATGCATCCGCAACCCGCCGGAGATCAGCGCGCCGGCCGCCGCGCACGCGCGGCATCCAGATCCTCGCACAGCGCGGCCGCGCCCTGCGCGATCCGCGGCGCCGGTCGCGTCAGCAGATCGCCGTCGATCGCGAACAGGTTGTTGCGCGCCACGGCCGTCAGCGCGGGCCACGTGCGCCAGCGCGCGAGGCTCGGCAGCGGTTCGTTCGAACGGGTCGCGCCGGCGCTCGTCGTCACGATCGCCTCCGGATTCGCCGCGAGCACGGCCTCGTCGGTCACGGTCGGCGCGAGCGGCTTGAGCGACGCGAACACGTTGCGGCCGCCGCAGAGTTCGAACACTTCGTTGATCAGGTGCGTGCCGTTGAGCGTCGTCAGCGGGCGGTCCCACACCTGGAAGAACAGCGTGACGGGCGGGCGTGCCGCGTAGCGTGCGCGCAGTGTTGCGATGTCCCGCGTAAAGGCGGTCGCGGCGGCATTGGCGGCCGGTTGCGCGCCGAGCAGCGTGCCGAGCCGGCGCAACGACGACGACACGTCGTCGAGATGCTTCGGTTCGCTGAAGAACAGCGGGATGTGGAGCGCGCGCAGCGCGTCGGTCTGCCGCTCGGCGTTGCCGTGCCGCCAGACGACGATCAGGTCGGGCTTCAGCGCGGCGATGCGTTCGAGATCGAGCGCCTTGTTGTCGCCGACGCGCGGCACCGCCTGCGCGGCGGCCGGATAGTCGCTGTACGTGACGGTGCCGACGAGCTTCGCACCGCCGCCGGCCGCGTAGACGAGCTCGGTCGCGTGCGGCGCGAGGCTGATCACGCGCTGCGCGGGCGCGGGCAGCGTGACCGTATTGCCGGCGTCGTCGCGGGTCGTGACGTCGGCGTGGACGAGCGGCGCGTGAGCGAGCGCGACCAGCAGCGCGGCGGGCTTTAGCCGGCGGAACAGGCGTGCACTCATGCGGAGGCCTGCTGCAGCAGCGGCACGCAATGGGCGAGCGCATCGCCGAGGCGCTGCCATTCGGCTTCGCTGCCCGGCAGGCCGATGCGCACGCTCGACGGCGTCGGGAAGTACCGCGTCCAGATCCCGCGCGCCGCCAGCGCCGCGTGCAGCGCCGCGGCGCGCGGATCGGCGGTCCAACTGAAGAGCGATGTCGCGCGCACCGCGAAGCCGTGCGCGCGCAGCAACGTGGCGAGTCGTTCGCCGTCGGCCGCGAGCCGATCGCGCGCGGCAGCTTGCCACGCGCGATCGGCGAACGCCGCGGCGACCGCGTGGCGCGCGGGGCCGCCGACCGTCCATGCGCCGAGCCTGTCGCGCAACGCGACGATTTGATCGGGGCATGCGAGCACGAAGCCCGCGCGGATCCCGGCCAGCCCGAAGAACTTGCCGACCGAGCGCAGCACGACGAGCCCCGCGCGATCGACCTGTGGCGCGAGCGATGGCGTCGCGCCCGTATCGGCGAACGCTTCGTCGACGATCAACGTGCCGCCGCGTGCCGCCAGTTGCGCATGCCAGCCGAGCAGGCGTTCGGTCGGCACGAATTCGGCGGTCGGGTTATTCGGATTTCCGACGATGACGTGGCGCAGCGTCGCGGGCAGCGTATCCGCGCGAATGTCGAGCGGGACGACGCGATGGCCGTGGCGCGCGAACGCGGGCGCGTATTCGCCGTACGCGAGCGCCGCGACGCCGGCGTCGCCGGCCGGCAGCAACGCCGGCAACGCGCGGATCGCGGCCTGGCTGCCGGCAACCGGCAGCACGTGCGCGGCATCGGGCGCGTGGTAGTACCGTGCGGCGCAGGCCGCGAGGCCGTCGCCGTCGTCGGGCAGCCGGCGCCAGGCGTCGGCCGGCACGGGCGGAACCGGGTAGCCGACCGGATTGATGCCGGTCGACAGGTCGAGCCACGCGTCGTACGGAATGCCGTGGCGACGGGCGGCCTCATGCAGGTTGCCGCCGTGCGCGATGGATGAATCAGACATGATGGGTAGCCATGACGAGTGCGCTGCTCGCGACCAGCAGTGCGAGCCACAGCGCGAGCGTGCGAGTGACGAGCGACAGCGCGGCGACGATGTGAAGGGCGGTGGCCGTGGCGCCGGTGCCGAGCGCCGGCCGATCCTCGATCTCGCCGTGATAGACGGCCGCGCCGCCAAGCTGCACGTTCAGGCTGCCGGCGCCCGCGGCCATGACGGGGCCCGCGTTCGGGCTGTCCCAGTGGCGCGCCTGCGTGCGCCAGCAGCGCCACGCGGCGGCCGTGTCGCCGAGCAGCGCGTAGCTCGCGGCGGTGAGGCGCGCGGGAATCCAGTTCAGCGCATCGTCGATGCGCGCGGCGGCCCAGCCGAAGGTCAGGAAGCGCGGCGTGCGGTAGCCCCACATCGCGTCGAGCGTGTTCGCGAGCCGGAACAGCAACGCGCCGGGGCCGCCCGCGACGACGAACCAGAAGAGTGCGCCGAAGATCGCGTCGTTGCCGTTTTCCAGCGCCGATTCGACGGCCGCGCGCGACAGCGCACCTTCGTCCGCATTGCTCGTGTCGCGCGACACGATGCGGGCGGTCAGCGTGCGCGCCGCGTCGAGGTCGTGCCGCAGCAGCGCGGCGGCGATCGGCGCGACGTGGTCGGCGAGGCTCTTCGCGCCGAGCGCGAACCACAGCAGCGCGACGTGCAGCGCCGCCGCGAACGGCCAGGGCAGCGCGGCGACGAGCCATGCCGCGACGGCCACCGGCGGCACGACCGCCGCGAGCCACGCGGCGACGCCGACCACGCGGCCGCGCCGGCCGGTGTTCAGCGCGGCTTCGATGCGCGCGGCGACGCGGCCGAACGCGACGAGCGGATGCCAGCCGGCCGGCTCGCCGATGGCGCGGTCGACGATCGCGGCGGCGACCGCGAGCATCGCGACGACGGGCAGCGACAGCATCAGCATGACGGTGCGCCTGCCTTGAGGTCGAGCGGCAGCCCGGCAACCAGCAGCGTGACGCGTGTCGCGAGCGCGGCGACGCGCTGGTTCAGGCGGCCGAGCTCGTCGACGTAGCGGCGCGTGACCGACCCGAGCGGCACGACGCCGAGCCCGATCTCGTTGCTGACGACGATGACCTTCGCGCGCGCGCCGCGTAGCGCGTGCTCGAGCCGCTCGACGTGCGCCGCGTACTGCGCGTCGTCGAGCGGTGCGCCGTCGGCGGGGCACAGCAGGTTCGTGAGCCACAGCGTCAGGCAGTCGACGAGCAGGCACGCGTGCGGATCGTCGAGCCGCGCGAGCGTGCCCGCGAGATCGACGCTCGCGTCGGCGAACCCCCAGTCGGCCGGCCGGCGCGCGCGGTGATGCGCGATGCGCTGCGCGAATTCGGCATCGGCGGCGGTCGCCGTCGCGATGTAGGTGACGGGGCGGCCGCTGTCGGCGGCGAGCCGCTCGGCATGCGCGCTCTTGCCCGAGCGCGCGCCGCCGAGGACGAAGGTGAGGTCGTGCGGAATCATCGCGTGATTGTAACGGCGCGGGCGACCCGGCGCGGGCGATAATGCCGCCTTTGCTTCGCGACACCTTTCACACGATGAATGCACCCGAGCCGCGGCCGCGCGGCACGCTGATGATCCAGGGCACGACGTCCGACGCGGGCAAGAGCACGCTCGTCGCGGGCCTGTGCCGCCTCGCGCGCCGCGGCGGCGCGCGCGTGGCGCCGTTCAAGCCGCAGAACATGGCGCTCAACAGCGCGGTGACGGTCGACGGCGGCGAGATCGGCCGCGCGCAGGCGTTGCAGGCGCTGGCCGCCGGCGTCGCGCCGCATACGGATTTCAATCCGGTGCTGCTGAAGCCGACGAGCGACCGCGGCGCGCAGGTGATCATTCACGGCCACGCGCGCATGAACCTCGACGCACGCGCGTATCACGACTACAAGCCGGTCGCGTTCGATGCGGTACTCGAGTCGTATGCGCGCCTACGCGCCGGTTACGACACGGTGATCGTCGAAGGCGCCGGCAGCCCGGCCGAGATCAACCTGCGCGACGGCGACATCGCGAACATGGGCTTTGCCGAGCGCGTCGACTGCCCGGTCGTGCTCGTCGCCGACATCGATCGCGGCGGCGTGTTCGCGCATCTGGTCGGCACGCTCGCCTGCCTGTCGGACAGCGAGCGCGCGCGCGTGCGCGGCTTCGTGATCAACCGCTTCCGCGGCGACCTCAAGCTGCTCGAGCCGGGGCTCGACTGGCTGAGCGCGCAGACGGGCAAGCCGGTGTTCGGCGTGCTGCCGTATCTGCACGGGCTGCTGCTCGACGCCGAGGACATGCTGCCCGCCCAGGCGCGCAGCGCCGCCGCCCGCGGCGATGCCGGCGTGTTGCGCGTCGTCGTGCCCGCGCTGCCGCGCATCAGCAACCACACCGATTTTGATCCGCTGCGCGCGCATCCGCAGGTCGAATTCACGTACTGGAAGAGCGGCCCCGTGCCCGACGCCGACCTGCTGATCCTGCCCGGTTCGAAGAGCGTGCAGCGCGATCTCGCGTGGCTGCGCGATGCGGGCTGGGACGCGCTGATCCGGCGCCATCTGCGCTACGGCGGCAAGGTGATCGGCATCTGCGGCGGCATGCAGATGCTCGGCCGCACGCTCGACGATCCGCTCGGCCTCGAAGGCGCGCCCGGCAGCGTGCCCGGGCTCGGGCTGCTCGATTTCGACACGACGCTGCAGCCCGACAAGACGCTGAAGAACGTGACCGGTCAGCTCGCGCTGCCGGGCGCGGCGCCCGTGCGCGGCTACGAGATCCACATGGGCGACACGCGCGGGCCGGCGCTCGCGACGCCCGCGCTGACGCTGGCCACCGATGCCGCGCGGGACGGCGCGCGTCCCGACGGCGCGAGGTCGGCCGACGGCCAGATCCTCGCGACCTACGTGCACGGGCTGTTCGACGCCCCCGACGCCTGCACGGCGCTGCTCGCGTGGGCGGGGCTCGACGGCGCGGCCCGCATCGACTACCTGGCGCTGCGCGAGGCGTCGCTCGAGCGGCTGGCCGACACGTTCGCCGAGCACCTCGACCTCGACGCGCTGTACGCCGAGTTTCGTTGAGACCGCGCCGTCCGCCCTCGCTTTTTCCGCGCGATCGCGTACAACAGAGGAGGGCGGAGGTCCGCCCGAAGGAGGGCGACGATGAGGGCTCGATGGTGGTGGAGCGTACTGCTCGCGGCGCTGCTGGGCGTGTCGGCGGCCGCGCATGCGTGCGATTCGTATGCGCCGGGCGGCGGCCAGTCCGGCGGCGACGCCACGCAAGGCAAGAGCGGTTACTGAGCGGGATGCAGGGCATGATCGGTCATGCCCTTTTTTGTGACTTTATTCGTTCTCGAATGGAATTAATTTAAGCGGGCTGGCGTGTTTATCGGTCGAATGGGTTCGAATAGAGTGCGATCCATTCCCATCCACTCCCTAAGGAATCCGTCATGAACGCCACCCGCCTGAACGATTTCGCCGCGACGCTGCTGCGCGTCGCCCTCGGCGTGCTGTACCTCGCGCACGTCGCGCAGAAAGTATTCGTCTTCACGCTGCCCGGCACGGCGCAGTTCTTCGCGTCGATCGGCCTGCCGGGCTGGCTCGCGTACCTGACCACGTTCGTCGAACTGGCGGGCGGCCTCGCGCTCGTCGCGGGGTTCCGCGTGCGCATCGCCGCGCTGGTGCTGCTGCCGTTCATGCTCGGCGCCGTTGCCGCGCATCTGCCGAACGGCTGGAGCTTCGCGTCGCCGCACGGCGGCTGGGAATATCCGGCGTTCTGGGCCGTCACGCTGGCCGTGCAGGCGCTGCTGGGCGGCGGCGCGTTCGCGCTAGGCGCGCGGGAGGCCGCGGTCCAGCGTGCGTGACGTGAAGGAAAGCGGACGAAAGTGGTGCGTGGGTCCACACCACCGGTTCCGGTGACCCCCCGTTTGCCGATATCATCGCTCCCTGTATCCGCAATCGAGCGGCGCCTGCCATGCGGCCGGCGCCGCGCGGCTTTTTCGGGGGAATTCATGACGGTCATCGTGGTGGCGAATCCGAAGGGCGGCGTGGGCAAGAGCACGCTGTCCACCAATCTAGCCGGCTATTTCGCGGCGCAGGGCGCATGGGTCGCGCTGGCCGACCTGGACCGGCAGCAGTCCGCGCATGCGTGGCTCGACCTGCGGCCGGCCGGCTTGCCGACGATCGAGGCGTGGGAGCTCGATCCGGAAGCGCCGTCGAAGCCGCCGCGCGGGCTCGAATATGCGGTGATCGATACGCCGGCCGGCCTGCACGGCACGCGGCTCAACGTCGCGCTGCAACTGGCCGACAAGGTGATCGTGCCGCTGCAGCCGTCGATGTTCGATATTCTCGCGACCCAGCAGTTTCTGGAACGCCTCGCCGGCGAAAAGGCCGTGCGCAAGGGCAGCGTCGAGGTCGGGATCGTCGGGATGCGGGTCGATGCGCGCACCCGCTCGTCCGACCAGCTGCACCGGTTCGTCGAAGGCCTCGGCCTGCCGGTGCTCGGCTACGTGCGCGACACGCAGAACTACGTGCAGATCGCCGCGCACGGCCTGACGCTGTGGGACGTCGCGAAAAGCCGCGTCGAGAAGGATCTCGAACAGTGGCGGCCGATCGTCGAATGGGCCGAACGTCGCGTGCCGAAGGCCGAGAAGGCCGTCAAGGCTTCCTGAGCGGCCGGGCCGTCCGGCCGGCGCGATACCCGAGACTCAATGAGAAAGGGCCGGATCCCGTGGCTCACGGGTATCCGGCCCTTCAGTGGCAAGCGGCATCGCCGGCGCGGGGGCGCCGCTCAGCTTACGTCCAGTTCTGCGTCGGCACGTGATCGCGGTGGCCCTTGATCTTGTTGCCTTCGTCGATGAACACGAGCTTCGGCTTCCAGCCGGCCTGCAGTTCCGCTTCGTCGACCATCGCGAATGCCGCGATGATCACGAGGTCGCCAAGCTGCGCGCGGCGTGCGGCCGAGCCGTTCAGCGAGATCATCCCGCTGCCGCGTTCGCCCTTGATCGCGTAGGTCGAGAAGCGCTCGCCGTTGTTGATGTTCCAGATGTCGATTCGTTCGTTTTCGATGAGGCCCGCCGCTTCGAGCAGGTCTTCGTCGATCGCGCACGAACCTTCGTAGTGCAGTTCGCAGTGCGTGACCGCCGCACGGTGGATCTTCGATTTGAGCATGTGGCGCTGCATGGTGTCTCCGTGATGCGTCGTGAGAGGCGCGGGCGGGCCGCCCGTCAGATTTCCAGGTTGTCGATGAGGCGCGTCGCGCCGAGCTTCGCGGCCGCGAGCACGACGAGCGGCTCGCCGGCTTCGAGTTCAGCGGCGCTCGGCGCGATCAGGTTCGCGCGGCGGCGGATCGCGATGTAGTCGGGCACCCAGCCGCGTTCGGCCAGATGCGCGTGCGCGTGCTGCTCGAGCTTGCCGAGATCGCGTTCGCCGCCGAGCACGCTGTCGCGCACGCGCTGCAGCGTTTTCGCCAGTTCGGGCGCTTCGTTGCGCTCGTCGGTCGTCAGGTAGCGGTTGCGCGACGACAGCGCGAGGCCGTCCTCGTCGCGCACGGTTTCGGCGGCGATGATGTCGACCGGCAGCGCGAGCTGCTGGCACATCCGGCGCACGATCATCAACTGCTGGTAGTCCTTCTTGCCGAACACGGCGACGCGCGGCTGCACGCAGGACATCAGCTTGGTGACGACCGTGCACACGCCGGCGAAGAAGCCGGGCCGGAACTCGCCTTCGAGGATCCCGCCGAGATCGTCCGGCGGCAGCACGCGATACTCCTGCGGCTCAGGGTACATGTCGCGCTCGGTCGGCGCGAACAGCACGTACACGTTTTCCTGCTGCAGCTTCTCGATATCGTCCTGGAGCGTGCGCGGGTACTTGTCGAAATCCTCGTTCGGGCCGAATTGCAGCCGGTTGACGAAGATGCTCGCCACGACCGGGTCGCCGTGCTGGCGCGCGAGGCGCATCAGCGACAGGTGCCCTTCGTGCAGGTTGCCCATCGTCGGCACGAACGCCGTGCGGTTCTGTCCGCGCAGCTGGTCGCGCAGTTCCTGGATCGAGCTGATGACTTTCATGATCGGGTAGCGGGTTCCTCGCGCAGGCGCGCGTTGACGCCGCGGCAGCGGCATCGGGGTCGAAGCGGAGAACGCCGGCGCGCGGGCGGCGCATCGGGCGTCGGCGGATTGTAGAGGATTTGGCCGCGCGACGCATCGATAAAAGAACGATCGTTCACTTTATAGTGGGACGTGTCGGACACCCGCCGGACGGCCGTTCGCCGCGGCGAAGCGGCGAGCGTCGGGATGCACCGGGGAACGGGAAGCGGCGGGGGCAGCGCTTACGCGGGCAGGTAAGCGAGACGTACGTAGATCGGCGCGAACGGTTCGGCCTGCGTGATCTCGAGCAGCGATTCGCGCGCGAGTTCGAGCATCGCGATGAAGTTCACGACGACGACCGGCACGCCGCGCGACGTATCGAACAGTTCGGCGAATTCCATGAAGCGCGCGTTCTGCAGCCGGCGCAGGATCAGGCTCATGTGTTCGCGCACCGACAGCTCCTCGCGGGAGATCTTGTGGTGCTGGACGAGCTTCGCGCGCTTGAGCACGTCGGCCCACGCGGCGCGCAGGTCGTCCGAATTCACGTCGGGAAAGCGCGGCGTGACGCTCTGCTCGATGTACACCTCGGCGCGCAGGAAATCTCGGCCAAGCTGCGGCAACTGGTCGAGCCGCTGCGCGGCGAGCTTCATCTGCTCGTACTCGAGCAGCCGGCGCACGAGTTCGGCGCGCGGATCCTCGGCTTCCTCGCCGGTGTCGGCCTTCTTGACCGGCAGCAGCATCCGCGACTTGATCTCGATCAGCATCGCGGCCATCAGCAGGTACTCGGCCGCGAGCTCGAGGTTCGACGTGCGGATCTGGTCGACGTAGCCCAGATATTGCGCGGTGACCTGCGCCATCGGGATGTCGAGCACGTTGAAGTTCTGCTTGCGGATCAGGTACAGCAGCAGGTCGAGCGGGCCTTCGAACGTCTCGAGGAATACCTCGAGCGCGTCGGGCGGGATGTACAGATCCTGCGGCAGCTTGAACAGCGGCTCGCCGTACAGGCGAGCGAACGCCGCGACGCCGTCGACCGTGTCGGGCGTCGAATCGGCGCCCGCGGGCGCGGCGATCGCGTCGTCCTGCCGGGCGGCGCTGGCCTCGTCGGCGGCGCTCACGTCGTCAGAAGTTCTGGTAGTAGACGTACGACGTTTGCTTCACGCGCGATTCCTGCTGCTCGGCGCGCTCTTCGAGATCGATCGGCTGCTTGTCCCACAGCAGGGAACGGCCCTTGCGTTGCTCTTCCTCGAGCGTCGGCTTCTGCTGCTTGAGCTGGTTCAGGAACTGCGTGACGTCGGACTGGTACGGCATGGCTGGATCTTCCGTTTCGGGCGGCGCACGATGCGCCGGATTCTCGATGGCGGGATTTTACCGCATCGCGGGGAACAGCCGGCGCCAATCGCGCATCGAACCGCGGGCCGGCGCCGGCGGGCGTCGTGCCGCGGCCCGGCCGGGGCCTTGGCACTCTTTCACAATCGTTTGGCTGTGACGTCGGCGCCCTGTGGTCAAATACAGGGTTTTCCACGAAAACGTAACACTCCAGGACGGCGAGGTCATATTTGGCGGGGCAGTCGAACCAGCAAGCACACACGGCGCATGACGCGGGCCGGCGCGCGGCACGCGATCGCGCCGACGCCGCGGCCCGCGTCGCGCGGGCGGCCCTCGCGGGTTGCCTGGCCGCGTGCTTCGCGCTGCCGGCCCACGCGAAGTACGACGTCGACATCGACGCGCCGCGTTCGATCCGCAAGCTCCTGAAGACGCACCTCGATATCGCCCGCTTCGCGAAGCGTGACGACATCAGCGACGACCAGTTCGACTTCCTCGTGACCGCCACGCCGCAGCAAGTGCGCGACCTGGCCGCGACGGCCGGCTATTTTTCGCCGGTCGTGCGCACCGACGTGCGCACGCGCGACGGCAAGCGCGACGTGCGCATCGCGGTCGATCCGGGCAAGCAGACCGTCGTGTCGACGGTCGACCTGACGTTCAAGGGGCCCGTCGAAACCGAGGATCCGAAGCAGGAGACGGCCACCCGGTTCGCGTTCTCGATGAAGCCGGGCGACCCGTTCACGCAGTCCGACTGGGACGACGCGAAGGGCGCGGCGCTCCGGCAACTGCAGTCGCGCCGCTATCTCGGCGCGAAGATCGCGTCGTCCGAGGCGCGCATCGATCCGCGCACGCAGCGCGCGACGCTCGCGGTCGCGTTCGACAGCGGTCCGACGTTTACGATCGGCAAGGTCGACGTCGACGGCGTGCGCCGTTATCCGGAAAGGATCGTCACGAACGTCAATCCGCTGTCGGAAGGCGAGATCTACGACGTGCGGCGGATCGCCGAACTGCAGCGGCAGCTGCAGAACACGCCGTACTACGCGAGCGTCGCGATCGACGTCGGCGACGATACGTCGAAGCCCGAGCGCACGCCCGTGCACGTGAAGGTCAGCGAGTTCCCGTACAACAACATCCGCGGCGGCGTCGGCTTCGCGACCGATACCGGGCCGCACGTGCAGGGTTCCTATACGTATCTCGACACGTTCGGCGCCGCGTGGCCGCTGACCGTGTCGGGCCGGGTCGACCAGATCCAGCAGTACGGGCAGGTCCAGCTGTCGATGCCGCCGGGCGAGAAGGGCTGGACCAACAGCGTGCTCGCGTCGTACACGAACACCAACGTGTCGGACACGCGCATCTACAGCGCGCGCGTCGGCGTGCAGCGCACGCGCACCGGCCAGTTCATCGACTATGCGTATTCGCTGATGTACTACCAGGATCGGCTCGACCAGAACGGCGCGGGGCCGACCACGAGCCGCGCGCTGGTGCCGCAGTGGGCGTGGACCCGCCGCAACGTCGACGATCCGCTGTTCCCGCGCTCGGGCAACCTGATTCACGCGGAGGCCGGCTTCGCGGTCAAGCACGTGCTGGCCGACGAAACCTTCATTCGAGGCTACGCGCGCGGGCAGCAGTACCTGCCGATCGGCAAGCGCGACCTGTTCGTGTTCCGCGCGGAGCTCGGCGGCGTGTTCACGAGCGGCAGCTCGAGCGGCGTGCCGGCGTCGCTGCTGTTCCGCGCCGGCGGCTCGAACTCGGTGCGCGGTTACGGCTACCAGAGCATCGGCAACAGCGTCGACGGCTCCGTTTTGCCGACCAAGTACCTGATGACGGGCACGGCCGAATACCAGCACTGGTTCAACCGCGACTGGGGCGCCGCGACGTTCTTCGACATCGGCACCGCGACCGATGCGTGGGGCGAGCGCGTGTTCTACCCGGGCGTGGGCGTCGGTGCACGCTGGCGCAGCCCGGTCGGCCCGATCAACGTCGACGTCGCGTACGGCTTGCGCAACCACAGCGTGCGCCCGTACCTGACGCTCGGCATCGCTTTCTGAACCTGCCGTCCTATCGACGACGACCCGCACGACGAACCGCATGACGAAGGACCCGAACGACACGCCGCCGCCTCACGATCCGGATTCGCCCGACGGCGCGCCCGGCACGCCGCCGCGCGCGCCGCGCCGCGGCCGTGCGTGGCGTGCCGTCGCGTGGACGCTCGCGACGGTCGTGCTGCTCGTCGTGCTCGCGGTGGGGCTCGTGCTGGGCGCGGTGACGACCGAGCGCGGCACGCGGCTCGCGTGGCAGGTGGCCGGCAAGGTGCTCGGCACGCGGCTCGCGGGCACGCTCGAAGGCGGCTCGCTCGCGACCGGCGTGCGCTTGCGCGGGTTCGCGTGGACCAGCCCCGACGGCACCGGCACCGAGGTTCGCATCGACCGGCTCGACGGCCGCTGGGCACTGACGCGTGCGCCGTGGCGGCTGTCCGTCGCCTATCTGCGCGCCGGCACGATCGACGTGCGGATTGCGCCCGGGCCGTCGACGCCGAGTAAGACGCCGCAGGACCTGAGCCTGCCGCTGCAGGTGCGGATCGACGACCTGCGCGTCGATCGCCTCGCCATTCACGAAGGCACGTCGACGACCCAGCTCGACCATCTCGCGCTGAACGGCCGCAGCGACGGCCGCCACCATGAACTCGTGCTCGACGGCGTCGATACGCCGTACGGCGCGCTGACCGCGCGCGCGAAGCTCGACGGCGTGAAGCCGTTCGCGCTGACGGGCAACGCGACCTACGTGGGCAAACTCGCCGATGAACCGGTCAATGCGAGCGCGAACGTGTCGGGGTCGCTCGAAGCGCTCGTCGCCGACGTCTCCGCGAGCGGGATGAAGCTGAACGGGCGCGCGCACGTCGAAGCCGCGCCGTTCGGCGCGGTGCCGCTCACGCGTGCGTCGCTCGCGTTCGACCACGTGAACCCGCAGGCGCTGTCGCCCGGCGCGCCCGTGGCCGACCTCGCGGTGCGCGCGGAACTCGCACCGGTGAGCGCGCCGGCCGGCTCGGCGCCCGCGAAGGGCTTCGCGGTGACGGGGCCGGTGTCGATCGTCAACGCGAAGCCGGGCACGCTCGGCGACCATCTGCTGCCGTTGATCGACGCGCACGCGACCGTGCATCTCGACGCGCACGCGCAGCGCATCGACGGTCTCGCGCTGAAGCTGATCCGCGACGGCAGCGTGACCGGCGGCGGCACGCTCGCGGGCGGCAAGGGCCGTTTCGACCTGAAGGTCGCGAACCTCGACCTGAACGCGTTCGTCGCCGAGCTGCGGCCGATGCGCCTCGGCGGCCCGCTCGGCGTGACGCTCGCGGGCGACGTGACGACCGTCGACTTCAACCTGAACGACCCGAAGCTCGCACTGGGTGCGCGCGCCAAGGTCGCGCTGACGAAGCAGCAGACCGTGCTGACCGACACGCGCGTGACGGCGGGCAAGGGGCGCATCGACCTGACGGGCGTGTTCCGCCACGACGCGCATTCGAGCTATGACGCGAAGGCGACGCTGACCGCGTTCGATCCGCTGCTGCTCGCCGCGATGAGCGCGCCGAAGGCGGGCGTCGGCAAGGCGCCCGCGAAAGCGGCCAAGGCGCCGGCCAAGCGCGGCGAGACGCGCGTGTCCGGCACGCTGACGGCGTCGGGCGCGTTCGCGCCGCAGGTGTCGACGAAGGCGACCTTCAAGCTCGCCGACAGCCTGTACGACGGCGTGCCGCTGACCGGCGCCGGCGTCGTGCAGCTCGCCGGCTCGCGGATTCTGCCGAGCAACGCGAACCTGTCGATCGCAGGCAATCACGTCGACCTGCGCGGCAGCTTCGGCGCGCCCGGCGACCGGCTGCGCTTCGTCGTCGACGCGCCGCAGCTCGACCGGCTCGGCTTCGGGGTCGAAGGGCTCGTGCAGGCGCAGGGCGACCTGACCGGCAGTTTCGCGCATCCGAACGTGACGGCCACCTACAAGGCCGAGCACGTCGTCGTCGGGTCGAACCGGATCGGCACCGCCCAGGGCCGCGCGGACATCCGCGACGGCGCGCACGGCGCGCTCGTGTTCACGGCCGACGCGGCCGACATCGCGCTCGGCTCGTTCAAGCTCAAGTCGTTGCGCGCGAACCTCGACGGCACGCGCGCGAAGCACACGCTCGACGCGTCGGCGCTCGGGATGGCCGGCGGCCGCGTGATCGACCTGACGCTCGCGGCGAACGGCGGCGTGGTCGAGAACCGCGACGGCATGCGCTGGGACGGCACCGTCACGCGGCTCGCGAATCGCGGCACGCCGACGCTCGCGCTGCAGGCGCCGCTGACGATATCGGCCGGCGCCGGCCGCGTGACGCTCGGCGCGACGCGGCTCACGCTCGAAGGCGCGGCGATCGACCTGAAATCGTTCGTGTTCGATCGCGGCCAGATGCGCTCGGCCGGTTCGGTGACCGGCGCGTCGGTTGCGCGTTTCCTCGAGGTGCGCCAGGAACTGACCGGCCAGCGGCCGCCGGTGCGCACCGACGTCGTGCTCGATGCCGACTGGGATTTCTCGCTTGGTGCGAACGCGACGGGTTACGTGCAGGTCAAGCGCCGCGGCGGCGACGTGACGATCGAGACCGGCCGCGGCATCGCGTCGCTCGGCCTGACCGACCTGTCCGCCCGCGCGAGCTTCGCGCCCGGCAACCGGCTCAACGTGACGGCGCTCGCGAAGGCAAGCCGGATCGGTACGCTCGACGCGAACGTCGCGGTGCCGTTCGCGCTGCGCGACGGCGTGTTCGGCATCGTCGACGACGGCCCGCTGTCGGGCCGGATCGATGCCGACATCCCGGCGCTGAAGACCACCGGCAACCTGTTCGGCCCGAGCTACTTGCTCGGCGGACGCGCGGCGCTGAAGCTGACGGTGTCGGGCACGCCGGCGAAACCGAACCTGTCGGGGACGCTGACGGGCGACGAGTTGTCCGCGACGCTGATCGACCAGGGCGTCCAGTTGAAGGACGGCATCGTGCGCGTGAAGCTGTCGGACAACCTCGTCGAATTCCAGCAGGTCGAGTTTCACGGCGGCGACGGCACGCTGCGCGCGCTCGGCCGCGTGCGCCTCGACGGCGAGGCGCCGGACCTGACCGCCAGCATCGTCGCGGACAAGCTCGAGCTGTTCGCGGCGCCGGACCGCAAGCTGTCGGTGTCGGGCAAGGCCACCGTCGCGAACGACGGGCCGCGCGGCGCGCTGGCGATCGACGGCAAGTTCGTCGTCGATCGCGCGCTGTTCGACCTGCCCGAGCAAGGGGCGCCGCACCTGTCGGATGACGTCGTGATCGTGCAGCCGGACGGCACGGTGCGCGGCGAGACGCCTACCGGTACCGCGGCCGCGAAGCCGAAGCCGGTCGAAAACAAGCCGGCGCCGTCGCTGGCGCCGCGCGCGAACATCGACGTCGGGCTCGGCAACAACTTCCGCTTCAAGGGCCACGGCGCGGATCTCGGGCTGCGCGGCACGATTACCGTGATGAGCGCGCCGGGCGTGCCGCTGCGTGCGATCGGCAACGTGCGCGTGACCGAAGGCTCGACGTACACGGCGTTCGGCCGCAAGCTCGCGGTTGAGAACGGCTTCTTCACGTTCAATGGCCCGGTGTCGAACCCGGGCGTCAACATCCTCGCGATGCGGCGCAATCAGGAGGTCGAGGCCGGCGTGCAGGTAACGGGCACGATCCAGGCGCCGACGGTCAAGCTCGTGTCGGAGCCGAACGTGACGGACAACGAAAAGCTGTCGTGGCTGCTGTTCGGGCACGGCACCGACCAGGGCAACAACGTCGGCCAGCAGGGCGCGATGACGGCGGCGCTCGGGCTGCTCGGCAGCGTGACCGGCAAGCGGGTCGCGCAGACCTTCGGCCTCGACGAGGTGTCGGTCGGCCGCAGCGAAGTCGGCCTGACCGATCCGCAGGTCGTGCTGGTGTCGAAGGCGATCAACGAGCGGTTCGTGCTCGGCTTCGAGCAGGGGCTGCAATCGGCAAGCAACGCGTTCAAGGCGACGATCAACCTGACGCGCTTCTGGTCGGTGTCCGCGTACGGCGGCACGTTCCAGGGTGTCGACCTGAACTACACGCGGCGCTTCGACCGGTGGTTCGGGCAGCGGTGACGGCGGCCGCGGCGTACCGGGCAGCGATAAAAAAGCCCCGCACGATTCAAACCGTGCGGGGCTTTTTTGCGGCAGCGCGCGCCGCTTACTTCACGCGCATGCCCGGCTTCGCGCCGCTGTGCGGTTCGAGGATGTAGAGGCCCGGTTCCGCCTTCTCGTCGGTGGCCGACGCGGCGAGCACCATCCCTTCGGACAGGCCGAACTTCATCTTGCGCGGCGCGAGGTTCGCGACCATCACCGTCAGCTTGCCGACGAGCTGCTCGGGCTGGTACGCAGACTTGATGCCCGAGAACACGTTGCGGGTTTTTTCCTCGCCGACGTCGAGCGTGAGCTGCAGCAGCTTGTCCGAGCCCTCGACGGCCTGGCATGCGACGATCTTCGCGATCCGCAGGTCGATCTTCGCGAAATCGTCGATCGAGATCGGTGCGTCGTCGGCGCCGGTCGCGACGGCCGGCTTCGCGTTCGCGTTGCGCTTCGCATCCTTCGCGGCGTTCGTGCTCGCGGCGGCCGCACCCGTTGCCTCGGCCTGCAGCGAATCGCGGTTCGCGGCGAGCAGCGCTTCGAGCTGCTTCGCGTCGACGCGCGTCATCAGGTGCTGGTACGCCTTGATCGGCTGCGCCGACGACAGCGGCTTCGCGGCATCGGCCCACGCGAGCGGCGCGATCCCGAAGAACGCCTCGACCGCAACGGCGACGCGCGGCAGCACCGGCTTCAGCGCGAGCGACAGCAGGCGGAACGCCTCGAGGCTCACGCTGCAGGTTTCGTGCAGCGCGACCGCGTTGGCCGGATCCTTCGCGAGATCCCACGGCTTCGCGCCATCGACGTATGCGTTCACTTCGTCCGCGAGCTCCATCGTGTGGCGCAGCGCGCGGCCGTATTCGCGTGCTTCGTAGCTTGCGGCGATCTGGGCAATCGCATCGCGCAGCTTCGCGACGAGCGGATGATTCATCGCGCTGTCCTGCACGCGGCCGTCGAAGCGCTTGATCAGGAAGCCGGCCGCGCGGCTCGCGATGTTCACGTACTTGCCGACGAGATCGCTGTTTACGCGCGCCTGGAAGTCGTCGAGGTTCAGGTCGATGTCTTCCATCGTCGCGTTCAGCTTCGCCGCGAAGTAGTAGCGCAGCCACTCGGGGTTCAGGCCCGTGTCGATGTAGCTTTGCGCGGTGATGAACGTGCCGCGCGACTTCGACATCTTCGCGCCGTCGACGGTCAGGAAGCCGTGCGCGAACACGTTGGTCGGCGTGCGGTGGCCCGAGAACTCGAGCATCGCGGGCCAGAACAGCGTGTGGAAGTACAGGATGTCCTTGCCGATGAAGTGATACTGCTCGGCCTTCGAGCCCGGGCGGATCCACGCATCGAAATCGATGCCGTTACGGTCGCACAGGTTCTTGAAGCTCGCGTAGTAGCCGACCGGCGCGTCGAGCCACACGTAGAAATACTTGCCGGGCGCGCCCGGGATCTCGAAGCCGAAGTACGGCGCGTCACGCGAGATGTCCCAGTCGGCGAGCTTGGCTTCGCCGGCGTCGCCGAGCCATTCGCGCATCTTGTTGGTCGCTTCGGGCTGCGCGAGGCCGCTCACCCATTCGCGCAGGAACGATTCGCAACGCGGGTCGGACAGGCGGAAGAAGTAGTGCTTCGAGGTCTTGCGCACCGGCGTCGCGCCCGACACGACCGAATACGGGTTCAGCAGTTCGGTCGGCAGGTACGTCGAGCCGCACACTTCGCAGCTGTCGCCGTACTGGTCCTTCGCGTGGCACTTCGGGCACTCGCCCTTGATGAAGCGGTCCGGCAGGAACATTTCCTTGACCGGATCGTAGGCCTGCTCGATTTCGCGCTCGGCGATCAGGCCGGCTTCCTGCAGCGCCAGATAGATCTTTTCGCTGAGCACGCGGTTCTCGTCCGAATCGGTCGAGTAGAAGTTGTCGAACGACACGCCGAAGCTGTCGAAGTCGCGCTTGTGCTCGGTCCACACGCGGTCGATCAGCTGCTTCGGCGTCAGGCCTTCCTTCTCCGCGCGCAGCATGACCGGCGTGCCGTGCGTATCGTCGGCGCCGATGTAGTAGACCTCATGGCCATGCATTCGCAGCGTCCGCACCCAGATGTCGGTCTGGATGTACTCGACCAGGTGGCCGATGTGGATCTGCCCGTTGGCATAGGGCAGTGCGGACGTAACGAGGATCTGGCGGCTGCCTTGCGGCGCCGCAGCCTGCACGGGAGTGAGGTCGGATGCGGACATAGGGTCTGGAGAAGAACAGCGGGAAAAACGACGGGAAACCGCGATTCTAGCAGGGGCGCGGGCCAGCGCGGCGGGCGGGCGCCGCGGACCGGGCGCCGGCACGGGCGGGGCCGCACACGCGGCGTGCCCGGCGGCGTTATGCTGCGACGCAACACGAATTCTGCGGGCAAAAAAAAACCGGGGCGGATACGGCCCCGGAGCAACAACGACAAGAGGAGAATGGTGACGCGCCGGCAACACCAGCCGCGTACCGTAAATACTGACCACGGCCTGCGACAGAAGTTCGAAAATTTTTTCGATTTGTTACCGGCCCCGCCAAAAGCCTTGTCCGGCGGGGCTGTGCGGGCGCCGCGCCCGCACGTTTCCTCTTGCGGTCGCGCTTATTGACGCTGTTGCGGCGCGCGCAGATAGATCTCGACGCGGCGGTTCTGGGCGCGGCCGGCTTCGGTCGCGTTGTCCGCGATCGGGTTCGACGGGCCCATGCCTTGCGCCGACAGACGGCCGCCGTTCACGCCGCGCTGCACGAGCGCGTTCACGACGCTTTGCGCGCGGTTCTGCGACAGCGTCTGGTTCAGCTGCGCCGAGCCCGTGCTGTCCGTGTAGCCGACGATCGATGCCGTCAGTTGCGGGTTCTGGTTCAGCGTCGTCGCCAGGTCGTTCAGCAGCGGCGTGAACGCCGGCGTGATCGCGTACTGGTTCGTCGCGAATGTGACCGAGCTCGGCACGTTGAGCTTCAGCGAGCCGTCCGGCTGCTCGGTGACCTGCGTGCCCGTCTGTGCTGCCGACGGCGCGAGCTTGTTCTTGATCGCCTGCCAGTTGTAACCCGTCACGCCGCCGACCAGGGCGCCGACGCCCGCGCCGATCGCCGCGCCCTTGCCGCCACCGGCCAGTGCGCCGATGCCCGCGCCCAGCGCCGCACCCGTGCCGGTGCCGACGGCCGTGTTGTTACCTTGCTGCGTGGCGCAGCCTGCCAGCAGCGCGCCGGCGAGTGCGAAGACGGACAGGCGAGTCGCGATTTTCATGTTCATCTTGGATTCCTCTCTTGGTTGAACGAGTCGACAACGACGACAAACAACAGTTATGGCTCCCTGCGCGGGCCGCCCGAAAAAGGAAGGCCGGCCGGCGCTCGCGGCAGCCGCCGAGGCGGTCGCATGCCCTGTCCGTCAGCGTGGCTGTTCGGGCAGCGCGACGCGTCAGCCTCTACAATATAGGCGGTGAGTGGCCGATTTGGCCCTATAGCATGCCGCACGCGAAGAGTGCGCCGGGTCGCGCGTTCGCGCAATGGCGTGCAACAGATTCTTTCACTTTTCCCGAATTTCGCCGCGAAATTTGATATTTTTTGACGTTTTGCGCGCGAGAAAAACGTTTTCATGGAGTTTCGATGAGCATTGACCGGGCCCAAGTCGACGCCGCGCTGGCGGCAGTCGTCGACCCCAATACCGGCCGCCCGTACGCGGCGAACAAGGGCGTGCGCAACGTCGCGATCGACGGCGATGTCGTGGCGCTCGACGTGGTGCTCGGTTATCCGGCGCGCAGCCAGCACGACGACGTGCGCGCGCGCGTCGCCGCGGCGCTCCGGGCCGTGCCCGGCGTGCGCGATGCGCGCGTCGCCGTGTCGCAGGAGATCGTCGCGCACACGGTGCAGCGCGGCGTGAAGCTGCTGCCGAATGTGAAGAACATCGTCGCGGTCGCGTCGGGCAAGGGCGGGGTCGGCAAGAGCACGACGGCCGTGAACCTCGCGCTCGCGCTCGCCGCGGAAGGCGCGTCGGTCGGCATTCTCGACGCCGACATCTACGGCCCGTCGCTGCCGACGATGCTCGGCATCCACGGCCAGCGCCCCGAGTCGCCGGACAACCAGTCGATGAACCCGCTGGTCGGCCACGGGCTGCAGGCGAACTCGATCGGCTTCCTGATCGAGGAAGACAATCCGATGGTGTGGCGCGGCCCGATGGCGACGTCCGCGCTCGAGCAACTGCTGCGCCAGACCAACTGGCGCGAGCTCGACTACCTGATCGTCGACATGCCGCCGGGCACCGGCGACATCCAGCTCACGCTCGCGCAGCGCGTGCCCGTCACCGGTGCGGTGATCGTCACGACGCCGCAGGACATCGCGCTGCTCGACGCGAAGAAGGGGCTGAAGATGTTCGAGAAGGTCGGGATTCCGATCCTCGGCATCGTCGAGAACATGAGCATCCACATCTGCTCGAACTGCGGCCACGAAGAACACATCTTCGGCGCCGGCGGGGCGGAGCGGATGGCGAAGGATTACGACGTGACCGTGCTCGGCAGCCTGCCGCTCGACATCGCGATCCGCGAGCGCGCCGACAGCGGCACGCCGACGGTCGCGGCCGATCCCGAAGGCGCGCTCGCGCGTCGTTACCGCGACATCGCGCGCGGGGTGGCGCTGGCGATTGCCGAGCGATCGCGCGACATGACGTCGAAGTTCCCGTCGATCGTTGTTCAAAATACGTAAAACCCTTGCGGGGCGGGGCCTCACGCTGTTTGCGGCGCCGCGAGGCGCGGTATCATGGCGACTTTTCCCGGGTCCCTTTACCCGCCCGGCGCGGCCGTCGTCTCAAACGGCCGCCAGCCGGCATGAGGATCGAATGAAACAACGACATCACGGCGTGCGCGCCGGCCGCGCGCAGCGCGCGCTGCTTGCCGCCGCCGCGCTGGGCCTGCTGGCCGGCTGTACCTCCTTTTCCACGTCGCACGAAAAACGGGCCGACGCGCAACTGCAGCCGACGGTCGGCTCGCAGGCGCGCGGCGCGGTGACGTTCGTCGAGCGCCCGGACGGCGTGCAGGTCACCTACAACCTGGTCGGCCTGCCGCCGAACAGCGATCACGCGCTGCAGGTGCACGAGCGCGGCGACTGCAACGCGGGCGACGGCTCGAGCGCCGGCCCGGTGTTCGCGCCGGCCGCCGATCGCTTGCGCGCGGGCGCGCGCGTCGCCGGCGATCTCGGCAACATCCATGCGGATGCGAACGGCGTCGCGGCCGGCTTCATCGTCGCGCCCGATCTGGCCCTCGATGGCGTGCGCTCGGCGATGAACCGTGCGGCGCTGGTGCACCGCGACGCGAGCGACCCGGCGTTTGCGCAGCATGGCGCGGGGCCCGCGCTGGCCTGCGGCGTGATCCGTTGACGGCCGCCGCGTGCGTGGGCCGATGATCGCGTAAAATGTCCGCCTTTCCCGGCCGCCGCCCTGAACCGGCGGCCTTCGTCTTCCGTCACGCAGCGTTTCCTGGCGCCCCAATATGAAACGACCCCAACGCTCACTTTGTTCGCTGTCCCCCGACGGGACGGCCAGCCCCCTTGGGACGGCCCTGCGGAGGCTGGCATGAGCATCAAGTCCGACAAATGGATTCGGCGCATGGCCGAAGAGCACAAGATGATCGAGCCGTTCGTGCCCGATCAGGTCCGTGCGTCCGAGGACGGCCGCCGGATCGTCAGCTACGGCACGTCGAGCTACGGCTACGACATCCGCTGCGCGGACGAATTCAAGATCTTCACGAACATCAACTCGACGATCGTCGATCCGAAGAACTTCGACGAGGGTTCGTTTGTCGATTTCAAGGGCGACGTGTGCATCATCCCGCCGAACTCGTTCGCGCTGGCCCGCACCGTCGAATATTTCCGCATCCCGCGCACCGTGCTGACCGTCTGCCTCGGCAAGTCGACCTACGCGCGCTGCGGGATCATCGTCAACGTGACGCCGTTCGAACCCGAGTGGGAAGGCTACGTCACGCTGGAATTCTCGAACACCACGCCGTTGCCCGCGAAGATCTACGCGAACGAAGGCGTCGCGCAGGTGCTCTTCTTCGAAAGCGACGAAGTGTGCGACGTGTCGTACGCCGATCGCGGCGGCAAGTATCAGGGGCAGCGCGGTGTCACGCTGCCGAAAACCTGATCTGGTTGCATAACGTCTCACCAGTTTCCGGGTGACCGCTGCGCGTGACGCGCCGCGGTCGTTCTTTTTGGAGAATCGCCCATGAAGTTTCGTTTCCCCGTCGTCATCATCGACGAAGATTTCCGCTCCGAGAACATCTCGGGCTCCGGCATCCGGGCGTTGGCCGAAGCGATCGAGAAGGAGGGCGTCGAAGTCCTCGGCCTCACGAGCTACGGCGATCTGACGTCGTTCGCGCAGCAATCGAGCCGCGCGTCGTGCTTCATCCTGTCGATCGACGACGACGAACTCATGCTCGGCGAAACCGGCCCGGACGGCGAGCTGCCCGAGCTCGCGACCGCGATCATCGAGCTGCGCGCGTTCGTCACCGAAGTGCGCCGCCGCAACGCGGACATCCCGATCTTCCTGTACGGCGAGACGCGCACGTCGCGGCATCTGCCGAACGACATCCTGCGCGAGCTGCACGGCTTCATCCACATGTTCGAGGACACGCCGGAGTTCGTCGCGCGCCACATCATCCGCGAGGCGAAGGTCTATCTCGATTCGCTCGCGCCGCCGTTCTTCAAGGAGCTCGTCAAGTACGCGGACGAAGGCTCGTACTCGTGGCACTGCCCGGGTCACTCGGGCGGCGTCGCGTTCCTGAAGAACCCGCTTGGCCAGATGTTCCACCAGTTCTTCGGCGAGAACATGCTGCGCGCGGACGTCTGCAACGCGGTGGACGAACTCGGCCAGCTGCTCGACCACACGGGCCCGGTCGCGGCGTCCGAGCGCAACGCGGCGCGCATCTTCAGCGCGGACCACCTGTTCTTCGTGACCAACGGCACGTCGACGTCGAACAAGATCGTCTGGCACGCGACGGTCGCACCGGGCGACATCGTGCTGGTCGACCGCAACTGCCACAAGTCGATCCTGCACGCGATCACGATGACGGGCGCGATCCCCGTGTTCCTCACGCCGACGCGCAACCATTTCGGCATCATCGGGCCGATCCCGCGCGACGAATTCAAGCCGGAGAACATCCGCAAGAAGATCGAGGCGAACCCGTTCGCGCGCGAGGCGCTGCGCGAAAACCCGGACATGAAGCCGCGGATCCTGACGATCACGCAGAGCACGTACGACGGCGTCGTCTACAACGTCGAGATGATCAAGGATCTGCTCGGCGACCTGCTCGACACGCTGCACTTCGACGAAGCGTGGCTGCCGCACGCGACGTTCCACGATTTCTACCGCGACATGCACGCGATCGGCGACGGCCGTCCGCGCACGGGCGCGCTCGTGTTCGCGACGCACTCGACGCACAAGCTGCTCGCGGGCATCTCGCAGGCCTCGCAGATCGTCGTGCAGGATTCGGAGAACCGCACGTTCGACAAGCACCGCTTCAACGAGGCGTACCTGATGCACACGTCGACGAGCCCGCAGTACGCGATCATCGCGTCGTGCGACGTCGCGGCCGCGATGATGGAGCCGCCGGGCGGCACCGCGCTCGTCGAGGAATCGATCGCCGAGGCGATCGACTTCCGCCGCGCGATGCGCAAGGTCGACGCCGAATACGGCGACGACTGGTTCTTCAGCGTCTGGGGCCCGGACAACCTGTCCGAGGAAGGCATCGGTTCGCGCGAAGACTGGATGCTGAAGCCGAACGACCACTGGCACGGCTTCGGCCCGCTCGCGGAAGGCTTCAACATGCTCGACCCGATCAAGGCGACGATCATCACGCCGGGGCTCGACGTCGACGGCGAGTTCGGCGAGACCGGCATTCCGGCCGCGATCGTGACGAAGTACCTGGCCGAGCACGGGATCATCGTCGAGAAGACCGGCCTGTACTCGTTCTTCATCATGTTCACGATCGGCATCACGAAGGGCCGCTGGAACTCGATGGTGACCGAGCTGCAGCAGTTCAAGGACGACTACGACAACAACCAGCCGCTGTGGCGCGTGCTGCCGGAATTCGTCGCGCAGCATCCGCGCTACGAGCGCGTCGGCCTGCGCGACCTGTGCACGCAGATCCACGACGTGTACCGCGCGAACGACATCGCCCGCCTGACGACCGAGATGTACCTGTCGGACATGGAGCCGGCGATGAAGCCGTCGGACGCGTTCGCGAAGCTCGCGCACCGCAAGATCGACCGCGTGCCGCTCGACGAGCTCGAAGGCCGCGTGACGAGCATCCTGCTGACGCCGTACCCGCCGGGCATTCCGCTGCTGATCCCGGGCGAGCGCTTCAACAAGACGATCGTGAACTACCTGCGGTTCGCGCGCGACTTCAACGAGCGCTTCCCGGGCTTCCACACCGACATCCACGGCCTCGTCGCGGAAGAGGTGAACGGCCGCGTCGAGTACTTCGTCGACTGCGTGCGCGACTGATGGCGGCGCACGGACGATTCCGCACGATGCGCGCGGCGCTGGCCGCGCTCGTCGTCTGGGCGGCAGGATGGGCGGCGCTCGGGGGCGCGGGTGTCGCCCATGCGGAAGTCGCGGCGGCCGACCCGATCGACGTCGCGATGCGGCAATGCCTCGCGCGGCGCGACCGGTCGTCGCCGGCCGGGCAGATCCAGTGCATGGGCGAAGCGCAGCAGCAGTGGCAGGCCGTGATGGACGGCGCGTACCAGCGCCTGTTGAAGGATGCGCCGGCCGACGCGAAGCGCGGCTGGCAGGACAGCCAGCGCCGCTGGCTCACGTGGCGCAAGGACGAAGTGCTGCTGCTGAAGGCCGTGTACGACACGACGCGCGGCACCGCGTATGCGATGTCGAGCGCCGACCTGCAGCTGCAGCCGGTGCGCGATCGCGCGCTGGCGCTGCGTGGGGCGGCCGATCGCTATGCGCCGCCGCCTGCCGCCGTGCCGGTCGCGGCGACGAGCGGTGCGCAGGGCGGTGCCGGCGTGGTCGCGCCGGCCGGCGCCAAGCCGGCGAATGCGCCGCGCGATTCGGCGATCCGTCGCGTGCGGCCGTGCGTGCAGGACGCCGCGTGTGAACACGCATTGTTCGACCTGAACCGCTATTACCAGAAGCTGCACCGCAAGATGCCCGCGCATTCGGCCGCGACGCTCGTGCGCGCGCAGCGCGCCTGGGTGGCGTTCCGCGATGCGACGGCGCCGCTCGTCGGCGAGGACGGACGCGTCGACCTGATCGGCGCGCGCATCGCGACGATGAAGCGGCTGTCGGAGACGGCCGGCAATCGGTAGGCATCGCCGCGATGCCGGTGATCCGGCACGGCAACGCAAAACGGGCACCCTCGGGTGCCCGTTTGCATTGGGGCGGCGCGTGCGCCGCTTACGCGGGCTGCTGCGTGTCGAGACGCCCGAACCACGACGGCACCAGCGCGACCGCGTCGTCGAGCGACGCGAGCACGTGCAGGCTCAGTGCGACGATGTCGGGCGTCGGCGCCTTCAGGTCGGGCACGGTGACGACCGCGGCGCCGGCGCCGGCCGCCGACTGCGCGCCGAAGTCGCTGTCCTCGAACGCGACGCACGCGTGCGCCGGCACGCCGAGACGCTCGGCCGCGAGCCGGTAGACGGCCGGATCGGGTTTGCCGCGCGCGACTTCGTCGCCGCCCGCGATCGCGCGGAAGAACGGCAACACGCCGACCGCGTCGAGCCGCGCACGGATCACGTCGCGCGCGGACGACGACGCGACCGCGCACGGAATGCCGGCCTGCGCGAGCGTTTCGAGCAGCGCGAGCGCGCCCGACTTCAGCGGAAACTTCGGATGAGGTTCGGGGGCGGCGAGTTGCTCGCGCACGCGGATGCGCACCGCGTCGAACGTATCGGCGTCGCCGATCAGCCGCGCCAGGATCACCTGGCCTTCGGCGAACGAGCGGCCGACGATCTGCAGGTAATCGATCTCGGTCAGCACGACGCCGTGCGCGTTCGACACGTCGATCCACGTGTTCATGATGGTCCGCTCGGAATCGACGAGCAGGCCGTCCATGTCGAAGAGCGCGGCGGAAAAGGTCATCGGGGCATCCGTGAAGCGGGGAAGGCGATGGGCGGCGCGACGGCCGCCCGAATGAAAAACGGACGCCGAAGGCGTCCGTCCGGGACGGCGGGCCGTTACTTGCCGATCGCGGCGCGGGCGGCCTTGACGGCCGCGCGCACCTGGTCGGGCGCGGTGCCGCCCGGATGGTTGCGGCTCGCGACCGACCCTTCGAGCGTCAGGTAGCCGAACACGTCGTCGCCGATCAGGTGCGCGACGTTCGGCAGCTCCTGCTTCATTTCGTCGAGCGTCAGGTCGGCGAGGTCGATCCCGCGGTCGTCGCAGATCTTCACCGCGTGCGCGACGGCTTCGTGCGCGTCGCGGAACGGCAGGCCGCGCTTCACGAGGTAGTCGGCAAGGTCGGTGGCCGTCGAGAAGCCCTGCAGCGCGGCCGCGCGCATCGCGTCCGGCTTCACGGTGATGCCGGCGACCATTTCCGCGAAGATCCGCAGCGTGTCGGCAACGGTGTCGACCGTGTCGAACAGCGGTTCCTTGTCTTCCTGGTTGTCCTTGTTGTACGCGAGCGGCTGGCCCTTCATCAGCGTGAGCAGCGCCATCAGGTGGCCGTTCACGCGGCCGGTCTTGCCGCGCGCGAGCTCGGGCACGTCCGGGTTTTTCTTCTGCGGCATGATCGAGCTGCCGGTGCAGAAGCGGTCGGCGATGTCGATGAAGCCGACGCGCGGGCTCATCCACAGCACGAGTTCTTCGGAGAAGCGCGACACGTGCGTCATCACGAGCGCCGACGCCGCGGTGAATTCGATCGCGAAGTCGCGATCCGACACCGCGTCGAGCGAGTTCGCGCAGATGCCGTCGAAGCCGAGCGTCTTCGCGACCGCGTGACGGTCGATCGGGTAGCTGGTGCCCGCGAGCGCGGCCGCGCCGAGCGGCAGGCGGTTCACGCGGGTGCGGCAGTCGCGCATGCGTTCCGCATCGCGCGTGAACATCTCGACGTACGCGAGCAGGTGGTGGCCGAACGTGACCGGCTGCGCGACTTGCAGGTGCGTGAAGCCCGGCATGATCGTGTCGGCGTTCTGTTCCGCGAGGTCGATCAGTGCGCCGCGCAGGTCGTTCAGCAGGCCGCCGATGCGGTCGATCTCGCCGCGCAGCCACAGGCGGATGTCGGTCGCGACCTGGTCGTTGCGCGAGCGGCCCGTGTGCAGGCGCTTGCCGGCATCGCCGATCAGCGCGGTCAGGCGCGCCTCGATGTTCAGGTGGACGTCTTCCAGGTCGAGCTGCCATTCGAATTCGCCACGCTCGATCTCGCCCTTGATCTGCGCCATCCCGCGTTCGATCGCGGCCAGGTCGTCGGCGCTGATGATCTTCTGCGCGGCGAGCATGTTCGCGTGCGCGAGCGAGCCGGCGATGTCGACGAGCGCGAGGCGCTTGTCGAAAAACACCGACGACGTGTAGCGCTTGACCAGTTCCGACATCGGTTCCGAGAAGCGGGCCGACCAGGCCTCGCCCTTTTTGTGCAGTTGGGACGTCATGGCGATTCTTCGAAGGGGAGTTGGGCGGCCGTGCGCCGCCGAGGGAATCCCGCGATTCTAACATTCGCGCAGCGGCCGGCCGGCGCGCGCTACCGCGGGCCGCAGGCCAGCGGGCCGATGCGCGGCAGCGTGCCGTCGTCCGGCCGCCGGTACGCGAATTCGACGGTGCAGTCGCGGCCGCCGCCGGAGATCTCCAGGTGGTTGTTCTCGACGAGGCCGTCGACGAAGGTCAGGCCGTCGTAGCCGATGATCGTGCGCTGACCGCTTTCGACGTGGCGGACCTCGAGCCCCGGCGGAAGCGGCGTGCCGTCGGACGCGTGCAGTGCGATCGACGCGGCGCTGTAGCGCGTGATGGCGAAGTGCGCGAGCACGCCGGAGCGGGCCTGCGGCACGACGTCGAGCGTCGTGTCGGCGATCCGCGCGTCGGCCGGCAGCGCGCTGCCGTCGATCGCGACGCGATTGCTCTGGTACGCATTCAGGTCGGGCACCAGCAGGTAGCCGGCCCGGTCCGTTGCGCCGATCAGCCGGTTCTGGTGCAGCACGGGCACGCGCCCCGTGTCGGTCGAGACGAGCGCGAAGCCGTCGTCGACGCGGCGTGCCGTCATCACGCGGCCGTCCATCAGCACGAACGCGCCCGTGACGTCGACCGCCGCGTTGCCGCGCCCGTCGAACGATTGCGCGAGCAGCGTGAGCTGACCGGCGCGGCCGAGATACTGCAGCTGGCCCTGCCCGTAGCGGGTGCCCGCGTTGGCGCCGGCCTGCACGTTCCAGCCGAAGCCGCCGCCGTAGTCGGGCGGCCGCGATGCATTGAGCGTGTAGGTCGATTCGCCGTTCTGCCGCCCGGCGTTCGCGGAGACGGACGTGTTGCCGCCGAGCCCGATGCTCAGGCTCACGAAGAAGCCGCGCGCATCGCGTTGCCGGAAGTCCTGGAAGCCGCTGAACGTGATCGAGGTCAAGCCGCCGAGATTGACGAGGTAAGCGATCGAGCCGATCCGCGATGCGGCGACGCCCGGATACCTGAGGGCCAGATAGCTGAACGACAGCGTTTGCGCGCGCAGGAACGGGAACGACACCGTCACGCGATCGGTGGCGCGCGAGACCGGCACGCCTTCGCGGCTGCCCAGGTCGACGTAGTCGCCGAATGCGCGCAGCGTCTGCGCGTCGATCGAGAAGCGCGGCGTCACGTACTGGTAGCCGACGCCCGCCTGCACGCCGGTCCTGCCCGGCGCGCTGAGCGCCAGCGACGCGTTCGCCACGCCGCGCTCGCCGAGGCGCGCGAGCACGCCGGCGCCGGCGTTGTAGACGCCGGCCGTCGCTTCCCCGTGCGCTTCGACGGTCAGCCGCTCGCTGATCCCGTAGCGCAGCGAGCCGCTCGCCGCCGGCGTGCGCGCGTAGTCGAACGAATCGGTGCCGTACGCGCGGCGCAGGAAACCGGCTTCGACCGAATAGCTGGCGAGGCCGGGCGCGAGCAGGCGCGTATCGACGTACAGCGGAATCGACGTCGCGATCGAGCGGCCGAGCGCGTCGCGCGTGACGACCGTCGCGTTGCCCGCGCCGGTGATGCCCGGCACGCTGTTGATCACGAACGGCCCGCTCGGCACGTCGCCGCTGAACTGGCGCACGTTGTTCACGTACAGGTCGACCGACGTCGGCACGACCGCGCTGCCGGACAGCGCGGGCACCGGAAACGTGACGAGGTCGGGGCGCAGGCCGAAATTGCTGCGCCACTGCACGCCGCCCAGGCGCAGCGAGCGCGTCCAGGACAGCGACGACGAAATCGTGTCGCCGACCTGGGTCGTCGTGAGCGTGCGGGGATTCGAGCGGGTCCAGGACGTGTCGTAGCGCACGTAGCGCCGGCGGTCGTCGTACAGATACGCGATGCCGGTGCTGCTGAGTACGCCGGCCGGATCGAAATAGCGCGCCTCGCTCCAGACCGCGAGCGGTGCGCGCGCGACGGTTTGCGCGTAGGCGTCGTAGTTCAGCACGAAGCCGCGGCCGGACGTGGCCGGCGGTGCGGCGGCGAGCGCGCGCGTATCGAACGTGTGCGGAATGCGCAGTGCGTCGGGTACGCGCAGGTCGAGCGTCTGCCGGCCGGCGTCGTAATCGTAGTGCAGCCCCGCGAGCGTATCGAGTGCGACGAGCGTGTTCGACGGCGCGTTCGCGGGGCCGCCGGTCGCGATGCCCAGGTCGTTCAGGTCGGCGGACGCCGCGTACAGCCGCCCGTCGATCTGCCGAAACCCGGCGATCCGATGCGTCGGTTCGCCGTTGACCGACACGTCGAGATACAGCCCGTCGGCTTGCGCCGCGGCTTCGGACACGGCGGCGGGTGGCATCGGCGCCGGCGCCGGTTGCGCGCATACGGCGAGCGCGTGCAGCGCCAGTATCAGCGCCAGCGCGAGCGGCGCGGCGGTGGGCCGGCCCGGCCCGGCGTGTCGCATGGGGCGGTCGGCCCGGAGGGTCTTGCTCGGCATCGGCACGGGCAACGTCGTGCGACCCTGCTCGGGTGGCTCAGGGCGCCGTCAGCCGGGCTTCGACCGGCTGCGCGTTGACGGTCGCCTGGATCTTGACGAACGGCGCGCCGGCGTCGAGCTTGAGCGGCCAGCGTCGCGTACTGCCCGCGAGCGCATAGCCGAGCAGCCCGCGCGTGACTTCGTGGACGCCGCCTCGCGCATCGACCAGCCGGACCGCGGAAATCTGCGCCCGCCGTCCGCCGCGATTGTCGACCGCGAGCCGCATGCCGGTCCCGTCGGGTTCGACGCGCCAGTCGAGGCGCGGGGACGCTGGCGCGGCATCGGGCTCGACGAATACGGGCACGGAATAGCGCAGCCGGATCGTCACGCCGTTGTCGATCGGCGTGCCCGGCGCGGGCAGTTCGTCGATCAGCACGCGATAGCTCTCCTCTGCGGCCGGCGTGCCGCGGCTCGTGCGCACGAGCCGGATCAACTGCTCGGCGTTCGCGTCGATCCGCAGCAGCGGCGGCGACGCGGCGAGCGCGTCGGTCGGCGTCATCACGTCGGTGCCGTTTTCCTGCGTCCAGCGATAGGTGCGGACCTGGCCGTAGATCGCCCGCCCGCCCGGGTTGCTGAGCGTCATGCTCGCGGCCGCCGCCGACGGCGGCAGCTCGATCGTCACGGGCGTGATCTGCAGCGTGGCGGCATGCGAAACCGTCGTCGCCCATCCGACGCACAGCGCGGCCAAGGCGCGCGGGAACAATCGCACGGCCCGTCAGAAATAGACGGTGGCGGTGACCGAGGCCTGGTAGGTGTCAGGCTTCGGCGTCGCCTGAGCGGGCACCTGGCCGTACACGTTCAACACCTGCGCGGAACCGGTGCCGGTGCCGCCGACCGTGTCGGTGCCCTGCGTGTTGCCCCAGATCGTCGAGTGGCCCGAGTCCTGGTAGAGCTGGTAGCCGACCGTCGTGCCGGTATTGCCGGTGGTGGTACCGCCCATCAGCCGGCTGGCGACGGTCGAGCCGGTGACCGCGCCGGCGTCGAGCCCGACGTTGTAGGGTGTCGAGTTCGTGCAGGTGACGGAGAGGGTCGTTTGCTGGTTGAGCGTCGACGCGAGCACGCCGGTCGTGCCGAATGCAAGCGGGTTCGCGGCGATCGTACAGTTCGCCTGGATCGTGAGCGTGACGTTGAATTGCGCGGTGGCCGTGCCGTTCGAATAGACTGCGGCAACGGTGACGGGCTGCAGCACCGGCGCGAAGGCGAACGTGGCTGCGAGCATGGCTGAAAAAACACGACGTCGGGAATCTATCATTATGATTGTCTCCTGCCGTTCAAGGGGTCGCCCGGCCGCGGAGTGCCTGCCGCGTGGTCTGTCGCCGGTCGCCGTTACCGCTCTGTCGTTGGTGGAAGACTACTCCACGGGTTCGGTCGCGCGCAATGGAGAAAACGCCGACCTGGCGTGCGTTGTCCGGGAGGGGCGGACGGATTCCATCGGCCTATTTGACATGGATCAAGTAACAGTGCGAACGATCGATGCACGGACCGATACGATGACGGCGCGGCCCGATCCGCGAACCCGGTCGGGCGGACGTTTTTTTGCGGGGGAAACGCATGGCGGATGACGGCTTCGTCCTGGCGCGCCGCTGGATGCGCGCGCTATCGTGCCTGCTGCTGGCAGCGGTACTCGGCATGCCGTGGATGCCGGCGCGTGCGGATACGTGCACGGTGACGCCGCCGGTGCCGAGCTTCGGCTCGGTCAGTCCGATCACGCAACAGGCCTACACGACGACCGCCACGATGACCGTGAACTGCACGTGGGACACGCTGAGCCTGAACACCGGCGTGCTCGTGTGCGTGAACCTCGGCGGCACCAGTCCGCGCTACCTGAGCAACGGGACGAACCAGATGCAGTACGACCTGTATCAGGACGCGGGCTATTCGCAGGCCTGGGGCGCCGTGAGCAGCGGCACGACGCCGATATCGCTGACGTTGACGAAACCGGTGCTCGGCACGTCCGCGAGTGCGAACGTGACCATCTATGGCCGCATCGCGCCCAACCAGCCGACCGTGCCGACCGTGAACAACGACAGCACCGTCTATACGCAGAGTTTCAGCGGCAACCAGGCCGCATACAGCTACAGTTTTTCGCTGCTTGGCGTGCTGCCGACACCGTGTGTGTCGCAGTCGACGGCCGGCACGATGACGGTTACCACGACCGCCACCGTCGTCAACAACTGCATCATCAGCGCGACCGGCGTCGCGTTTCCGCCCGCAGGCGTGCTGGCGTCCGCGCTGACCGCGAGCGGCTCGATCAGCGCGCGCTGCACGAACGGCGACGCATTCCGGATCGCGTTGAACGGCGGCGGCAGCGGCAACGTCGCCGCACGTACGATGCAGCGCGCGGGCGGCGGGTCGGTCAGCTACCAGCTCTATCAGGACAGCGGCTTCACGCAGCCATGGGGCGACGGCACCGCCGGCACGTCGATGGCGACCGGCACCGGCAGCGGGTTCGCGCAGGCGATCACCGTGTACGGCCGCGTGCCCGCGCAAGCGACGCCGGCGCCCGGCAACTACAGCGACACGATTACCGCGACGATCAGCTTCTGAGCCGCGCTCAGTCGCGCACCAGTACGACCAGCTTCAAGTCCTCGCGGTGCGCGGGCTTCAGCGTGATCTGCTGGTACACGAGGCGGCCGTCGGCCGGATGGTCGAATTCGCGCCGCCCGCCTTCGCGCTCGAACACGTCCTGCGACGCCCAGTACTGCGCGAACGCGTCGCTGCCGGCCGTCAGCGCGTCGATCAGCGCGCGCGTCGGCGCATCGGTCAGGTGGCGGATCGCATCGGCGCGGAATTCGGCGGCGAGCCGCCGGGCGCGGGTTTCCCAGTCGACGATCAGCGTGCGGGCGGCCGGCGACATGAACGTGAAGCGCAGCAGGTTGCGGTCGTGCTCGCCGTCGAGCCAGCCGGAAAAGAGCGCGGCGGCGGGCGCATTCCACGCGAGCGCGTTCCACTGGCGGTCGAGCACGTAGGCGGGCGTCGCGATCGCCGCGACGGTCGCGGCGAGCGTCGGCGGCAGGTCGCCGCCCGCGACGTCGGGCTCGGCCGGGTCGCGCTGCGCGGCCAGCTCGAACAGATATGCGCGCTCGGCCTTCGACAGCTGCAAGGCGACGGCGATCCGGGCGAGCGCGTCGGCCGAGGCCGACACGGGCCGGCCCTGTTCGATCCACGTGTACCAGGTCGGGCTGACGCCGCACAGTTGCGCGACTTCCTCGCGCCGCAGTCCCGGCGTACGGCGGCGCGGGCCGGGCGGCAGGCCGACGGCCTGCGGCGACAGCCGCTCGCGATGGGCACGGATGAATTCACCGAGCGCGCGGGCGGGCGTGGCGTCGAGCGGCGGGACGGGGGCGGAGGAGGGTTGGCTAATGCGGAAACGGCGAAGTGGAAGCGAAAACGCGGCAACGATCAAACGATCAGACAGGTGGATCGAATACCAGAATAACTGCTTAACTTGTACTGGTACAAACGCAGGCCTATTGTAGCGGCTCGCGCGCTGGCAGGGCAGCGGGCGTCCCCCACAATAC
>NZ_LZXX01000107.1:0-45203 GCF_001729305.1 Burkholderia sp. A2 | reverse complement strand
GCGATGCGCGCCGTCGCCGCCCGCCGGGCGGCGAACCGGCCGCGACGATTGCCGCGCAAATCTGGACGACTATGGGAAGCTATCTGATACGCGTGGTACTGGCCGACGACCACCCGGCGATGCTGGTCGGTGTCGAGCACGGCCTGTCGTCGGTGCCGACGATCCGGCTGACCGGCAAGGCCGTCAATTCGACCGAGCTGATCCGGCTCGTCGAGGCCGGCGTGTGTGACGTCGTGGTGTCCGACTATGCGATGCCGGGCAGCGCGCACGGCGACGGCATCACGCTGTTCTCCTATCTCCAGCGCAATCACCCGGCCGTGAAGCTGGTCGTGCTGACCATGCTCGACAACCCGGCCGTGATCGGCGCGCTCACGCGGCTCGGCATCGAGTGCATCGTCAGCAAGTCCGACACGATCGATCACCTGATTCCCGCGATTCATGCGGCCGCGACGGGCGGCACCTATTACTCGCCGTCGGTGGAGAAGGTCGTGCGGACGCTCACGTCGCATTCGAGCGCGCGGGCCGCCGACCAGAAGCGCGAGCTCAGCGACCGCGAACTCGAAGTCGTGCGGCTTTATGCGTCGGGCCTCACGGTCAACGAGATCGCCGACAAACTCAGCCGCAGCAAGAAGACGATCAGCACGCAGAAGGCGCGCGCGATGGAAAAGCTCGGGATCGACAAGGACATCGATCTGTTGCGCTATGCGATCGAGCACGGGATCGTCGCCGCATCGGCCAGCGAAGGGCGGGGCGGTGACGTGAAAGAGGAAGGCGGCGTCGATCCGGCCTGACGGCGCGCGACGAGGCCGGCCGCGCGGGATGGCGGCCATGACGGAAGGTGAGCGCGCCTGCCCGTACCGACGCATCGATGCCCCGGCACCATCAGGTTGCCGGGGCTTTTTGTTTCAGATCGCGGCAGCGGCGTTACGCGCTGGCTTCGTCGCCGCGCACCGGCGGCGCATAGCCGTAGTCGGTCACGAGCCCGCACGCGATCGCATAGCGCACCAGGTCGACGTCGCGCTCGATGCCGAGCTTCTGCATTGCCGAGCTTTTCTGCGTGCTGATCGTTTTCTTGCTGCGATTGAGTTTTTCCGCGATCTCGTTGACCGACAGCCCCGATGCGAAGAGGCGAATCACCTCGACCTCGCGCACCGACAGCGCGGGCGCCCTGCCGCCGACGCTGCCGGTGTTGCGCAGGATCCGGTCCATCGACGGCGACAGGTAGCGGCCGTTCGTATAGGCCGCGTGGATCGCCATCGTCAGGTGATTGGGCATGTCCGACTTGCTGACGATGCACGCGATGCCGATGTCGATCAGCGCGCGCAGCGCCACCGCGTTCTCCATCATCGTCATCACGACGATCTTCAGCCCCGGAAAGCGCTTGAGCAGGGTCGTGAACATCGCGAGGCCGTCGCCGTATTCGGTGCCGGGCATCGCGTAGTCGGACACCAGCACGTCGCACGGATGGGTCGACAGCGCGTCCATCAGCTCCGTCGAGTTGTGCGCCGTCGCGACCACCGCGACGGTGTTCGTGGCCGACAGTTCGTAGCGGGCGCCGATGACGACGGCCGGATGGTCGTCGGCGATCACGATGCGAATGGGGAAGGTTCTGTTCATATTGGTCTCACGTGTCGCGCCGCGCCCGGCGGCGCGCGTGTCTCGCTCGGTTGAAAGAAGGGAATCGGCGCATGCGGGCCGCCGCGGGGCGCGCCCTGAAAGGCCGCGCGTGAGGCGCACGCGCCGACGGCCGGTGGCGACTCCAGGCGGAATCGGCACCGGCCGTCGGCCGAACGGCGGGGGACGGGGCCCCCGCTTCGGGTCGATGCTCCGCGCGACGCGGAGCGATCGGGTCAGAACTCATAGCCGACTTGAGCACGGACACCCACGTCGCCGACCGACGTGATCGACGTCGCGCCGTTCACGAGCCAGTTGCCGCTGCGCGACCGGTAGGTGGCGCCGGCGGCGATCGCCGAGCCGCTCTTGAAGTTCGCGGCGCCGACCGCGACGACGGTCTTGCCCGGCTGCGACGGCGTCATGTTCGGCATCGCCATCGCGGCCGCGATACCGGCGTACGCGTTCTTCGCGACGTCGTTGATCGCGCGGTTCGTGTCGTTGAAACGTGCGTCGACCGATTCCATCGCGCGGTCGAGCTGGCCCTTCGTCGCCGCATCGCTGGCGTTGATGCCGTCCGCGATGTTGACGAGCCGGCGGTTGCCTTCCTCCGTGCCGTTGCCGAACGAAACGGTGTTGGCTTCCGTCGCCACCGAGCCCTGGCCGATCGCGACCGAGCCGCTGCCGGTGGCCGATGCGCCTTGACCCAGCGCCGTGCTGTCCTTGCCCGATGCAACCGCGCCCTGGCCGAGCGCCGTGCCGTTTTCGCCCGACGCGACCGCACCCTGGCCGATGGCCGAACCGTTGTTGCCCGACGCGACCGCGCCCTGGCCGATGGCCGAGCTGTTGCCGCCCGATGCCGTCGAACCCTGGCCGATGGCCGAACCGTTGCTGCCGGACGCGACCGCACCCTGGCCGACGGCCGAGCTGTTCTCGCCCGACGCAAGCGCCTTCTCGCCGATTGCCGAGCTGTTCTCGCCCGATGCCACTGCGCCCTCGCCGACGACGGTCGAGCCGTCGCCCGTGCCCGGGCCGCCCGTGCCGGGGTTCGTTTCGAGTTCGCCGAGACGGTCGGACAGATCGTCGAAGCGGTGCGACAGGTCGCCGAACTGGCCGCTCAGCTCGCCGTACTGCTTCGCGAACTGCTCCTGCAGGTCGAACAGCTGGCTGCCGTTGATCGCGTCCATGCTCGTCGCGCTGATTTCGCCCGCGGCGACGCGCTGCAGCTTCGTGCCGAACGTGCCGGCGAACGTCACCGTGTCGAAGTTCAGGCCCGAGTCGTACGTGACCGCGCCGACTTCCTTGCCCGTGTAGTCGATCAGGCCGGTGGCGCGGAGCTGCGACACCGTCACGACATCGTCGTCGTCCACGCCGTTCGCGACGCCGGACAGCACGCGCGCGCCGCCGGTGCCCGCGAAGTTCACCACCGAGCCGCCGGTGTTCGCGCCGACCGTGATGTCGCCCGTCATCGCGTCCTGCTGGACGAGGCCGAGCGTGCCGCTTTCAAGCTGCTCGGAGAGCTTCTTGAGGCCGCCTTCGTTGGTCGTGACGCGGCCGTCGAGGTTGGTCACGACGTCGCCGACGGAGTTGACGATCTTCGTGCCGCCGCTGCCGTCGCCGACGGTGAAGGACGGTGCGGAGATCGAGCCGTCCGGGTTTACCGTCGCGCCGCCGCCGATCGCCGAGGCGACGCTTTCCGACACGCCGTGCAGTTGCGAACCGTTGACGGCTTCGGTGCTCGTCGCCGACACGTCGCCTGTCGCGACGCCCTTGAGCGTGCGTGCAGTGCCGCCAGTCGCGCTGAAGTCCACGGCGTTGCCGTCGGTGTTCGCGCCGACCGTGATGTCGTCGCCGGGCTTCGCCTGCTGGACGAGACCGAGCGTGCCGCTGCCGATGTCGTCAGCGAGCTTCTTGATGTCGCCTTCGTTGGTCGTGACACGGCCGTCGAGATTGGTGACGACGTCGCCGACCGAGTTGACGATCTTCGTGCCGCCGCTGCCGTCGCCGACGGTGAAGGACGGTGCGGAGATCGAGCCATCCGGGTTCACAGTCGCGCCGCCGCCGATCGCCGAAGCGACGCTGTCCGATACGCCGTGCAGTTGCGAGCCGTTGACGGCTTCGGTGCTCGTCGCCGACACGTCGCCAGCCGCGACGCCCTTGAGCGTGCGTGCAGTGCCGCCGGTCGCGCTGAAGTCCACGGCGGTGCCGTCGGTATTCGCGCCGACGGTGATGTCATCGCCCGGGTTGGCCTGCTGCACGAGGCCGGTGGTCCCGCTTTCGAGCTTGCTCAGCTTGTCGTCGATGTCCCCGATCTGTTTGGTATGGCCGGCGACGGTGCTGACCGTCGACGACAAGCCGGTACTCAGGCCCGAGACGATGCTGTTGGTCGACGAGAGTCCGGTGCTCAGTCCCGCAACGGTGCTGTTGGTCGACGACAAGCCGGTGCTCAGGCTCGAGACCGTGACGTTGGTCGCGGCGATCGCGTTGTTCGTCTTCGTGAACTCGGCCGTCATCTGGCCGAGGTTCACGGCGTCCGTGGGTTGCGTACCGTCAGCCACGTTGGTGATCTGCCTACGCAGCGCCGACGAGCCGACCGATACGCTGTTGTCGCGGTCCGTGGTCGCGCCGGCGCCGAGCGCCACCGAATCGGTATGGGACGCCTTTGCGTTGACACCCAGTGCAACGCCGTGCGAGCCGCTTGCGTTCGCAGCATTGCCGATCGCGACGGCGGCGCCGCCTGCGCTGCTGGCCTGGAAGCCGAGGGCCGTGCTGTTGTTGCCGCTGGCGAGTGCGCTGTTGCCGACGGCCGTTGCGTAAGATCCCGAGGCGCTGGTGTTCGTGCCGATCGCAAGCGCGGCCGTGCCGGCTTGCGCGGCGACCGTGCTGTTGCTCGTGTCGATCTTGACGTACGTATCGTCGACCTTCGTCGACAATTCCTTCTTCATCTGGCCGACGTTCACGGCATCGTTGTCTTCCGTGCCCGCGGCGACGTTGACGATCTGGCGCGTGAATTTGTTGCCGTCGATATTGGGAACACCGGCACCTACGGATACGGTGTTGTCCCGATCCGCAACCGTGCCGAAGCCCAATGCGACGGCGTTGTTGGCGCCGGCGCTGGACGTGGTGCCGATCGCGACCGAGCCTGTCCCTGTCGACACCGCGGCACGGCCGGTGCCGGTGGCGCTGCCGATTGCAACGCTATAGTTCCCTGTCGCCGTCGAATTGCTGCCGAGCGCCATGCTGGCTAAGCCGGTCGACGAGGCCGATACGCCCAGCGCATTCGAATAATTGTTCGATGCGAAAGCGTTGGACCCGATGGCGGCCGAGTTCGAATTCGCCACACGCGCGTTCATTCCGAGCGCGACGGCATTGTTTGCCCCGCTGGCGACGGCCGCTGCCTGGCCGATAGCCGTCGACCCCGTGCCGCCCGACGTCGCAGTGGCGCCGATCGCCACTGCGCCGGTGTTCGTCGCGGACGCAGCGTGTCCGAGCGCCAGCGCATCTTCGACCGTTGCCGATGCCTGATATCCGATTGCGGTCGTGTACCGCCCGGCGGTTTGCGCGAAACTGCCGATGGCGATCTGCCGGTCGCTGGCGTCGTTGTTCTTGGCACTTGCGCCCAGTGCGATCGAGTGCAGGCCGTTGGCCGTCGTGGCCGAACCCACGGCGACCGAACTCGATCCGCCGGACGTCACGGTTTGTCCGATGGCGACTGCATTGCTGCCCGATGCGACGGCAGCGGTACCGGTGCTATTGACCTTCACATACGTCGTATCATCCGCCGCCATCGTCCCGATCAGGCCCATCGTCCCGACCGCGCCGTCGCTGGCCGCCTTGCACACGCCCGCCGCATCGACCGTTCCGCTCGACCCGTCTTCCGTCGTGCACGTTTCCGCCGCAGCCGCGCCACCGATCGCCGCACCACCGAGTGCGATCGCGATCACCGCTTGCCGTGCCGCGCGCGCCGAGCCCTTCGAATGCGACTTCGCCGTTTCGGCCGCTGCCGTCCACGTGTTGGTCACGGCATTCCAGACGCTGCGATAAGTCTTGTTCATGTCCCTACTCCTTTCAGTTTGTCAGTTCACAAACCGATGGTAGGGATCGGCCTCGTCCTAATCAGTCGTCCCTGGCTGATTCGAGATAGCGACCGTGTAGGCCCAGTCCTACGCGCGTGACGACGCACCGCGGGCCTGCGCCGCGGAACGAAAGGCGATGGAGGGAGGAGGCCGGCGCGCGAGGGCCGGCCGTGCGGGATTCAGGTAGCCGGCGCCTGCGTCGCGCGCCGCTGCAGTGCTTCGCGCGCGAGCGCGTCCGCGTCGGCGAGCCGCGCCTCGAACGACGTCAGGTCGCCGCCGTGCACGATGGCCTGCAGTTCGCCGATTGCATCGGCCACCGCATGTTCGTGAATCGTCGCGAACGCGCCGCGCAGCGAATGCAGTTCGTGACGCAGCGCGGCGATATCGTTGCGCGATGCCGCGTCGTGCATCGCCGCCACCGATTGCGCTCGACTCGCTTCGAGCAGCGCATGCACGTCCGGCGGCAGCGGACCTTGCGCGAGATCGACGAGCGTGCGTGCGGCGGGCGCCTGTGCGGCGGCCGTCTGCGCGTAACGCCGCACGGTGCGGTCGATCGTATCGAGCAGCACCGGCTTCACGAGCACCGCGACGATGCCCGCTTCCGCGCAGCGCGCATGCTCGGCCGCGCTCGCATGCGCGGTGACGGCGACGATCGGCAGCCCCGGATACTGCGCACGCAGCACGTGCGCGAGCGTATAGCCGTCCATCCCCGGCATGTTCAGATCGGTCATCACGAGGTCGTAGCGCGTATCCGCGCAGCGTCGCAGCGCCGCCGCGCCTTCGTCGGCGGCATCGGCCGCATAGCCGAGCGTGACGAGTTGTCCTTGCAGCAGCGTGCGGTTGACCGGATGATCGTCGACGACGAGCACGCGCGCGGTGACCGGCGGCAGCGCCGCATCGCCTGCTTGCGCGTCGTCGTGCTCGGCCGCCTGCGCCTCGGTGGCCGCGCGCAGCGGCAGCGTGACGACGAACGTGCTGCCCTTGCCGGGTTCGCTCTTCACGTCGACCGTGCCGTGCATCATCTGCGTGAGCTGCTTCGTCAGCGCGAGGCCGAGCCCGGTGCCGCCGTAGCGGCGCGTGATCGATGTGTCGGCCTGCGTAAACGGCCGGAACAGTGCCGCGCGCTGCGCGTCGGTCATGCCGATGCCCGTGTCGCTGACGCCGATCGTGACCGGCGATTCGGGGTTCGTGTCGTCGCGCAGGTAGACCTCGAGCGTGATTTCTCCGTGGTTCGTGAACTTGATCGCGTTGCCGACGAGGTTCGCGGCGATCTGCCGGATGCGCGTCGGGTCGCCGACGTAGCGCGACGCGAGCGCATCGTCGACGAACACGTCGAACTGCAACCCTTTCGCGGCCGCGAGCGGCTCGAACATCGCGCCGGTCTGCCGGATCGTCTCTGCGAGATCGAACGGGATCGCCTCGATCGTCATCTGGCCGGCTTCGATCTTCGACAGGTCGAGGATGTCGTTGATCAGATCGAGCAGCACCGACGACGCGCCCTCGACCGTATGCAGCCGCTCGCGCTGCGAATCGGCGAGCGGTTCGCGGCCGATCAGTTCGAGGTTGCCGAGGATCGCATTGAGCGGCGTGCGGATCTCGTGGCTCATCGTGGCGAGGAACGCCGATTTCGCGTCGTTCGCGGCGTCGGCGGCGCGCGCCGCTTCGTCGAGCCGGCGCTCGATGTTCTTCTGCGACGTGATGTCGGAGAAGTTGCACAGCACGACGTCCCTGTCGCGAAAGCGCGTGCGCACGAGATTGACGAGCAGGTCGACGGCCTCGCCGTCGGCGGTGGGCAGCGTCATGTGCAGATCGGGTTGCCGCGCGGCGGCGGCGGGCGAACGGTCGAAGCGGGCGAGCAGCCGCGCCGGCAACGACGGCTCGCCGGCCCGCCGCGCATCGTAGTCGCGCATCGTGTCGTTCTGCAGCAGCACCGCGCCGTCGGCGAGCGACAGCAGCGCGATGCCGGACGGCGCCGCTTCGACGATCGTCCGGTTCAGGTTCTCGCTGTCGATCACGCGGCGCGTGCGCGCGTCGTCGGGCTTCAGCACACGGCGGTCGAAGCGCACGAGCAGCCACCAGACGAGCGCGATCACGGCCAGCATGACCGCGACGTACCAGCCGGCACGCAGGCCGATCGTCGCGAGCAGCGAGCGCAGCGTAAATGCCTGCACGAGCGTCCAGTCGGTTTCGGGAATCGGCTGGCTGAGCGAAAACAGCCCGTCGCCGAACGCCGTGCGCGGGCCGCCGCGGCGCGCGGCCTCGCGTGTATGCGCGGCGAGGCGTTCGATCGCGGCGCGCGTGGCGTCGTCGTCGGCCGCGGTGCCCGCGCGCAGTAACGTTCGGCCGCGAGCATCGACGACGATCGCCGCGTCGGTCGTCTCGCCTGCGGACAAACGCGTGCGCAGCACGTCGACGGGCAGCGTCGACAGGAAAACGGCGCGCGGCGATTGCGCGTCGTAGACGGCGCCGGCGATCCGGAACACGTCGCGCCGCTGCACGGGGTCGTAGACGGGCGGATGCCATTCGTATTGCCCGGGCGGCGGCGTGCCGATGCCGGCGGCGACTTTCGCGACGAGCGTCGCTGCATTGGTCGCGGGCGACGCGGTGAGCGGATCGGGCGGCACCGGTTCGGGAATCACGACCGCGAAGCTGCGGTCGGGGCGATACGCGTAGCCGGCGATCGCGCGATCGGCGTCGTGCTTCGCGACGTACGCGCCGACGCGATAGCTCATGTCGCTCGCCATCGCCAGATCGTGCGCGTAGCTGTCGGCCGGGTGCGCGGACGACAGGTCGGCCAGCACGAGCGTCGGCGGGAAGGCCGGGCTGCCCTGGATGATCAACCGGCCGCGACCGGCCGCGAGGGCGGCGGCACGGGCGGGATCGGTGGCACGCGAGTTCCACACGGCTTCGTCGTGCGTGACGAGCGTGTCCATGCCCGTCGTGCGCATCTTGAATTCGATCTGGACCAGGAACTGGCGTACCGCGAAGGTCGTATAGCGCGCCTGGATCGCCTCGCGCGCCATCGTATACAGCATCAGGCCGCTCGCGAGCAGGATCGCGACGGTCACGGCGGCGCCGCCGGCATACAGCAGCGCGCGTTGGCGACGGCCGACGCGGGTCGGCGCGGCGGACGGGTGCGCGGCGGCGGAGCGGGAATGATCGGGTGCGGCGCGGTGGTCCATCGGGAGCGGGGCGGTCGGCCAGGGTGCCCCCATGATAATGGAGTCCGATCAGCGCGCAATGGGGCCTGTCAGGGTTGCCGGGTGCCGGCGGGCCGATCGGCGGGCGGCGATCGCGCCACGGGGCCGGCTATCGGCGCGGCGCCGCTTCGTCGTCGTCGGGCGGCGTGCCCGGCTCGCACGTGACGAGCCGATACCCGAACCCGTACATCGTCATCATCTTCACGCCGTGCCGGCCGTCGAGTTCGAGTCGGTCGCGCAGATACGCGACGTGCGTGTCGAGCCGCCGGCTGGAGGCTGCGACGAGCGACCCCCACACGAGCTGGCTCACGTGCGCGCGGTCGAGTGCGCGGCCCATGTTCAGGAAGAACGCGGTCGCGATCTGGAAATGCTTCTCGGTCAGCACGTGCTCGCGGCCGGCCACGTTCACGCTGCGCGTGGCCGTGTCGAATTCGAACGCACCGATGCGCCAGTGGCGATGATGGGTCGCGCGATGATGCGACCAGCGCAGCCACGTCGCGATGCTCGCGATCAGCGTGTCCGGCGGCACGGCGTACGGATGATGCTCGTTCGCGCCGGCGATGAAACACGCGGAGCGCGCGAGCTCCGCGTCGCGCTGGCTGATCGACACGATCGCGACGGTGCCGGCGAAACGCGCGCGCAGTGCATGGATCGCGTCCGTCGTGCGCCGGCAGGCCGTTTCGCATTGCACGACGAACAGGTCGAACGCGCGCGTGTCGCAGGCCGCGAGCAGGTCGGGCAGATATTCGAAGCGCGACGGCCGGTAGCCGGCGCGGCGCAGGATGTCGTCGATGCGCAGGCGGTCGTAGCCGTAGCCGGCGCGACGCAGCCGGTCGTCGAACGTGCCGCGGCTCGGATGGTCGATCGTCAGGATCGCGATGGCGGTGGAAGGGGCGTCGGTCACGATGCGGACGGGTGAAGCCGGTGCGGCGCGGGTGCGGCAGGCGTACGCGGTCGGATGAAAAGAGGCGGGATCATGGCCGGACAGGTTCCGGGCAGTTAGCGGCGTGACGCCGTCCAAAAAAAGTCCCGCCGGGGAGGCGGGAAAAGTATCGACTATGGAGCCTGTACTCCAGGAGGCAACGGAGAACAAGCAAGCCGATTCTGGTCGGTTCGGAGTCTGAAGAAAATCAGCCCAGTCTGAAATTGCAGGCGGTGCAATCGATGTTGCCGCGGTTTGGGACTGGGCTGACAGCCGGCATAACCGGATTCGGACCACGGGCTGCGTCGATTTGCCGACAATGACGACCACCGGCGCAGGGTGCGGCAATCGTCTCGTGCAGTGCCCGGCCCGTTTTCCGGCTTGCCATCGAACATGAAACCGTCTTTCCGAATCGCCGCGCTGGCCGCCTGGCTCGCGCTGAGCCTCGCCGGCACTGCGTTCCTCATCTCGCGCGCCGTGTCCGACGCGTACGGCCGCTTCTTCCAGGATTCGAGCATCACGATCCGCCTGCTCGCGCAGAAGGCCGCGCAGCACGAGGCGATCCTCGCGACGCTCGGCGCGTCGTCGCTGGCCGCGCCGCCCGCGCACATGCTCGACAACCTGCGCGAACGGATGCCGCAGCTCGACGGGCTTGCGTACTGGCGGCCCGGCGCGGGCTGGCAGACCGACGGCGGACCGGCCCCCGACGCGCTGCCGCAGCAACGGCCCGGCAAGCCGTTCAGGCTCGCATTCGACGGCCCGGCCGCGTACTGGCTCATAGCCGGGACCGGCTGGGCCGTGCGCGTCGATCCGCGCCGGATGCTGCAGCCGGGCGACTGGTCGACGGCGATTTCATCGGCGGCGCTGGAATTGCGCGACCGCCGCGTCGAGTTGCTGCAGCGCGTGAGCGGCGACGCGACGCCGTTGTGGACGATGCATCTCGAGAAACACCTGCCCGCGCAGCCGCAGGCGTTCGTACTGCGCACCACGCGCACGCTGACGGCCGTCGATTTGCCGTGGCTGCCGATCGGGCTGTGGAACGCGGTGGCGGCGCTGCTCGCGGCAGGCGCGCTCGGCGCATGGCGGCTGCGCGAGGCGCGGCGCCGCGAGGATGCGCGGGCGCGCCTCGATCGCTTCGGTCGGCTCGATACCTTCGGCGAAATGGCGGCCGGCCTCGCGCACGAGCTGAACCAGCCGCTGACCGCGATTGTCAGCCACACGCGTGCGGCCGAACGCATGCTCGATCGGCCGACCGAGCGCGACAGCGTGCGCCGTGCGCTGCAGACGAGCGTCGCGCAGGCGAAGCGCGCGGCGGCGATCCTGGAGCGCATGCGCGAAGCGGTGACGACCGCGCATGGCGGCGAGCGCCGCGCGCTCGATCCCGACGCGATCATGCAGACGCTGCTGTTCCTGTACCGCGACGAATGCGCGCGCGAGCACATCGCGCTCGGCTGGCACAACGCGGCGGCGCGCGAGCGGCCGTTCGCGGAGCCGATCGCGGTCGAGCAGATCCTGCACAACCTGATCCAGAACGCGCGCGACGCGCTGGCCGGCGCCGGCGTTGGCACGGGTGCATCGCGTGGCGAGATTCGCGTCAGCGGCGCGCGCGTCGGCAAGCACTACCGCTTCAGCGTGACCGACAACGGCCCGGGCGTGCCGGAAGAGACGCTGCCGCGCCTGTTCGAACCGTTCTTCACGACCCGTGCGCGCGGACTCGGCCTCGGGCTACCGCTGTGCGACACGCTCGCGCAGCGCCAGGACGGCACGCTCACGGTGCGCAACCTGCCATCGGGCGGCGTCGAAGCCGCGTTGCTGCTGCCGCTGGCCGCGGAGGCCGCATGAGCGATTCGCTTCAACCGTCTGCAATCCGCGACGCCTCCGTCGTCGCGATCGTCGACGACGACGAAGCCGTGCGCGACGGCCTCGCGTTGCTGCTGCGCACGGTCGGCGTGCCGACGCGCTGCTATCCGGACGCATCGGCCTTCCTCGCCGATGCCGACGACGCGGCGCTCGGCTGCGTGCTGCTCGACATCCGGATGCCGGGCATGAGCGGCCTCGATGCGCTCGACCAACTGCGCGCGCGGCGCGACCTGCCGGTGATCGTGATGACGGGTCACGGCAACGTCGACGCGTGCCGGCGCGCGTTCAAGCGCGGGGCGCTCGATTTCCTGCGCAAGCCGGTGGACGACGACGAGCTGATCGACACGGTGCAGCAGGCGCTGCGCCGGCAGGCCGCGCGGCGTGGCCAGGACGACGCCGATCAGACCCGCACGGCGCGCCTCGCGACGCTGAGCGCGCGAGAACGCGAGGTGCTGGAAGGGATCGTGCGCGGCGGCAGCAACAAGGAGATCGCCCGCGAACTCGGGCTGTCGCCGCGCACCGTCGAGACCTATCGCGCGAACGTGTTCGACAAGCTGCAGGCCGCGTCGCTGGTCGAACTCGTGCGCGATTACGCGGCGCTCGCGGGCGGCGCGCCTCCGTAGCGCTACGGAGGCGCAACCCGTAGCCGAACGGGTTCAACGATCGCGGCGCGATTCCTACGATGACGGCTTCTCCGACTCGTCATTCATCGTCAAGGATTCGATACACCATGATCAAGCGCTTTGCCCTGCCGTCCACGCTCGCCCTGCTGTTCTCGGGCGCCGCTTTCGCCGATACCGTCGCCGCGCCGGAGACGAAGAAGACCGCCGACGCGAGCGACGCCGGCTACTACGCGACGGGCCGCGTCATCGGCGCGTTCGACAACGCTGTGAACATGGAGCTGACGAGCCCGCGCGTCGCGAGCCGCGTCGGCGGCCCGGAGACGGGTTCGAACGTCACCGGCTCGCTCGGCCTCGGCTACCAGTTCGGCAATGGCTGGCGCGCGGAAGGCGAATACGTGTTCAAGCGCACCAACAACTTCACCAGCTACTGGGCGCCGTTCGACGCGAACGCGAACGAATTCCACGTGTCGGCGCAGCGCCTGATGCTGAACGGCTACAAGGACTTCGATCTCGGCCGCGGCTTCTCCGTGTACGGCACGCTGGGTATCGGTGTCGCGATCGTGTCGGCCGACGGCTGGCAGACCAACGATACGCGCCGCTTCGCGTCGAAGACGCAGACCAACCTCGCATACTCGGCCGGCGCGGGCGTGAGCTATGCGATCAACAAGCGTTTCTCGATCGATCTCGGGTATCGCTATGTCGACATGGGCAACGTCGAGACGGGCTTCAACACGTTCGCGAACCGCATCAACGCACGTGACGAACAGCTGAAGTCGAAGCTGTCGTCGAACGAAGTGTTCATTGGCCTGCGCGGCCGGTTCTGATGGAAGTCGCGCCCGCGGAGACGCATCGCATGAAGAACGTGATCGATACGGGGCGACGCAGGCTCGTGCTGGCGACGACCGCGCTGGCCGCCGTGCGCGCATGGGCAGCCGACGGGGCATCCGCGCCGGGCGTCGCGCCCGGTGTGCGGCGCGACGCATCGCCCGATCTGACCGTGCGCATCGTCGACATGCTGAACGGCGTCGCGGCCGAAGGCATGCGCGTCGAGCTGTCGCGCGTCGACGGCGCGCAAGACGTGCCGATGCGTCGTGCGACCGTCGATGCGCGTGGCGGTACCGGCACGCCGCTGCTGGCCGGCGACGCGTATCGCGCGGGCACGTACACGCTGACGCTGCATGTCGGCGAGTACTTTCGTGCACGTGACGTGCCGTCGCCGTTCCTGACGGTCGTGCCGGTCCGCTTTCGAGTCGCGCGCGACGACGAGCGGCTGCATGTCGCAGTGCAGTTCGGCCGCTGGAACTACACGTATTACCGCGGCACGTGATACGGCCGCACCTGCGCAAAAGGAGCACGACATGACGGGCATCAGCACGCATCTGCTGGACGTCGCCACCGGCAGGCCGATCACCGGCGTGCGGATCGAACTCTTCGACCTGGGCGAGCAGCCGCCGGTGCTCGTCGCGCGTGCGGTCAGCAACGCGGAAGGGCGTAACGACGCGCCGATGCTGGACGGCGATCTCGCGCGCCGCGGCGCGTTCGAACTGCGGTTTCATCTCGGCGAGTATTTCCGCGTGGCGGATGCGCTGACGGATGTCGTGCCCGTGCGTTTCACCGTGACCGATCCGGCGCGGCACCATCACGTGCCGGTGGCGTGTTCGCCGTGGTACGTGTCGGTGTATCGCGGCAGTTGAGCGTTCGACGGACGGTGCGAGGGCGCGATGCGTTGTACGCGCGGGGAGGGCGCCGTCCGTTCGGGCGACCCCGGCGCGACGGTAGGACCAGGCTGACCGTCGCATCGGACCGAAGGTGACGCAGTCCGATTTACCGGAACCGGGGCGACGGCGATACTCGGAGCCATTCGTTCAACTACGGGAGCACGGATTGCCGCGGCGGATGTCGGATGTCGCGCAATGCGTCGTCGACATCATGAGCATGCAGGACATCACCGGGCATTACGCGATTCCGCTCGCGCATCCGTTCTCGGATGTGCCGCCGCCGTACGGCCGCCGACGCCGGCCGTTCGTGGCGAGCCGGCGGGCGCGGCAACACGTGTTCGATATCTACGGCGCGCCGCGCGTGCCGGCACCCGCGGCGAACGGTGGCAACGTCGTCGGCGCTGCGCGGCCCGTCAAGGTCGTGCGCGCCGAGGATTTCGGTTCGGACAACCGTGCATGGGTGCGCCCGCATCCGCTGCGCCGTCGCTGGCGTCTGACGTTGATGACGTGTGCGCTGGTCGGCGCCGCGTGCATCGTCGCGACGCATCTGGTCGACGAACGCCAGCATGCGGCGGAGCATGACGCGGGTTATTCGACTGCGATCGCGGCAGCGCCGACGGCGGCCGTCGCGGCGACGGAAGTCGCGCGGGCCACGGGCCACGCGGCGGAAGTCGCGATCGTGCGGGCGGATCGTGCGGCGCCGACGGATGCGCAGATGAAGGCCGCCGCGACGGTGGTGGCGGAAACCGCGTCCGCGGAGGCACGCGCGTTGCACGTCGCGGGTAGCGGGTCGGCGGCTGAACCGGTCGCGGTGGCGATGGCTGTCGCGTCGAATGCTGTCGTCGCGGAAGCCGCGGTGCCGCGTGCCGATCGCGGATCGTCGGCGCGCAAGCCGGTTGCGGTGGCTGCGGCGCGGCCGGCGGCGAAATCCGCAGGGGCGCCGCGTGGCAAGGCGGCGCGTCAGGCTGGCGCGAACGCGCCTGCCGTCCAACATGCGGCGATTGCGGCACGCGGCGCGATGCCGCATGCGCAACCGGCTGCCCGAGCGACCGATACGTCGGCGGCCACGCCGGTATCGAGTTCGGCCCAGGCCGTCGGCATGACGGCCGCCGAGTTTACGCAATGGCTCGCCGCGACGCGCGACACGTCGCGGCCGGCAGCGGCCGGCACCGATCTGACGGTTGAATTGCCGAGTCACACGCGGTTGGTCGGGCGCTGACCGGCGCGCGTCGCGCGGCCGGTATCGACCGACGGAACGGCCCGGCGACGCCGTGTATCGGCGTCGCTTTCCTGATTTCCATATTTCGACTATTATAGAATTATGGAAATCAACGAAACCATTGCCGCCCTCGCGGCGCTCGCGCATGAATCCCGCCTCGCGGTCTTTCGCGCGCTCGTGCAGGCCGGGCCACAAGGTATGCCGGCCGGCCGGATCGCCACGCTGCTCGACGTGCCGCCGTCCTCGCTGTCCTTTCATCTGAAAGAACTCGCGCACGCGCAGCTCGTGACGAGCCGCCAGGACGGCCGCTTCGTGTTCTATTGCGCGAACTTCGACACGATGAACGGGCTGCTCGGCTATCTCACGGAGAATTGTTGCGGCGGCAATCCATGCTCGCCGGTGTCCGGCTGCTCGCCTTCCGGGAAGATCGATCGTCCCCGTCAATCCTGACGCGCGTTCGCGCGCCTTCGCCCATGACCACGAACGTCCTGATCCTCTGTACCCACAACTCGGCGCGCAGCGTGCTGGCCGAGGGCATGCTCAATCACTGGGCCGCGACGCTCGGCAAGGATGTGCGTGCATACAGTGCCGGCAGCGCGCCGAGCGGCCGTCTGAATCCATTCGCGCTGGAAGCGCTGACGAATGCCGGTGTCGACGTCGGCGGCTATCGCAGCAAAAGCTGGGACGAGTTCGTCGGCGACGGTGCGCCGGAAATGCGCGTCGTCATCACGGTGTGCGATAGCGCGGCGTCGGAGACGTGCCCGTACTGGCCCGGCACCCCGGTCAACGTGCATTGGGGCTACGTCGATCCGTCGAACGTGACGGGCGACGACGGCAAGCGTCTTGCCTTCGAACTGACGCGGCAGGCGATCGGCTACCGGATGCTGCAGTTGCTGGCGCTGCCGCTCGATCGCATGAGCAACACCGAACTCCAGGTGGCGCTGACCGCTATCTCGCAAAATTGATCGCTTGCGTTGCCATTCGAAGCATCGAGCGGCCAGCCGCCCCTTCAACACCGACGCCCACGCCATGAACAACGTCAACGTCGCCCCGCCGCGCAAGGTTCTCGCGAAGTCGTCCATCAACGTCTTCGAACGCTACCTGACTGTATGGGTGGCGCTGTGCATCGTCGCGGGCATTGTCTTCGGCCAGGCGCTGCCCGGCCTGTTTCAGGCGATTGGCCGGATGACGTACGCGCAGGTCAATCTGCCGGTCGGGTTGCTGATCTGGGTGATGATCGTGCCGATGCTGGTCAAGGTCGACTTCGGCGCGCTGCACGAGGTGCGCCGGCATGTGAAAGGCATCGGCGTCACGCTCGTCGTGAACTGGCTCGTCAAGCCGTTCTCGATGGCGTTCCTCGGCTGGCTGTTCATCCGCCACTTGTTTGCACCGCTGCTGCCGGCGGAGCAGCTCGACAGCTATGTCGCCGGGCTGATCCTGCTGGCTGCCGCGCCGTGCACGGCGATGGTGTTCGTCTGGAGCCGGCTGACAGGGGGCGATCCGCTCTTCACGTTGTCGCAGGTCGCGCTGAACGACGGCATCATGGTGATCGCGTTCGCGCCGCTGGTCGGCCTGCTGCTGGGGATGTCGGCGATCACGGTACCGTGGGCGACGCTGCTCACGTCGGTCGTGCTCTACATCGTCGTTCCGGTCATCTTCGCGCAAATCATGCGCAGGCGGCTGCTCGCGAACGGCCAGGCTGCGTTCGATGCCGCGATGACGAAGATCGGCCCGTGGTCGATCGCCGCGCTGCTGGCCACGCTCGTGTTGCTGTTCGCGTTCCAGGGCGAAGCGATCCTGAAGCAGCCGCTGGTGATCGCGCTGCTCGCGGTGCCGATCCTGATCCAGGTGTTCTTCAATTCGGCGCTTGCGTACTGGCTCAATCGCGCGGTCGGCGAAAGGCACGACATCGCATGCCCGTCGGCACTGATCGGCGCATCCAATTTTTTCGAACTGGCGGTCGCGGCCGCGATCAGCCTGTTCGGTTTTCATTCCGGCGCAGCGCTGGCCACCGTCGTCGGCGTGCTGATCGAGGTGCCGGTGATGTTGCTGGTCGTGCGCATCGTCAACCGGTCGAAGGGCTGGTACGAATGCCGGGTTCGAGATCACGAGAGAACCGCCCCATGACCGACTCCCTGAACGACCTGCCGCAACTCGACGCCACGCTGTTTCGCGTGCCGGACGTCGCGCAACTGCGGCCTGCGGCGCCATCCACGCATCCGCTGCGGTTCCTGCTGCTGTACGGCTCGCTGCGCGAGCGTTCGTTCAGCCGTCTGCTGGTCGAGGAAGCTGCGCGCCTGCTCACGGCGATGGGCGCCGAGGTGCGCATGTTCAATCCGGGCGGATTGCCGCTGCCCGACGACGCGCCGGAGAGCCACCCGAAAGTGGTCGAGCTGCGCGAGCTTGTGATGTGGTCGGAAGGCATGGTGTGGTGTTCGCCCGAACGTCACGGTGCAATGACCGGGATCATGAAAGCGCAGATCGACTGGATTCCGCTGTCAGTCGGCGCCGTGAGGCCGACGCAGGGCAAGACGCTCGCGGTGATGCAGGTGAGCGGCGGCTCGCAATCGTTCAACGCGGTGAACCAGATGCGTGTGCTCGGGCGCTGGATGCGCATGCTGACCATCCCCAACCAGTCGTCGGTGGCGAAGGCCTTCATGGAATTCGACGAAGCGGGGCGGATGAAGCCGTCCGCGTATTTCGATCGCGTCGTGGACGTGACGGAAGAACTTGTGAAGTTTACGCTGCTCACGCGCGATGTCGGTCCCTATCTGGTCGATCGGTATAGCGAGCGGAAGGAAAGCGCGGAAGAACTTTCGAAACGCGTCAATCAAGCGCGTGCCTAGCGTTCGCCATCGAATCGACGCCGGGGCGCTCGGCCAGATTCCGGTGCGCAGGGTTGGATTGGCGTAAGCGTGTCGGATCCAGGGATGTCGCAGCAAACCGGGAGTGCAACCATGGCACATATTCGTCAAGCGACCGAATCCGATCTGGCCTCGATCGAGGCGCTGCTTCGGGTCAGCTGTTTGCCGACCGAGGGCGTCGCCTTGTATCTGCCGCATTTCGTTGTTGCCGATGCGGCATCCGGCATCGTGGGATGTGGCGGAATCGAGTTCCACGGACGTCATGCGCTCGTGCGTTCGATCGCCGTCATCGAACACGCGCGTCGTGCCGGTGTGGGGCGCATGCTGGTGGCCCGTTTGCTCGAACAATGCCGCGCTCGCGCCGTCCGGTCGGTCGGGTTGCTGACCACGACGGCAGAAGACTACTTCGCCGGGCAGGGTTTCGTCCGTATTGCGCGCGAAGATATGCCGGAGCCGTTGGTGGCGTCCAGCCAGTTTCAGGGTGTCTGTCCGGGATCGGCCGTCGCGATGCTGATGGTCTGCGACGACAAAATCAGACTCGACTGATTCCCTTGCCGGTTCACATTCCCGACAATCAAGTTTCTGCGGCCCGGCATACCCCCGTGTGCCGGATCATGGAGATATCTCCTCTTTGCGGCCGGTCTTCTCGACTGGCCGCTTTTTTATTCCCGTTCGTTACCGGAGAGCACGATCGCGATGCAGCTCGACCGCCTGATCCCTGAAATCCTGTTCGGCTTCACGGGCCTGATCGGCATCATCAACCCGTTCGGCATGGCGTTCGTGTTTCTCGAACGCACGCAATCGCTGAGCGAAGCCGAGCGCGCGATCCTGTCGAAGCAGCTCGCGACGAACGTGTTCTTCACGCTGCTCGTGATCTTCTTCGTCGGCGCGCCGGTGCTGAACTTCTTCGGGATCTCGATGGAGGCGTTGCGGATGGGCGGCGGCTTCGCGGTGGCGGTGGCCGGCTGGTCGATGTTGAATGCACCGGACGTCCCGGCCGGCGGCGACGTCGCCATGCATGGCGACGATCTGCAGAAGCTGATGTCGCGCGCGTTCTTTCCGCTGACGGTGCCGCTGACGATCGGCCCCGGCTCGATCGCGGCCGGCATCGCGCTGCATGCCAATCGTGCGCATACGGCGAGCGATTACCTGGTGTCGGGTGTCGTGTCGGTGGCGGTCGCGGCGCTCGTCGCGTTCGCGATCTGGCAGATCTACAGCCGCGCGACGACGCTCGCACGCTATCTCGGCAGCGAAGGGACGAAGGTCGCGATGCGCGTGTCCGCGTTCCTGCTGCTGTGCGTGGGCGTGCAGATCATGCTGACGGGCTTGGCCGCGTTCGTGCAGATGCTGGGTGGGCAGGCGGGGTGAGAAGCGGGCGCTTTCACGGTTTGTGTCGGCGCCCGATAAAAAAGCCGCTCCATCAGAGAGCGGCCGGTTCGTTACATCAGCTTCGCTTGTACCCGCGCAATCCCCTGCAGCGCACACGCTTCGTCGAGATGCCCGCCCGGCGCACCACCGACACCCACGGCGCCGATCACTTCGTCGCCGGCCTTGATCGGCACGCCGCCGCCGAGCACCAGGAAACCGTCGATGGCCGTCATTTGCGCGGCGACCGGGTTCTTCTGCAGGTTCGTGGCCAACGTGGCGGTCGGCGTTTTCGTCGACAGCGCGGTGTAGGCCTTGCGCTTCGACGCATCCACCGTATGCAGCCCCGCGTTGTCGCCGCGCAGCACCGCGCGCTCGATGCCGCTTCGGTCGATCACGGTGACCGTCACGTCGTAGCCGCTGGCCGAGCAGGCCTGGATCGTTTGCTGCGCGATGTCGGCGGCGAGATTCAACGACAGGTTTTTTTCCTGGAGCACCTGCGCGGAAGCGGTGGTCGTCAGCGTGGCGGCGACGAGCGTCGCCAGGGTAGCGCGAATGATCATGTGAACTCCTCGATGAAATGACGGATGCGAGCGGGGCATTGGGTGGGCGGTTTCATGCGAACTTCCTTGAAAACCGCCGGCGCTTGCGACCGATGCGCAGGCCGTTACGGCCCGGAGCGATCGGTCGCGGTCGTCCGCTCGATGAGTTCAGTGTCGGCCAGTGGGAAGGGAAGCTGAATAGGACAGGGCTGATTCTTGCCGCGGCTATCGCGCGTCGCGGCCTTTGGCGGGCACGCGGCCGTGCGCGGGGGTATCCGCTGTACCTTGCACCGGGAACACGCCACCGCAATGCGGGCAGCACGGCCCGTCGCCGTCGGCGGGCCGCGTATTGGCCCGGCTGCGCTCCAGCGCCGATGCAACCAGCTCCGCGCCCATGATCCCGGTCGGAAACGCGATGATCCCGTAGCCGAGCAGGATCGCGCACGACGTGATCAGCCGGCCGAGCGGCGTGACGGGCGTCAGGTCGCCGTAGCCGGTCGTGCTCATCGTCACCGCCGCCCAGTAGACACCCACCGGAATGCTCGTGATCCCGTGCTCCGGCCCTTCGACGAGAAAGATCACGGTGCCGAGAATCACGACGAGCACGAACATCCCGCCGATGAACACGAAGATCTTGCGCCGCGCGCGCGTGAGCGCCCGGATCAGCATCTGCCCTTCCTCGAGATAGATCGACAGCCCGAGGATGCGGAACACGCGCAGCAGGCGCAGCAGCCGCACGTCGATCAGCGCGTGCAGGCCGGGGAAGAAGAATGCGAGATAGGTCGGCAGTACCGACACGAGGTCGACGATGCCGAAGAAGCTGCGCGCATACGCGGCCGGCTTCTTCGCGGAGCAAAGGCGCAGCAGGTATTCGGCGGAAAACAGCAGCGTGAACGCCCATTCGGCCGCATAAAGCGCGTGGCCGTATTGCTGGTGCAGCTCCTGCACGCTGTCGGCCATCACGACGAGCACGCTCGCGACGATCAGCGCGAGCACCGCGATGTCGAGCTTGCGCAGGAACGAAGGGCGGCCCGCGACACGGGTGACGGCATCGCGCGCCGTATCGAAGGAGGACTGGATCAGCGAAATCATGGGCCCGAGTGTACGGATCGCGTATCGCCGGGCCTATCGGACGAGTCTGATTTGAGCCGCGCCGGATTCCGGCGCCGCGCTTGCGGTCAGATCAGGAGCGTGAGCGTGTGAAACAGCGCGACATCCTCCTTGCGCGCGGAGCGCGCATGCTGGCGGATCACGTGCAGCAGGCAGTCGATGAAGCAACGCGCCGCGTCGAGCCCGGATTTTGCCGGTTTCTCGTTCGGCGGCACGTACAGCTTCAGCAACGACACCGGGTTCGCGAACAACCGGCAGTGGAGCGTCGGCGCGCAGTACGAGCAGGGCGGCCTGCTCGTCGGCGCGGCGTTCCTGAATGCGGGCAACCCGGGCGCGACGGCCGGCGGCGCGATCGCGGGCGCGGGGTCGGTCGGCGCGGATGCGAACTTCGCGTCGGCGAGATTGCGGATTTTCGGCGCGGGCATCAACTACACCGCAGGGTCCGCGACGGTGGGGTTCGCGTATACGAACAGCAACGTCACGCGGCCGAGCGCGAACGTCGGCTACCTGTTCGGCGACGAGACGATCGAACCGTTGACGGGGGCGCTCGCGGACGGCACGGTCGCGGCGATCAAGTACCAGAACTTCGAAGTGAACGGCAAGTATCAGTTCACGCCGGCGTTCTTCGTCGGTGCGCAGTATGTGTACACGACCGTGCGTTATGACACGACCATGGGCAGCGCGAAGCCGAAGATCCATTCGATCGGGCTGATGGCCGACTACACGCTGTCGAAGCGCACCGACGTCTATCTGATGGGCGCTTACCAGCGGATCGCGGGCGATGCGACCGGCTCATCGCTCGATCAGGCCTATATCCCCGGGGCGGCCGATCTGTCGTCGACGTCGAGGCAACTGATGGTGCATGCGGGAATTCGGCACAAGTTCTGAGGGCGTGACGCGGGAAGACCGGGCCGGCATCGCGCCGCGTGCGCGGCGCCGGCCATTGGACGGACATGAGGCATTCGGGCACCTGCCGGGTGGACGTGTCACGCGGTCGATACCGGACAGGTGGGGCGGCTTCCGGTCAGCCGTCGGCCATTACTGCCCGAAGCGTTGCGTGACGGTGTCCTTCAGCCGTGCGGCGGTCAGCTCGCCCATGTGCGATTCGACGAGTTCGCCTTTCGCGTTGAAGAACAACGTGGTCGGCAGCCCGCGCGAGCCATACGCGTGCATCGCATGCAGCGAAGGGTCGAGCAGCACGTGATCGAAGCGCAGGCTCTGCTGTTCGAGGAAAGCGCGAACGGCTTGCGCGCTTTCTCCCTGGTTGAGCATCAGTACCGTGATGCCCGGATGATCGCGCTGCGCCTGTTCGAGGATCGGCATCTCACGGCGGCACGGCGCGCACCACGTCGCCCACAGGTTCACGACGACCGGCTTGCCGACGAAGCCCGCCGGCAATACGGGCGTCGAATCGAGCGCCTGGAGCGGTATCGCGGCGAGCGGCGGCGCGCCGCGTTGCAACGTCGCCAGCGTGCCTTGCGCGATGCCCCACGCACCGAGGCCCGCGACGATGCCGGCCAGCACCGGCCGACGCAGCGCAGGCAGGCGGCGCAGACGCCAGCCCGCGAACACCAGCGCGGCCGCGATGCCGATGCGCGCGTCGAAGCCGCCGTCGCCGAGCGCGACGATCGCGCGCGGCGTCGCCACATAGTCCGGCCACCATTGCGCGACGTAACCGGCGCGCGCGGCCATCAGCCCGAGCAGCAGCGTGTCGAGGATCAGGCTCGACGCGGTCTTGTGATGCCCGTCCGGCGGGCGGCGCTGGATGACACGCGCGACGAGCCACGCCAGCAGCGCGGCGACGGCGACCGCGACGACGCGGATCGAGAAGGGACCGATGCTCAGCATGAAATAGGAAGAATGGACGTGATCGAGCGGGGCAGAAGACGGGATGGTCCGCCGCGACGATGAAGCCGTCGACGGTCGTGCGGCGTTTCGACCGATTGCCGCGTATGGGGGTTCCCGCCGAGAACGTAACGGCGTGTTGCGGATCGCGACAGACGCTCGGGCGGTCAGGACTGCGTGATGTGCACATCAACGTGCAGCGAATCAGACCGGTCTGATGGTCAGCGGGATACTGTTCATCAACAATACGCAGGCCGGTCTGGTGTGGTGTCCGCCGGTATCCCGCATAGGGATCTCTCCTTGACGGCCGCTCCGCTCGCGAGCGGCCGCTTTTTTTAGCGTCGTGCCAAGCGACGTTCGCGCGGGCGGGTGTCTCGTGGCGGTCGGTGGGCTGGACCGCATCCGATGCATATCGGCTGGTTCAACGGAATCGAAACGCTGCCAGATGCGAGCACGGGGCATTCACTCGCGCATTGCGCGACACCCGGTTTGGACCGGCCAGGCCGGTCGTTGGCGGCGGCACAGGGGCTGCCGCCATGGCCCGACGGGCCGCGCATCCACGATCCGTCGAGCGTCGGGTCTTACAGCTTCTTCGACGCTGCCGATGCCGCGTCGCCTTGCGTTGCCGCGGTCGCCGGATCGAGCGTCGCGATCGTCTTCTCGGTGAATTTCTCGTACAGCCAGTCCATGCGCATGCTGTCGATGCCCGCGATACCGCCGAGCGCATACGACGCCGACACCTTGAAGTGATCGAGCGGATGATTGTCGGCATCGGCGAACGTGACGGTGCCGTCGACGTAATCGCTGCCGGCCATGAAGCCGAACATGACGGCCGAGAAACTCGAGCGCACGCGAATGCCGGTGACTTCGACATTCAGGTGCATCGCATCGGTTGCATCCGCTTTGGCCAGCAGCTTGCGTGCGTCCAGTGCGCTTTCGATTTTCTCCTGCAGTTTCTTCGCGTCGAACTTCAGGTTGTCTTTCAATGCTTCCTGCGCGGCGCTGTCGAGCGTGACCTTCACGATCACGGGTTTCTTGCCGAACTGGGGCGTCGATGCGGTCACGGTGGCCCCTGCCGGATCGCGGGCGTCGCGCGTCACGCTGCTGGCGCAACCCGACAGTAGGCCGATCGTCACGAATGCCAGCGCGGCATGGCGGATAACAGATTTCATGATTGGTCTTTTGATTGAGATTATTGGAATGGGCCTTATGGCCGAACGGAAAGCTAGCATGGCGCGGTGCGATTCAAATCGTCGAATAGCAGGGGAAATCGATTCGGTATTGGGTCCACGCGGCGGGTTTGCACCGCGGAAGCGTCGAGATAACGTGCGGCGAGCGACGAGCGGCGTCGGAGATTGGCTACTGCTTTCGCGACGGCGTCTCGTCGCGGACGATTACTGGCCGTTGCCCGTTGCCGCTTCACCGAGTCGATACGCGGTAAAGAATTCGTACCACGGCGACCCTTGCGCGACCGGCACGCCGAGTGCCGTCGTGCGCTGTTTCAGCGCGCCGAATACATCGTTGACGAGTGCATTCAGCGCGCTGTCGCGGAATGGAACCGATTGCGTCCGCCCCGCGGCGAACGCGCCGTACGCGATCGCCAGCAGGCGTGCGCGATCGTCCGTGCCCGCGATCGTCGCGTCGATCGTTTCGACGAAGCGCGGCCGGTCCTCTTCGCGCGATGCCGACAGACACAGGAACACGACCGCCGACAGTTCGTGCAGGTCCTTCTCGCGCAGCAGCGTGGGCAGTCGTGCAACGATCCGGTCCACCGGTTCTTCACGCAGCGCATCGCCGAAGTCGAGCACGGCGGTCATCGGGTTCGTGTCTGTTGTCAGGCGATCGAGCGCAGGCGGGGCCGACGACGCGCCGTCTGGCCCCGCAGCGGGCGCGGACCGCAACGCATCGACCACGTGCCGAGTCCATTCCGGAAAGATCATCCGCACGTTGCCGAACTGCTCGCCGCCTTCCGCGGCCGGATTCCACCGATAGACGATCGTGCCGCCGCGGATGAACGGCGAATACAGGTGCTCGGGCGTTTGCGGCAGCGGCCGCCGGTTGATGGGCAGCCACGCGAGCGTGAGCCAGTCGTAGCGGCCCGTCGCGGGGACGGCCGCGCCCGAACTCGCGACGACCTGCCACGTGCCGCGATTCGCATAGCGGCGGCGTGCGTCGGGTACCGGGACGGTCCGGCCTTTCGCGGTGTCGAAATACGTCTTGCCCGTGACGCTCGCGCCGCTGTCGGCGGCCGGCGCGATCGTCGAGATGACCCACGACGCGCCGTCCGCCGACCGGTAGTCGGACGGCCTCAGCGTCGCCACATCGTGCACCATGCGCGTTTGTGCGGCGACGGCGCTTGGCGGGGCATCGGCGGGCGCGGCGAAGAGACTCGGCATGGCTTTCCTCGGAATCGGGGCGCGCATCGTCGAGCGGGGCGATGTGCGCGGCGCGGGTGGCGTCCTCGTAACTGTAGAACGTCGTGACCTGAAACGGAAACTGGCCGAACGGGGTAATCGATGCACGTTGTCGCCGCTTCGGCTTACCATGCGCATCCTGAGCTGACGACGCACACCGGGCGGGAGCACGCATGACCGACACGAAAGCCATTACCGAACACTGGACGCGGGTTGCCGACCAATGGATCGACTGGGCCGGCAAGCCGGGCCACGATGCGTTCTGGAAATATCGCGCGGGGCTCGCGGCCTACATCGGCCGTGGCACCGGCGCCGCGCTGGAGATCGGCTGTGGCGAAGGTCGCGTGAGCCGCGAGCTGAAGGCGCTCGGCTACGACGTGACCGCGAGCGACGCGGTGCCCGCGATGCTCGATGCGGCGCGTCACGCGGATTCCGCGCATCGCTATCAACTGGCCGATGCGGCGGCACTGCCGTTCGACGCGGCCAGCTTCGACCTCGTGATGGCCTACAACGTGCTGATGGATCTCGACGACATGCAGCGCGCGTTGAACGAGGCGCGCCGCGTGCTGAAGCCGCGCGGCACGCTGTTCATCTCGATCGTGCATCCGTTCCGCGACCGCGGCGGCTTTGCCGGGCCGCAGCCCGACGCGCCGTTCGTTTTGACGGGCAGCTATTTCGGGCGAGAGCATTTCGACGGCGTGGAAACGCGCGACGGGCTGTCGATGCACTTCGCGGGCTGGTCGCTGCCGCTGCAGGCCTATATGGAAGCGCTGGAAGCGGCCGGGTTCGCGATCGTGTCGCTGCGCGAGCCGCCGCCCGATCATGCCGATACGGATCTGCTCAAGCAGTGGGCGCGCGTGCCGCTGTTTCTGTGGATCAAGGCGCGGCCGCTGGAGTGAGTGCGGCCGGGGTTCGGTCCGGTGAATCGAATCGGGCGGACAAATTAGCGCGTAGGAATGGTGTCCGTCGGGCTACTGAAAATGAATGGCGGCCCACTCTTGTATCCGCCGGGCGACCGGATAGGCGGCCGTCTCGCAGTGGCGGCACGTGGGCCGGCCTGATGCCGATGCCGTCGCGGCTTACCCGCGCATCGGCGGATTGAGCCGCGCGAACGCCGCCTGGCGGCGATACGGAAAATACGGATACGGCGCTTCCACCGCACTTGCCGCATCGAGCTTCGCGATCTGCGCATCGGTCAGCGCCCACCCCACCGCGCCGAGGTTCTGCCGCAACTGTTCCTCGTTGCGCGCGCCGACGATCACCGACGACACGGTCGGCCGCTGCAGCAGCCAGTTCAGCGCGATCTGCGGCACCGTCTTGCCGGTTTCTTCCGCGATCGCGTCGAGCGCCTCGACCACGTCGTACAGGCGTTCGTCGTCGACCGGCGGCCCGTAGCTGGCCGTTTCGTGCAGGCGGCTGCCTTCGGGCAGCGGCGCATCGCGCCGGATCTTGCCGGTGAGCCGGCCCCAGCCGAGCGGGCTCCACACCAGCGCGCCGAGGCCCTGGTCGGCGCCGAGCGGCATCAGGTCCCATTCGTAGTCGCGGCCGACGAGCGAGTAGTACACCTGGTTCGCCACGTAGCGCGTCCAGCCGTGCCGGTCGGCCGCCGCGAGCGACTTCATGATCTGCCAGCCGGCGAAGTTCGACACGCCGATATAGCGCAGCTTGCCCGCGCGCACGAGATCGTCGAGCGTCGACATCACTTCCTCGACCGGCGTGCCGGCGTCGAACGCGTGCAGTTGCAGCAGGTCGATGTAGTCGGTGTCGAGGCGGCGCAGCGCGTCGTCGACGGCGCGCACGAGCCGTGCGCGCGACGTGCCCGCGTCGTTCGGGCCGTCGCCGGTCGGCAGGCCCGTCTTGGTCGAGATCAGCACCTGGTCGCGGCGCCCCTTGAGCGCGGCGCCGAGCACGCGCTCGGACGCGCCGTCGGAATACACGTCGGCCGTGTCGAACAGGTTGACGCCGGCTTCGAGGCAGATGTCGATCAGGCGGCGTGCTTCATCGACCCCGGTATTGCCCCAGGCACCGAACAGCGGGCCGGTGCCGCCGAACGTGCCGGCGCCGAAGCTCAGGACGGGGACCTTGAGGCCGGAGCGGCCGAGCGTACGGTATTCCATGTGCATGTCCTTTCGTCGTGTGAGCGCGGCGCGGCCGCGCGTCGATCGTCAGGCGACCAATGTACCGTTTGCGCCTTTCCCGGATAATCCAGAAGATAGCGAAAATATCCTTCGGAAGGAGCGAACAATGCTGCTCGACAACCTCGCGCTGTTCCTGCGCATCGTGGAGAAGGGCGGGCTGGCCGCGGCGGGCCGCGAGGTCGGCCTGTCGCCGGCCACGGTGTCCGAGCGGCTGACGGCGCTCGAGCGTCACTACGGCGCGGCGCTGCTCACGCGCACGACGCGCGCGATCAGCCTGACCGACGAGGGGCGCACGCTGGCGGAGGGTGCGCGACGCCTGCTGGCCGAGGCCGACGAGCTCGAAAGCCGTGTGCGGCTGGGCGTGCAGACGCTGTCGGGGCCCGTGCGGCTGAGTGCGCCGGCCGATCTCGGGCGCGAGCGCGTCGTGCCGGTCCTCGACGCGTTCCTGGCCGAACATCCGGGCGTGACGGTCGACCTGCATCTCGGCGACGGGTATGTCGACCTCGTCGGGCAGGGGCTCGATTTCGCGATCCGTCGCGGCACGCTGGCGGACAGCTCCTTGCGCAGCCGCTCGGTCGGCCGTGCGCGGCGCGTGGTGTGCGCGGCGCCCGCGTATCTCGCCGCACACGGCACGCCGACACACCCGGACGAACTCGCCGCACACGACTGCATCGTGATGCGCTTCGGCCAGGAGTTGTATGCCGAATGGCCGTTCAGCATCGATGGCGTATTGAAGCGCATCGTGGTGCGCGGCCGGCGCGTCGCCAACGACGGCGCGCTCGTGCGCGCGTGGTGTATCGCGGGGCACGGCGTCGCGCTGAAATCGCTGGTCGACGTCGAACGGGATCTGGCGTCGGGCGCGCTCGTCGAGGTGCTCGGCGCGTTCTCGCCGGGCGATGTGGATCTGCAGATCGTCTATCCGGGGCGTGCCGCGCAGCCGCGGCGCGTGCGCGCGTTGATCGACCGGCTGGCGGAGGCGCTCGCGTAACAGCACGTTGCCCGCGCGCGGCCTGCGAGACGTTGCGACGGCGATCTCGCCGTGAGCGCATCGAATGCGCGACGGTGCGACGGGCGCGCGGCATCGCGGGCTGAAACCGCTGTTCAAATTCGTTGCCCACATTTCGTCATTTAGCTAATATTCAAAACGTCAAGCGAAGCCGAACCCCATGGACGACGTTATCCGCATCAGCGCCTTGGCCAACGAAAGCCGTCTGGCCGTGCTGCGCTGGCTCAAGCAGCCGCGCAAGCATTTCCCGCCGCAGCCGCACGGCGACTTCGACGAACTCGGCGTGTGCTGCACGTATATCACCGAGAAGCTCGGCATCGCGCCGGCCACGACCACGCGCCACATGCGCATCCTCGCGGACGCCGGGCTCGTGCAGGCGACCCGCGTCGGCAAGTTCACGTACTACAAGCGGATCGACGGCGCGCTGCAGCAGCTCGGCCGCGATCTCTCCCAACTCTGACCCTGACCGAGGCACCCGACATGGATGAACTCGCCCTGCTGGCCGACGCCGACCGACGCGCGCACGCGTATCTGGCTGCAACGAACGAACGGCGCGCGTTTCCCGATGCGGCCGCACTGGCCGGCCTCGCCGCGTTCGACGAAGCGCTGCCCGATACGGGACGCCCGGCCGACGACGTGCTGCGCCTGCTCGACGAGCACGGCACACCCGCGACGGTCGCATCGAACGGTCCGAACTACTTCGGCTTCGTGATCGGCGCGACGCTGCCGGCCGCGGCGGCGGCCGAGCGGCTGATGCTCGCGTGGGACCAGTGCGCGTCGTCGTACGCGAATTCGCCGGTGGCCGCGACGCTCGAGCGCCAGGCCGCGCGCTGGGTCGTCGAGGCGCTCGGGCTGCCCGAAGGCAGCGCGGTCGGTTTCGGCACCAGCGCGACGGCCTGCACGCTCGTCGCGCTGGTGGCCGCGCGGCGCGCGCTGCTCGCGCGCAAGGGCTGGGATATCGACGAGGACGGCCTGATCGGCGCGCCCGAGGTGAAAGTCGTGATCTCCGCGCTCGCGCACATCACGGTGAAGAAGGCGCTGCGCGTGCTCGGCTTCGGAATGAAGCGCATCGTCGTCGCGCCGGTCGATGCGCACGGCCGGATCGACCCGGCGCAGTTGCCGCCGCTCGACGACATGACGATCTTCTGCGTGCAGGCGGGCGAAGTGAACACCGGCGAATTCGATCCGTTCGCGGCATTGATTCCGCCCGCGAAGGCGGCCGGCGCGTGGGTGCACGTGGACGGCGCGTTCGGCCTGTGGGCGCGGGCGTCGTCGAAGCGCGCGCTGACGGATGGCATCGACGGCGCGGACAGCTGGACGACCGACGGTCACAAATGGCTCAACACGCCGTACGACGGCGCGATGGTGATCTGCCGCGACGCGGCCGCGCTCGCCACCGCGATGAACAGCGACGCTGTGTACCTGAGCGGCGCGCAGGATGCGCAGAAGAACCTGAACCTCGAATTCTCGCGACGCGCGCGCGGCATTCCCGTGTGGGCCGCGCTGCGCTCGCTCGGCCGCGCCGGCGTCGCGACGATGGTCGAGCGGCATTGCGCGCAGGCGGCGCGGGTCGCGGACGGCCTGCGGGCGGCCGGCTACGACGTGCTGAACCGCGTCGTGCTGAACCAGGTGCTCGTACGCGCCGGCACCGACGAGGAAACGGCGGCGATCCTCGAAGCCGCGCAGGCGTCGGGCGACGTGTGGTTCGGCGCGACCGTGTGGCAGGGGCGGCCGGCGTTCCGGATCAGCGTGTCGTCGTGGCGCACCGAGGATGCGCACATCGATCGTCTCGTCGCATTGCTGACGAAGCTGCGCGGCGTGCACGTGAGTTGAGCGTCACGCATCGTTTGCCGCCTGAATGGATGCGTGTGCAACTTTATGGCATGCGATGAAGTGGAGCGCAGCGGCGGGGTTGGCGGCACGTCTGCAAGCGTGAAAATATCGGACAATAGCCATTCCGCGCGGGCCGCGCCGGCACCGCGTCCAACCGAAGCATTCACGCTTGCGAGTTCCCCATGTCGACTCCCTGTCCCCGGGAATTGCTGAAGGCCGCCGATATCGCGAAGATGGAACCCACGCGCGCGGTGCATTCGCTCAATCCCAATGCCGTACGTCTCAAGCGGCAGCTCAGCGACCTGACCGGCCTGACGCAATTCGGCGTTCACCTGCTCACGCTGATGCCCGGTCACGAATCGGCCGAGTATCACCGTCACCTGTACGAAGAAGAGTTCGTGTACGTGCTGTCCGGCACCGGCGCGGTGACGATCGGCGAGCACGCCAGTGAAATCGGGCCCGGCGATTTCATCGGCTTTCCGCGCGGCGGCGAAGCGCATACGGTGCAGAACACCGGCAAGGCGCCGCTCGAGCTGCTCGTCGGCGGCCAGCGGCTCGAGCACGACGTGTGCGAATACCCGCGAATCGGCAAGCGGCTTTATATCGCCGGCGAGCTCGAGGAGTATGTCGAGTTGCCGAAACGGCCGTGACGGTCGATTGCACGTATCACCGGAGCAGGCCGTTCGGCCAATGAGGATGAATTCGCTTCCCGCGACCCCGTCGCGCTTATGATGCGGGAACGCCACTGACAAGGTCCCACGCCATGGACGCGCCGCTGCCGCCGATGTCTGCCCCGATCGCCGAAACCGAAACCGCTCCAGAAACCGAAGCCGCCGGCGAGCCGCGCGCGTCGCGCGTGCACCGGCCGGTCGCGCTCGTCACCGGCTCGACGTCGGGGATCGGGGCGGCCGTCGCGCGTCGCCTGGCGGCCGACGGCTATGTGGTGATCCTGCATTCGCGCAGTTCGGCCGACACCGGCCGCGCGATGGCGCGCGAACTCGGCGGCGCGTACGTGCAGGCCGATCTCGCCGACGATGCCGAACGCGTGCGGCTGATCCGCGACGCGCTCGCGGTGCACGGCCGGCTCGACGTACTCGTCAACAATGCGGGCGTCAGCCGCGTGATTCCGCATGACGATCTCGCGGCGGCCACGCCCGACGTGTGGCGCGAGATGCACGAAATCAACGTGATCGCGCCGTTCCGGCTGGTGGCCGAAGCGGAGGCCGCGCTGCGCGAGTCGGCGTCGCGCGGGCGGGCCGGGTGCGTCGTGAACGTCAGCTCGCATGCAGGCGTGCGGCCGAAGGGCGCGTCGATTCCGTATGCGGCCGCGAAGGCTGCACTCAATCACACGACGCGGCTGCTCGCGCGCACGCTTGCTCCCGCGATTCGCGTCAATGCGGTCGCGCCGGGGCTCGTCGATACGCCGCTGACCGCCGACTGGACGGACGCGCAGCAGCTCTGGCGCGAACGCGCGCCGATGCGCCGCGCGGCGACGCCGGACGATATCGCGCAGACGGTCGCGATGCTCGTCGCGTCCGATTACGTGACGGGCGAGATCGTGATGCTCGACGGCGGGTTGAATCTGACGTGATGCGGTCACGCGGCGGCATCGCATGCGCAACCGGCGGCGCCATTCGAAGGCGCTTGCGATCAGCCGAGGTTTGACCGCAGCCGCGCGAGCGCCTGATCGTGCGTGCGCTCGAACTTGAGCGGCGTGACCGAGATATACCCTTCGCCGAGCGCGACCGTTTCCGAATCCGCATCGTCGTCGCGCGGTGCGCGCGCGAGCTTCAGCCAGTGATAGTCGATCTCGCGCGGATCGCGTCCCGACACGATCTCGACGCCCTGCAGCGTGCCGGCGCCCTGGTTCGTCACCTTCAGGCCGCGCACGTCGTCGGCCGGCCGCGGCGGGAAATTCACGTTGAGGCATGCGTCGCTGTCCCAGCCGGCGGCGACGAGCCGGCGGATCACGTCCGGCGCATGCGCGAGCGCCGTTCCCCACGGCACCGCGTGACGATCGATGAAGGCCTGGCTCAGCGCGAGGGCCGGCACGCCCACGAGCATGCTCGTCATCGCCGCGCCGACCGTGCCGGAAAACACCGTTTCGGTGCCGAGGTTCGCGCCGCGATTCACACCGGACAGCACGACGTCCGGCCGCGCGCCCTTCATCAGGTGGCTGACCGCGATCGCGACGCAATCGCCGGGCGTGCCGCGCACCGCGAAGCGCCGCTCGCCCTTGCGATGCACGCGCAGCGGTTCATGCAGGCTCAGCGAATGCGACGTGCCGCTCTGGTCCTCGGCTGGAGCTACGATCCACACTTCGCGCGCGAGTGGCGTGGCGACCTGTTCGAGTATGTCGAGGCCGGGCGCGTCGAATCCGTCGTCGTTGGTGAGCAGGACACGGTCGAACAGCGGGCGGGTTGCTTGCATCGGGACGATCCTCGTGAAGGGCGATGAGTGGGGAGTGCGGCGTGGCGCAAGCCACAAGGCTAGCACTCCGGCGCGAGGATCGTCGTGTCACGCCCGGGGTGCCGGCTGGCGCGGACGCGAAAACGGGTGCATCGCGCGCCCGTTTATCGTGTCGTCGAATGTGCGTGCCGGTGTGGCGAGCCGAACCCGCTCAGCCGAGCAGATAACGCAGCAGGCCGGCCGACACGACACCGACGATGACCGTCGGCAGGATCGACAGGCGCGTCGCCGCGACGAGCGTGATCGCGAGCGCGAGCAGGTCGGCCGGGCGCGTCGACACGAACGCCGGCGCGATCACCGAAATCAGTACGCAGCCGGGCACGTTTTCCATCACCGACGCCATCCGCGGGCTCAGCGTGCGGTTGCGCAGCAGCACGTAGCCGAGGATGCGCGACAGGTAGGTGGTCGACGCCATCAGCACGATCGTCGCGACGGTGCCGAAATCCGGAAGCTCAGGCATCGCGCGGCTCCCACAGCAGCGCGGCGATCAGCCCCGCGCCGGCGCCGGCCGCGACATACCACGCGCCGGGCAGCGCGAGATGGGTGGCTGCCGCGACGACGAGGCTCACGAACCACGGGCGGCTCGCACGCACCCCTTTCCACATCCCGCGCAGCAGCACCAGAAACACGGCCGTGAACGCCATGTCGAAGCCGTACTGTTCGACGTTGCCGATCGTCGGGCCGACCGCCGCGCCGAGCGTCGTCATCGAGATCCACGTCAGGTAGAGCCCGATGCAGATGCCCGCGTAATAGGACACGCTGATGTGCGTCGCCGAGCGCTCGCGCGCGTCGGCGAGCGACATCGCCCAGCTCTCGTCGCACATGAAGAACAGCGCGACGAACGCGCGGCGGCGCGGCAGGCGACGGATATACGGCTCGAACGCGGCGCCCATCAGGATGTGGCGCGAGTTCACGAGGAACGACATCGCGACGATCAGCGCGATGTGCGGCGGCGACGTCCACAGATGGATCGCCGCGAATTCGGAGCCGCCGCCGAAGTTCAGGCCCGTCATCATCGGCACCTCGAACAGGCTCAGCCCTTTCTGCGCGGCCTGCGCGCCCAGCACCAGCGCGAACGGCACGAAACCCAGCATGACGGGCAGCGCCGCGCGCAAACCGCGACCCATCTCGGCGACATAGGCGGGCCTGTCGCGAAGCCCGGACGACGTTGAAACGCTACTGCTCATTACTCCTCCTTCGGGGAAGGGATTGTCTGCTTTTTTGACTCGAATCGGGTTGCGTTGTCGCCAGATTTTTCTCAGAATTTGGCATTGAGCGTGGGATACCAGCATTTTTTGGAATCGGATGCCAAATGAAACTTGACGCTATCGACCGCCGGATCCTGAGCGCGCTGCAGCGCGACGGCCGCATGCAGAACGTGGAGCTCGCGCACGAGGTCGGGCTGTCGCCGTCGCCGTGTCTGCGGCGCGTGCGGTTGCTCGAGGAAGCCGGGGTGATCGAGAAATACGTGGCCGTGCTGAACCCGGCGAAGGTCGGCAAGGGGCTGACGATCTTCACGCGCGTATGGCTGAAGGGGCAGGACGCGGAATCGGTGAACCGTTTCGCCGAGGCCGTCCAGCAGATGCCGGAAGTCGTCGAATGCCACCTGATGGCCGGCGACTGCGATTTCCTGCTGCGCGTCGTCGCGGCCGACATCGACGATTACCGGCGCTTCCAGATGGAATACCTGACGCGTATCCCCGGTGTGCTGAGCGTGAAGACCGACATTCCGATGCAGAAGGTCAAGCTCACGTCGGCGCTACCGACCTGAAGCAGGGCGGTAGCGCGGCGGCGTGTCGGCGAGCGGTCATGCCGCGGTGACAATCGCCCGATAAACTGACAGAGCGAGTCGCATCGCATGCATTGCCGGCGCAGTCATGCGGTGTTCGATGCGCAAGCAACTAACGGTCAATGCCGACGCGATCGGCCGAACGGCGCTGCGTGGCGCGCCGGGTCGTGCGTCGCCGTGAATGCGTTTCTTCCTGTCGAGCCCTACATGCAGCCATTCAATACGCCATGGAATTCGCTGGAAATCGTCAAGCTCGTGCTCGGCGTGCTGACGCCGTTGTCGGTCGCCTGTCTCGGCTGGCTCGTCGCGCGCCGGCTGAAGCGGCTCGAACTCGTGCAGTGGACCAACCAGCGGCTGATCGAGAAGCGGCTCGCGCTGTACGACACGGTCGCGCCGCAGCTCAATGCGCTGCTGTGCTTCTACACGTGGATCGGCTACTGGAAGGACATCTCGCCGGACGACGTGATCCGCGCGAAGCGCGAGCTCGACCGCACGTTCCACATCTACCGCTACCTGTTCGACGACGACGTGTATGACGCGTATCACACGTTCATCCATGCGCTGTTCGAAATGCACACGGGGCCGGGCCGCGACGCGCGGATCCGCTCGCTGATCCAGGCGCCCGACGGCGACCGCAGCGTGCACGGTTCGTATGAGTGGAAGCCGGTGTGGTCCGAGCGTTTTGCGACCGCGAATGTCGTGCCGAAGGACGACGTGCTGCGGCATTACACGCAGTTGATGGAGCGGCTGCGCGTCGCGCTGGGGGCGACGCGCTGACGGCAGCCGTGCCCGCGCGCCGCTTCACGCCGGTATCGAAATCCGCCACCGGGCGGCGCGAATACCTCGCCTCGCACACGAAGCGGATGCGGAGCCCGGCCGCTACTGACATGCTCGCGCCATATCCACTTGCGCGAGGTCAGTATGGTTGTCGACACCGGCTGCCAGCCGCTCATGATCCGCTCGCCCGGCGCGGACTGGCGGCGTTTCTTCTCCGTCGGCGCTTCCCGTCGCAATGAACGGTCGTTGCCGGCCGAGCCCGAGATCGGCGACATCGTGTTCATCCGCGTGACCGTGCGGCCGTTTCTCGAAGTGGCGAACGCGACGCGTTCCTGGACGAATCACGTGGGTATTGTCGTCGGCGAGCGCGACGGGGAACCGCTCGTTGCCGAGAGCACGTTCCCGCTATCGCGCGTGACGACGATGTCGCGGTTTCTCGCGCGCTCCGATCGCGGCGCATGCGTGATCGCGCGGATGAAGCAGCCGCTCGATGCAGAGCAGCGGCGGCGGCTTGTCGACACGGCGATGCGCAGGATCGGCGTGGTGTACGACACGGGTTTCAACCTCGCGTCGCGCCGGCAGTTCTGCTCGCGTTTCGTGCGCGAGATCGTGCGCGATGCCACGCGGATCGTGCTCGGCGACGTCGAGACCTTCGACATGCTGCTGCGCCGGAATCCCGGTCATCCGCTCGGCTTCTGGAAGATCTGGTACTTCGGCCGGATTCCGTGGCGTCGCCGCACGGTGACGCCGGCGAGCTTGTTCGAGAGCGACAAGTTGCGTGTCGTCGCGGATACGCGCGAACGCGAGGCGGATGGTTGAACACGCGCGATCCGGGAGCGGCCGTACATTCGCCGATGCGCTGCGAGGCTTGATGTGGTGCGTGATTCAGGCGAACGAGATCATGAGCGTCTTGCCGCAAGCCGCCGCATATTTGCGCAGCGTATCGATGGACGGGGAATGCCGCCCCGTGGCGAGCGCGCGCTCGAGTCGAGTAATGGCGGGCGCTTTCGTGCCCATTCGTTCCGCCACATCGGCTTGCGACAAGCCAGCCTCTCGCCGCGCGGCCAGCATCGCGTCGAGCAGCGCGAATTCCTCGCGATTCAATCGCTCGTATTCCGTACGCACGGCGGGGTCGGCCAATGCCCGCTCGCGGAGTTCCTTATACGTTGCCATCCCGAACCTCCTTCAATCGACGACGCGCGATTTCCAGTTCCTTCAGCGGCGTCCTGGGCGTCTTCTTCACGTAGCAGTGGAGCATGACGATACGCCGCTCGACGATCGCGCAGTAAAACACTCGGGCAATACCTTCCACGCCTTTCAATCGCATTTCGTACAGGCCATTTCCCATCGATCGGGAGTGCGGCTCCCCGAGATTCGGGCCGTACCGTTCCATGCGGTCAGCGAGTGCAAAGTACCGGGCAAGCAGGGTAGTCGGCAACGACGCGACGCCCGCCGCTACACGCTCGTTGAAGAACTGGATCTCGTAACCATGAGTTGGCATGGTAACAAATATGTTATGAAAATGCGAGAGCGGTGGCCGTCCGCAAAGGCGGACAAGCGCGGTGGTCAGACGTGAGGGGAGTTCGCGACCGCCTGTCTTCGGTCGGAGAGATCGGTGACGATGTACGGACCCAAGCGCGCTCGGGAAAACCGGTTCAGGAAGGCCGTGTGATTCGGTGTCAGCGTGGACCGAGTACCACGAATCGCGACGGCGTTAGTTCCGCCCCGCCACCGCGAGCCGCGCCGCGAGCCCCACGAATACCGACCCGAGCAGATACTGCGGCACCTTCGACGGCCGGCGGCGCGCGCCGATCCGCGGGCTCAGCCGGCTCGCGGAAAGAATCACCACGCCGTTCACGACGATCCCGATCAGGTTGAGCACCGTCGCGAGCACGAGAATCTGCACGGCGATCGAGCCGTGCTCGGGCCGCACGAACTGCGGGAACAGCGCGAGCACGAACAACGCCATCTTCGGATTCAGCAGGTTCGTCGTCAGCCCTTGGCGAAAGATCGTCGCGGTCGAGCGCCGACGTTGCGACGCGACGGGCGACAGCGCGGTCGCATCCGAGCGGAAGGTCTTCCACGCGAGATACAGCAGATAGGCGGCGCCAGCGAAGCGCACGACGTCATACGCGAGCGGCACCGCGACGAACAGCTGCGACAGACCGAACGCGGCAGCGAGCGCGTGGCAGTAGGTGCCGGCCTGGATGCCCGCGAGCGTCGCGAAGCCGGCGCGCCGCCCCTGGCTCACGCTGCGGGATGCGATCAGCAACATGTCGGGGCCGGGCGTAACGGTCAGCGCGAGACACGCGCCGGAGAACAGCGCGAGCGTGGAGAGGGCGATCATGGCAGTCCCTTTTGCGGGTGCGGCGGAAAAGGGAAGTCAGTTTAGGAGGGCGCGCGAGGCCGGTCAATCGAGCGAACGGACGATGGCCGGACGGCACGGATCGCGCGACGCGTGCATCGCGCACGCGCGGCGTGCACGCCACTCACTGTTTGCGACAGGCCACCTGATAGTCGATCACGGTATTCGCGGAAGGCCGATCCGGCTCGCCGCCCACCGTCGTGACGCCGAGCACGCCGGCCGCGTTCCGGTAGCGCAGCGCGCAATACCCCATCCCGGTGCCCGAACACGCTTCGGCTTCGACGATGCCGTGCTTCGCGAGCGTCGTCGCGCCGTCCATCGCGTCCGGTTTATCGCGCGGACGCAGCGGTTGCCAGCCATGCGCGATCAGTATCTTGCGAGCCGCGTCGAGCGGCTTGCCGTACACGTTCGGCACGACCGCGCGGCCGTTGCAGTGTGTGCTTTCGGCGGCGACGGGAGTCAGCCGCAGTTCGCCGTTTTGTTCGTGCAGTTCGCCGACGGGCGGCGCCGGGCCGTCGCCGCCCCAGATCAGCAGCGCGCCGTTTTCCAGACGATCGGCCGAGCCGAGCTGCCAGCCGGCCTTGCGTGCGGTGTAGGCGAGCGCGACGAGCGTCGCGCCGTCGAATACGCCGATATTGCCGTTGCGCGCGAAGCAGATCGCGCTCGTGCCGGCGTTGAATCCGCTCGCGAACGTGACGACCGTGTAGCGCCCGAGCGGTGCCTCGGACGTCACGATCCAGTCGCGCTGCGCGACCTCGCGGCCGGCCGCCGTAGTCGTTTTCGCGCGATATCGCGCGCAGAACGGATCGAGCGAACCCTTCTCCGGCGCATGCGGCAGCACGCCGAGCGGCACGAGCGACGCGCCGGCGATCTCGGAGGCCGTCCGCGGCGGACCAGCGGAAGCGGTGCCACCGAGCGCGGTCAAGGCAACGGCCGCGATCGCGTTGGTCATGGCGAAGCGGTGAGCCGAGACCAGAGCAATGAAGCGCGCCACGCGGGCGGTCGCCGGAGAAGCGAATACGGACGCGACGATCGCGGTTTTCCGCATGCGCGCCGTCAACGGGTCAGCCCTTCGCGACGACGTCGATGCGCAGCGCTTCGCCGCCGGCGACGATCGCCAGCAGACGATCGACGTTTGGGTGCGCGCCCGGCCGATTGCGTGCGTCGGCCGTATGCTCGGCGAACACCGCGAGGCCGTGTTCGGCCGCCTTCGCGTCGAGCGTGCCGAATACCTGCTTCAGATAGTTGTACACCGCGAGCGAGCCCTGCTTGCCCGGCTGGTTCTCGATGGTCGCGACCACATCGCCGTTCGCGCCGGCGAGATCGATGCGCGCGATACCGTCGATGGCCGGCAGTTGCGCGAGGTTGTCCTTGAATACTGAGGTCGCTTGAATCACTGAAAACACTCCGTCGGTTCGATCATGGAAAGGTAGTCGCCTGTATGTTATCTGATTCGCCGCGATGCTCTTTTCGACGGAACCGAGTGTTTGCACAGGGGCGGACCATCGAATTCGTCGACTCTTCCCCGGAACACTGGCGCTGCTTGCAGGTTTGCCGCGACGCAGCACGAACATGTCGTGAAGTGACGGATGTCATTGAGGATGATGGCGCCTGCACCGGCGACATTGGAGCGCAACCCGCTAATGTCGTTCGTCCTCGGTGCTGGTTTTCGATCGTCGATGCGCACGTCGGTCGATTGCAGGCGAGCGGGAACGTCCCGCAAGGCGCGACGGTCGCGATCGCACTCTCGAGGCTTGCCCGTCGTCAATTGTTGCGATCAAGGCAACACGGTGAGCACGTTGGGGGCGCTACAAACGCCAGGAGCCGAAATCTACAATTTGTTGCAGCGCGGGTTGTACACGGCTTGTCCCCGGTCCAACCCGACGTATCGGTCGCAACGAAGCCGGCAACCCGTTCGCTTCGTTCGGCTGGATCGTTCTTGCCTGCCGCGGAAACGCTCTCCTTTTCAACGGAGCACACCATGAAATTCAGTTTCTTTTCACGATCGGCCATCTGCTCCGCGATGCTCTTGTCGATCGTGCCGACAATCGCCGTTGCGGGCGTGTTCTCCGTTAAAGTCGATGACCTGAACCATGGCCAGTTCGCGAATGAACAGGTCTACGGCGGATTTGGCTGCCACGGCGGCAACGTCTCGCCACGCATATCGTGGTCCCATCTTCCTCGCGGAACGAAAAGCGTCGTCGTGACCATTCACGACCCCGATGCCCCGACCGGCGGGTTGGGCTGGGCGCATTGGGGCGTCGTCAATATCCCGGCGTCGGAAGCGTCGATCGAAAAGGGCGCCTCCGGCAATCCAAAGCGGATGCCGGTGGGGGCCGTCGAAACGCTGACCGACTTCGGGGCGCCGAAATACGGCGGGCCTTGCCCGCCTCGTGGAGCGTCGCACCGATACATCGTTACGGCGTCGGCGCTTGCCGTTCCAAGTATCGACGTGAACGCCACGTCGAGCCCGGCCCTCGTTGCATATCAGATGCACGGAAAAGTGATTGCGCGGGCACGATACGTTGCGATGTATCACCGCGCGGCAGAGTGAGCGGCCTGGCGTGAAACGACACCGTCCGGCTCGCTTCGCGCGCGCTCGATGTCGGGGCTGCGATACCTTGCGTGTCATTTACGAAACGCGCGCACAGGCGTCGCCGGCACCGTGCCGGACCGAGCCGGCACCGCGCGGCCTTTTCCGCTACAGTAAGCAATCGAAGGCTGCACCCGCCCGCATCGCGCCGGCGCGCGCAGTCACGTTCCGCCAACGCACACGAGGGTCTGATGGACACCGAGCAACGCTACACCGCCAACGCGCCGACCCGCGCGGAAGTCGACGCACTGGGCGGCGCAACCGTCATCGAATTCGGCGCGAACTGGTGCGGGATCTGCGCAGGCGCGCAGCCCGCGATCACGGCGTCGTTCTCCGCGCATCCTGCCGTGCGGCACCTGAAGATCGAGGACGGCCCCGGCCGTCCGCTCGGTCGCTCGTTTGGGGTGAAGCTGTGGCCGACGCTGGTATTCCTGCGCGATGGGGTCGAAGTCGCGCGCGTGGTTCGCCCCGCCGACGCGAAACAGATCGAAGCCGACGGCTTCTCCGCGCTGGCCTGAGGTCACGACGATGCAACAGGCCATCACGCACGTCGGCGTCGATACACGCGGCGGCGGCCTCGTCGAAGTCACGCAGCAGGTGCGCGCGTTCGTCGACCAGCAGGCGATCCGCACCGGCCTGCTCACCGTGTTCTGCCGTCATACGTCGGCGTCGCTGCTGATCCAGGAGAACGCGGATCCGTCGGTGCAGCGCGATATCGAACGCTATTTCGCGACGCTCGCGCCCGAGGACGACACACGCTACGAGCACGACACCGAAGGTGCCGACGACATGCCCGCGCATCTGCGCACGGCGCTCACGCAGGTGCAACTGTCGATTCCGGTCGAGCACGGGCGCATGGTGCTCGGCACGTGGCAGGGGATCTATCTGTTCGAGCATCGTCGCGCGGCGCACCGGCGCGACATCGTGCTGCATCTGATCGGCGAGTAGCCAAAGCCGGCGAGCAGGCAAGCGGACGGATACGCGCGGCTCAAGCGAGCAGCTTCTCGACGAGCGCGCCGAGTTCGCGCAGGTGAACCGGCTTCGGCAGGAACGCGTCGAACGTCCGCTTGTTCTCGCGCAACGCGGCCGATTCATACGCGCTGACACCGAGAATCGCCGGATGCCGGCCGTCGTCGCCGGGCTCCGCCATCGCGCGAATGCGCCGCGCCACGTCGAATCCGCTCAGGTCCGGCAGTTCGAGATCGAGCACGACGAGATCGTAGCGGCCCGTACCGAAGCGCGCGACGCCTTCCTGCCCGGTGCCGCACAGATCGGCCTCGACGCCGAGCGCAGACAGCATCGCGCCGAGCGTCTCGCGCGCGTTGTCGTTGTCGTCGACCACCAGCGCGCGCCGGTCGCGGTGCGGCAGCACGGGCGGCAGCGCGGGCACGTCGCCGGCTGCGGTGCCGGCCGTATCGACGCCGGGCACTTCGACCGGCAGCGTCACGACGAACTCGCTGCCTTCGCCGACCGCGCTGCGCACGTCCACATGGCCGCGCAGCGTCGTCACGATTTCGCGCACGACCGCGAGCCCCATGCCGATCCCGTCCACGTGCAGCCCGACCGCGTCGTTCGCGCGATAGAACGGCTCGAAGATCTTCGACAGATGCTGCTTCGCGATGCCGGCGCCGGTATCGCGCACGGCGATCTTCACCTGCTGGCCGGCCGGCGCGTCGGCGAGCGTGATCGCCACCGTGATCGAGCCGCCGGCCGTGTACTTGACCGAGTTCTCGATCAGGTTCGACAGCACCTGCCGCAGCAGCTTGCGATCGGACCGGATCGCGAGGCCCGGTGGCTCGACGCGCTGCGTGACCGTGATCCGTTTCGTCGCGATCCGCTCGCGCAGCGGTTCGAGCGCCTCGGCAAGCAGCGGCGCGATGCCGACGGTATCGAGTTCGGCGACGCGCTTCGTCGAGCGCAGCTTGATGTAGTCGGTGAGGTCCTTGACGAGCGCTTCCAGCGACAGCGCGGAATTCTGCAGTCGCCGGATCGTCTTCAGGTTCGCGTCGGACTGCGGGCGTGCGAGCAGGATCTCGATCGATCCGCAGATCGCCTGCAGCGGCGTACGCAGTTCGTGGCTGACCATCCCGAGGAACGCGTTCTTCGCCTCGATCATCTCGAACGCGCGATCGGACGCCTTGCGTTCCGCGTCGAGCGCCGCGTTTTGCCGCTCGAGCAGGTCGTCGCGCGTGCGCATCGTATAGAACAGCAGCAGGAACAGCGCGCACAGCATCACGCCGAGCACGATGCCGAGGATCAGGATCGCGCGCTGCTTTTCCTTCAGCTGATGGAACGTGAAATCGCGCTGCGCCATTTCGATCGCGCGGAAGTAGTTCGCGAGGCCGTTGACCTTCGGCCAGTACGCATTGACTTCGTCGATCACCTGCCGCGCCTGCTTCGGCGAGTCGCGCAGCAGCGGCACCTCGCGCTTCAGGCGCGTCATGAATTCGCCGAGCGCGTCGATCTCGTTGCGCGCGCGCGGGATGCGCAGCCAGTATTGGGACACCTCCGACGGCCGCTGCAGGAACCCGAACGACACCGACAGGCTGTCGAGCTGCATCTGCACGTGATCGAAATCGTCGTCCTCGCGCGTCGCGTAGAGAATCAGCTGCCGGTCGAAGCGCGTGTAGACGTTGCGGTATTGCGCGGCGGTCCAGAACACGCCTTCGCGCGGCCCCTCGAGTACGCCCTCGTTGACCGAGGTGGCGAGGAGATCCCACAGCAGGAACGCCCACGCTGTGAATCCCATGATCCACAGCGAGCCGAGGATCAGGATGATCTTTCTATTTTTCCATCGCCGCCGCGTCATGTCACTTCACGGTCAGACCGATGATCTGCCACGCGAACTTCGCTTCGCCGAGCGGTGTCTTCAGCTCGTCGGGATACTGGTCGCGCGGATACATGATCCACAGCGGGCCGTAGTTGTCGTTGCCGAGCACCTTGCCGTTCATCGTCCGCGCGAGGATCACGCCGTATTTGGCGGCATCGGACACGGGAATCGTGAACGTGTATTCGTCGATGCAGCGGAATTCGATCTGCGTGCCGTGCGCGCCGACCGTCTTCAGCACGTCGGACAGGCGTGGGCCGGTGAAGGTCGCCTTCGGCGTCCAGCTCGTCGACGTGACGATCGTATGCTGCGGCAGCGCCATCAGCGCCTGCTCGGAAAAGACGTAGGTCATCTTCCCTTGCTGGTTGCTCTTGCTGATCTTGCCGTCGACGGTGAACGTGAACGACGACGCGGCCCATGTCGCGGCGGCCATCCCGAGCAGGCAGGCCGTCAGCAGGCTTTTGGTCCAGATGGTTGAAACGCGCATGTCTTTTCCTCGGTCTGGTGGTTCGTGCAGCGGGTTGTCGTTCCGGTCTCGTGCTCGGTGCTCGGTGCCCGGTTCTCAGTTCGCCGCCGTCGGCAGCGCGAGCTTCAGTTCGCGGGCGACTTCCGCAAACAGGATCGGCAGGCGCACCGGTTTTTCTTCGCAGCGCGCGTTGTAGTGCGACACGATGTGCGCGATCTCGTCCTCGCTCGCTTCGCCGGTCGAGATCTTGCCGGTCAGCAGGAAGATCGGCGCGCCGCTGTTCTCGCTTGCGCGGATGCCGCGCACGAGTTCGGCGGCGGTCTGATCGCCGAGCATCCAGTCGAGGATGTAGCCGTCGAAATCCTCGACTTCCAGCGCCTTGCGGAAGCTCGCGCCGTCGAAGTACGGAATCGCGTTCACGCCTTTCTCGATGAAATATTCACAGACCGTCTCGGCGACGTCGTGCGAATCGTCGACCACGGCGATCCGCGCCGCATACACGTTCGGTTGCGCCGAGCGCAGCTCGATCACGTCGACCGGATACGTACGGCCCTCGCGCGCGTGCTGGCGTTCGGTGACGATCCATTCACCCTGCCATTGCAGCGCGACGAAATCCGTTTCGATCTGGCTGGTGGCCTTCGTCGAGATCGCCGCGCGGCAGCGCAAGCGCTTCGATTCGATCACGAACGTCGCGTCGATCATCTCGGCCGCGGCCGGCTGCGTGCCCTTGTCGTCGAGCAGGATCGCGGGCGGCACGCCGAAGTGCGTCGCGATGTCCTGCAACTGCGACAGGTTCCACGGGATCAGGCCCTTCATCTTGCGCGTGACGACCGAGAAGCTCAGGCCGAGCACGTTCGCGATCGTCGTGTTGTGACTGCGCGGCGGAATGCCGTTCCGGTTCAGGAGATCGCGCACCTTGTTGGCGGTGATGAGATCGACGTTGGCCTGCTCGTTGGTGGACATCTCGATGGGGTCTCCAAGGGTTTGGGCGAGGAAGAGCATATCAAAGCTGACGCGTCACGCAAACTTTAAACGCGCGATGGACCTTGACATGTCTTTTTTCTCCATTATTATTGCTCACCACGTCACTATTGTTTGTTGCGTCATGTTTGGAGATCGATGCCGGCCACGGTCGGGCAGCGAAAAGCGGCGGCAATGAAACAGTGACGGAACGATTCGAAGAGAGCCTGAGAGAGCCTTGGATGCGTGTCGGCGTTGGCGGATGGAATTGTATCCGCTGCGCCGCACGCAAACCGGGTACGAGCTCGCGGGGTGGGATAGCTCGAAGCATTGCGGCGCCAATAAAACTTGAGGAAAGTACCCATGTATCGCCGTTTACTCGCACCGGGGCTGCTGTTGCTGCTGGCCGCGTGCGCGCAGGATCCGTCGATCACCGCCGGCACGGTACGGATTTGCGACGACACAGGTTGTTCCGATCGCCCTAAAGATCAGGTCTCCTATCAAAAAAGGGACGATACGCAAGACCGCGACGATCCACGCATCGCCGCGCTCAAGCAAACCGCGAAGACCCAGCCGAAGGCCGCCTACGACCTTGGCCTGCGCTATTTCCG
>NZ_LZXX01000106.1:236356-236594 GCF_001729305.1 Burkholderia sp. A2 | reverse complement strand
CGACGCGCTCGAACTGCTCGGCGACGGCCGGTTCCTGCTGCACGGACGCAAGGCCGACCTCGTCAACATCGCCGGCAAGCGCACGTCGCTCGCGTACCTGAACCATCAGCTCAACGCGATTGCCCAGGTGGTCGACGGCGTGTTCTTCATGCCCGACGAAGCCGGGCCCGCGCACGGCGACACGGCGCGCGAACCGGTCACGCGGCTCGTCGCGCTCGTCGTCGCGCCGACGCTCGCG